>CAYHFE010000048.1:0-23409 GCA_964355375.1 uncultured Verrucomicrobiota bacterium
GCGGCGACGTGGAAATCCTCGGCCGGGCGGTGGCCGGGATGTGGCAGCGGCTCGGGCTGGACCGGTCGTTCAACGGCGTGCCGAGGCATGGCGCGTTCTTGCCGGTGAACCCCGGGTGAGGGTGGTTGGCGGGTCGGCTCTGTTTTCCTTGACCGCGCGACCAGCGGACGACCTTCGAGCCTCCCCATCCATCGCTCCACGACTTGGCCAAGAGCTTTGGCTAACCGGGAAAACCGGGAGGAAAAGCCGTCCCAAGGCATCAACACGCACTCTATTCGTCGAAAGAAAACTCGAGACGCGTTCGCGAATCGGCCTTTCGATTGTCGATCCCCATTTCCTTGACCTGATTCTTCGCAAATCGTTTCAAGGAGAAAACTTTGTGGAGTCGGCGTTGGGAATCGAATGCTTCCGCGTAAATCAAGCCGCCCGACTCCCGATCAATCCAGGAGATGACCCTCGCATAATCCGTTTCCGTCGGACGAGGATTGACACTTTCCATAATCCAACAGGACCGGCCCAATTTCATGGTGATCTTGGCGTTGCGCACGAGGCGTTGCTCGGGCCAATGGAGAAACTCCCACCCCAAATCCGACAACCAGAAATCCGTTCCAGCAAACGGGATGGCGGCTTCCGGACCGCTTAAAGTCACGGCGGCCGCGGTCGGATTCTTGAGATCACGGACCCGGGTGTAGAGGTAACGATTGGGCTGGTCCACGCCGTGCATCACCACCAGCTTCTCGAATCCAATCCGGTTGGTCCCGGTGGTCTCAAAGATTCCCAGCCAGCCGTTCGTTCCGGGTTGAACCGTGAAAGTCACTTTCACTTCACCTCGGCGACTGTCGGCGTCGGTGGTCCTGAGCGAACCGGTGATGACCGTGGATTTCGTGGGAATTTGGGCGAGGAGATCGCGCACCAGCGATTGCGCTTCACGATCCGCTTTGGAGGGCGCAGGGCTCGAAGACTGTCCAAAGGAGCGGAGAACCGCAACCGCCGAGACAGCGCACGAAACCAAGAGAATGGTGAACGAAGTCATTTGGAGTTCAAAGCGAGCCGGATTAAATCCGAGACATGCTGCACGAATTGGACTTTCATTTTTTTTCGGACTTCCGCCGGCACTTCCTCCCAGTCTTTGCGGTTGCGCTCCGGCAAGATGACCTGCTTCAGCCTGGCTCGAGACGCCGCCAGAACCTTCTCCTTGATGCCGCCGACCGGGAGAATGCGTCCGCGCAGGCTGATTTCACCGGTCATGGCGAGATCCGAGCGAACCTTGCGTTGGGCAAAAAGAGAAGCCAATGCGACGACGATGGTGGTTCCCGCGCTCGGACCGTCTTTGGGGGTCGCCCCGGCCGGGACATGGATATGGATGTCGAACTTGTCGAAATCGCCGAGATCGAGCTGCAACTGCCTGGCCTGGCTGCGCAGGAAACTGAGCGCGGTCTGGGCGCTTTCCTTCATCACCTCCCCGAGCGATCCTGTCAGGAGGAGTTTTCCGTTGCCGGGCATGCGCGTGGCTTCGATGAAGAGTATGTCGCCTCCCACCGGAGTCCACCCCAGTCCGATGGCAATGCCGGATGCGGTGATCACCTCAGCCGTTTCCGAGACGTAGCGAGCCACTCCCAAATACTCGGTGAGCAGTCCCGGCATGATGATGAGCGGTTGCTGGAGTCCCTTTTTCACAATCATCGCGCGCGCCGCCTTGCGGGTCAGAGTGGCGATTTCGCGGTCCAACTGCCGCACCCCAGCCTCCCGGGTGTAGTCGTCAATCAACCGCCGGAGCGTCGTCTCCGGGAATTTGACGACCTTGCGTTTCAGACCATGCTCCTCGATTTGGCGCGGCACCAGATAGCGCTTGGCGATCTGCAACTTCTCCATCGTAGTGTAACTAGGGAGCTCGATCACTTCGAGTCGATCTCGCAACGCCGGATGAATGGGCTCCAGCCAATTGGCGGTGGTGAGAAACAGAACCCGGGACAAGTCGAAGGGAAGATCGAGGTAATTATCCGTGAAAACGCTGTTCTGCTGCGGGTCCAGCACTTCAAGGAGCGCCGCCGCCGGATCGCCGCGAAAATCGGAACCGACTTTGTCGATCTCGTCCAGGAGCACGACCGGATTATTGCTCTCCAGGCGCCGGAGGGTCTGGAGAATCCGCCCGGGCAAGGCGCCGACGTAGGTGCGTCGATGTCCGCGAATCTCCGCTTCGTCGCGCATTCCGCCCAGGACAATGCGCCCGAACTTCCGTCCCAAAGCATCGGCCACACTCTGACCAAGCGACGTTTTACCCACGCCGGGCGGCCCCACCAGACAGAGGATCGGCCCTTTTAATCGTTGTTTGAGCTGGATGACGGCCAGGAATTCGAGGAGTCGGTCCTTGACTTTCGAGAGACCGAAATGCTGTTGGTCCAGAATTTGAGCCGCGCCCGCCAAATCCAATTTGTCGTCCGTGCTCTTGGCCCAAGGGAGGTTGATCAACCAATCCAGGTAGGCGCGCGTCACGGTGTATTCGGCGGCGGCAAACGGGATTTGCTGCAGACGTTCGAGTTCTTTCAGCGCCACCTTTTTCGCCTCCTCGGGCAGCCGATTCTTCTCCACCTGCTCGCGCAGGGAATTGAGTTCCCCGGAATTGGGATCGTTCTCGCCCAACTCCCGCTGAATGGCTCGAATTTGTTCCCGGAGGAAAAAGTCGCGCTGACTCTTGGACATCGAGGTCGCGACTTCCTTCTGAATTTTGCTCCCGAGGGTCAGGACCTCCAATTCCTTGCTGAGCAACGGGAGCAATCGCAGCAGTCGTTCCTTGACCACTCCGGTCTCCAAGAGGTGCTGCCGCTCCTCGAGATTGAGGTTCAGGTTCGCCGCGATCAGATCGGCCAGTTTTCCAGGTTGCTCGGTATTGAGGGCCGTGATCTTGACTTGATCCGAAAGGGCCGGCGACAAATTGATGATCTCCTGGAATTGGACCTGGGCATTGCGGGCCAGAGCGGCCATCTCCACGGAGTCTTCCACGACTTCCCGGAGGACGTCGATCCGGGCGCACAGATACGGCTCCTGCGCCGTAAATTCTTTAATCTTAAACCGTCGCAACCCCTCCACGAGCACCCGCACGGTGTTGTCGGGAAACTTCAGCATCTTCAGAACTCGAGCGGCGCACCCGTGCTGCCAGAGATCTCGGGGCAATGGTTCGTCTTTCTCGGGGTCATGTTGAAGCACCAGACCGAGAAACCGATCTCCAGCCACCACGTCGTCGATCAACCGGATGCTCTGCGCCGACTCGACCAGAAGTGGTGCGACCATTCCCGGAAACACCACGATGTCCGCCAATCCCAGAATCGGCAATACGTCCGGAAGGGATTTGGCCCCCGCCTTGGAGATCGGGATCTCTCCGGCGCCAGCGGTGGCGCCAAGGATGCTAATAAATTCCGTGTCTGGCGGAGTCATCGTAGGGCACTCTAACCATTAGATGCCGACCGACCTCAAAAAGTTCACGAAATTTTACTTAGCAGCAGAAATAATGAGTCGTAAGGATGAGGCCTAGCTGTTTTCGGTCTGCGCCGGAACATCGATCCTCAAGAAGCCGTTGTGATAGGAAGCCCGAGCCTGAGTGAGGTCGTAGCCCTTGGGCAACTCGATGACGGTTTCAAACCCGCCGTAATTGATCTCCATGACCAGGAATTTGCACTTGCCCGAGCGGCAGCCATCCGGGCGGTGGCCAGTGATTCTGACCCGATTGCTCTCCACCACCAATTCCAGGTCTTCTCTTCGCATGCCAGCCAGTTCGACTTTGACGACCAATCCTTCATCGCAGACATACACATCGGTGTTAGGGACCCAGTAGGTTTCGTTGGATCCCTCTTGGTCGGCTGGCAAATGAGTTTTTACAAAATGCAGGGAGGAACTAACTTTGCTCATCGTCATCGATTGAAGAAAGTAAGCCAACAAATCCTTAAAGGCAAGCCAGCAGCAGTTCTCATTTTGACAAGTATGTAGTCCTGGCTTCAGCCGGTCGCCACGTGAAACCGGCTGAAGCCGGGACTACATGCGTGGAACGGACAGTGTCCTGAGTCAAAATGAGAACTGCTGGCAAGCCAGGGAGAACATTTTGATCATTCCGGGAGCGGACGGACCACCCGGCGCGACAAATCTCCTTCCCGCCCCAGGAGTCGCCCGGCTCGCATGTTCGGCCGGTCTCAAGCCGATCAACGCCAACGCCACGGGCTCAGCCAAGGATCCGGTCCGACCGGGCATAAACATTAAAACCCGTCCCGCGAAGAAAGCCGACCAAGGTCTGTTCGCTCTCGCGAGCGAACTCTACCGCCAAGCTCGATGGGGCCGAAATCGCGGCGACGATCGGAATTCTCGCGGCGAGGGCCTTCTGCATGATTTCGAAGGATGCGCGACCGCTGACGAGCAGGATATGCGAATTGAAGGGCAAGCGGCTTTCCAAGAAGCCCCAGCCGATCGCCTTGTCCATAGCATTGTGCCGTCCGACGTCCTCCCGGAGGACAATCAACCGCCCCTGCGCGTCGAAGATTCCGGCCGCGTGCAGGCCGCCCGTCCGTCCGAACACATTCTGCGCCGATCGGAAGGCTTCGAGCAGATGAATCAGAGCATCCGTCTGGAGCTGGACCGTGGAGTTCACCGGGGCGAAGTGCTGATGAACCGCGTCGATCGATGCCTTGCCGCAGAGACCACAACTCGAAGCGACAAAGACGTGCCGGGTCAGTCGCTCGAAATCGAATTCGACCTCCGGTGAGAGGAAGACATTGAGGGTGTTCCCCCGAGTGTGGCCCTGCTGGCAGGGCGCGATTTCCAGAATGTCCCGCCGACTCCGAACCATTCCTTCCGCGACGAGGAATCCTGCCGCCAGTTCCGAGTCGTGTCCGGGTGTGCGCATCGTCACCACGACGCTGCGCCCCCGCACTCGAATTTCCAGTGGTTCCTCGCGGGCGAGCAGATCGGTTTTTTCTTCTTTGGCGCCGCCGGAGCGATGTTGGAGAATCGCGGCCTCGGACGTTTCCGGGCCGGTCGTCTTCAGGATGTGCGCTTCTTGTTTTGCCACGACAATTCCCCTCCGGTCAGCGAATATTGCGGCCCTCTGGCGACTCTCCTGGCTCCACTCAGAGTCGGATCGAGCCTCAGACTGCCTTCTCCACCCGGACGCGGGTGTTGTAGTCCGGAACTCCTCCCGCGGAATCGGTCACGCCGCGGCGGATGATGACATTGCCTTCCGGCCAATGCACCTGCAGATTGCCCCGCGCGATCGGAGCGAGAAACACGCGGCCGGTCAGGGTTCCGACGTGATTCGTTAGAAGTATGCGGTCGTCATGGGCCAGACGCAGCGCCGCCGCGTCATCTGGATTCATCAATACGGCATCGCGAGAGGCTCCGTTCAGCGGATCCACTTCGGCATAGATCAGGGTGTTGAACTGCTTGCCGCGACGGGTGCTGACTTCGAACTCCCCCTCGTTGCGCTCCAGGTCCGGAAGGGACACGGCTCGAAAATGGGCCTTGCCATCGGCAGTGGGGAAGATGCCGTTCTCGCACAAATGAGGCCCCCCGTACTGGATGGCGTCGCCGCTCTTCTTCAGATGCTGAATGCCCTCATAAGACGGAACCACTCGAGCGATCTCTTCCCGCATCTGCCAACCCGTTTCACACCCAATCAAAGCGGCCCGATTCGGGTCAACGGTCGCCGCGAGTTCGCGGAGAATCTTCCATTCCGCCCGGGCTTCGCCGACCTGACGTGGGATCTCAGGGCTGAACATGATCCGCCGTTCCGTGCTGGTTTCTGTCCCGCCATCGTCCTGCTCATACCGCGTTTTCGCGGGGAGCAAGATCACTTCCTCCCGGGCCTCGATGAGCATTTGATCGTTGAGAATAATGTCCTGGTGAACCCGAACCGGCAGGTTGGCTAACGCTCGTCGGACGTACGTGGGCTCAGGCAGCGTCCGGAGAAGATTCCCACCCAGACAGTAGAGCAACTCGAGCTCGCCGCGCGCGCCCGCTTCGACCATTTCCGTCGCCGTCAGACCCGGCCACGCTGGGATCGGAAATCCGTAGTGCGCGGCCAGAGCGTCCGCGTTCTGGGTATTGATCGGGATGGCGCCGGGAAACGCTGTCGAATAGGCTCCCATCTCTGCCCCGCCCTGCACGGACGAATGACCGCGAATCGGCATCAGACCGCATCGATCCCGCCCCACGTAGCCTTTCACGAGGCCCAGGTTCAGGATCATCCGCACGGCGTCGGCCCCAAACGCGTGCTGGGTGATCCCCATGCTCCAGACGAGCACCGCGGTCTTGGCCTCTCGGATCAACTCCGCGAATTCCTCCATGCTGGCCCGACTCAGCCCGGACTGTGCTTCGAGGATCGGCCAATCGAATGACTCCACCCGTTCCCGAAGTTCGCGAAAACCGACGGTGCTGCGATCGATGAAGGAGCGATCATGCCAACCGTGCGAGAAGACAACTTTCAAAACCCCGTAAAGAAAAGCGATGTCGCCTCCTTGGGAGATGGGAAACCAATAATCCGCAATGTCCGTCCCAAACAAGGCGCTGCCCAAAGTCGATGGCACCCAGTAACGCTCCATGCCCGGTTCCCGATACGGATTCACCAGGACCACGCGAGTTCCCAAACGCTTGGCTTCGTGCAGATACTTGGTCGTGACCGGTTGGTCGTTGGCAGGATTCGCTCCGAAAAACACGATCAGATCCGCGCCGTACCAATCTTTGTAGCTGCACGTGGACGCCGCCACCCCAAGCATCTCTTTCATGGCCGCTGACGACGGGGCATGACACAATCGCGCCGCATTATCGACGTTGTTCGTGCCCAGGAACCGGGCCACTTTCTGAGCCATGTAATAGACCTCGTTCGTGACCCCGCGAGACGTCACAAACATGGCCCAACGCTTCGGATCCACGGCGCGGATTCTCTGCGCGATCCGTCGATACGCTTCATCCCATGAAATGCGACGAAAACCTCGCTCCGATCGAGATCGGATCATCGGATACGGCAGGCGTCCCAGCTCGCGTAGTTGGGCGTTGTCCATCGAGCCGATGCGCGAGATGTCTTCAAGCTGCCGCACATCCAACGCGGGGATGGTATTCAAACGAAGCAGATTCAGCCGGGTCATGCAGAGGTGAATGCCATCGATCGTCCAGTCATGGAAACCGGCCACGCCAAGCGCACATCCGTCGCACACTCCCTGGCTCAAGACCTTCCACGCATGCCCCAGGTTGTCTCGATTCCGCCAGACCACTGTCGCCATATCGCGGAAATGCTTAGGCTTGACCCGACCCAAACCGAAAGGAATGGCCGAGGTCATTTTCTCTCTCCAGTTCTTCCGGATCTGATGAAGGGGCATCATGGCAATCTCTGCGCACCAAAAAAGGGACGGTGGTCAACCGTCCCTGGATGGGCGGGCGAAATGCAGCTTTTCTTATTTGCCCTTGGCCTTGGTTCGGTGCCGCCCTTTGAATGTGAGTTCGGCGATGCCCGATTTGTCCAGCTCACCCAACCCTTCCTTAACCATGCGATCGTACTGTTTTTTGGTCACAGCGGCGAGAGGCAAGTTCAAACGCTTCTCGACCGCCAGATGGAGAGCGATCCCTGAATCCTTGGCCGCGTGGGCAGCAGAGAAGAAGCAGGAGTGTTCCCTGTTCTGCATATCTTCGCCGTCCGTCTGGAGCACCCGGGAATTGGCGCCCGTCTGGGAGAAAATCTCCCGCAACAGCCCCAAATCCAGGCCCAGAGCCTCGCCGAGGGCCAAGCCCTCCGCCAGAGCCGCCGTGTTGATGTTCATCACCATATTGACCAGGGCCTTGACTTGGGCAGCTTTTCCCGCGGGACCGACGTATCGCAGGGACGCGCTGAGCTTCTCCAGGACTGGTTTCACACGTTCGATGGTCTTCTCATTTCCGCCGCACATTAAATAAAGCGTGCCTTGGCGTGCCTGGGTAATGCTAGAGGCCATACATGCCTCCACCGCCTCTGCTCCAACCTTCCGGCACGCCTTCTCAACTTCGATGTGCATCTTCGGGCTGATCGTAGCGCAATTGATGAAACAGCGACCCCGAGCCTTCGAAAGCAGTGTATCGCCTGCTTTAACAGACCCAAAGATACTCCGCATCGCCCTGTCGTCTGTGACGACCGTGATCACTGTGTCGGACAACTGAGTAACGCGCGCCAGAGTCACGCACGCTTCACAGCCGAGCTCTTGCGCCAGCGATCGAGCCGCCTCCGCGAGCCTGTCATAAACAGCGACCACCTGAAAGCCGCTTTCCTTTAAGCGACGCGCCATATTTGCCCCCATTCTCCCGACACCAACGAATCCAATTTTTTCCGCCATAGTCTTCTCCTGTATGTTGGTTATTGATTGCTCTTCACCCGGTTGCGCCAAGTCGGCGCCCGAGCTCTCAAAATCTAATAACGACATTATTCTGAATAATTGACCGGAGCACGCTTTTTTCCTCCGAGAATGGCGCCCAATTACTCACCCCAGATGTGACACGGCGCTGAGACAATTAAATTCACAACGTGTCAGCCTGTCACAACTGACACACTCAACATACTGACACTTCTATCGTAGCCTTATGTAATATATTCCACATAAACCTATTGCGAACAACGCAAACGGTGGCATTTGCGCTGCTCTGCGAAGGAGAATAACTGATTCAAAGTGTCTATGGCAAAAGTTCTTGGCATTGATTTAGGGACGACTAACTCCTGCATGGCTGTCATGGAGGGTGGAGAGCCCTCCGTCCTCGAAAACTCGGAAGGCAAGCGCACGACTCCTTCCGTGGTCGCGTTTACCAAATCGGGTGAACGTTTGGTCGGAGATTCTGCCAAGCGCCAAGCGGTGACCAATCCCCGGAACACCATTTATTCGATTAAGCGATTCATGGGGCGCAAATATGACGAGGTGCAGGAAGAGACCAAGCGCGTGCCCTACAAGGTGGTGAGAGCATCCAACGGTGACGTGGCGGTCGAGGTCGAGTCCGAAGGAAAAACGCAGCAATTCAGCCCGCCAGAGATTTCGGCGATGATTCTGGCCAAACTCAAGGCTGATGCGGAGATGCGTTTGGGTGAGAAAATCTCCCAGGCCGTTATTACCGTTCCCGCTTATTTCAACGATTCCCAACGTCAGGCCACCAAAGATGCCGGTCGCATCGCGGGCTTGGAGGTCCTTCGAATCATCAATGAGCCCACCGCAGCTTCCCTCGCTTACGGATTGGATAAGAAAAAAGACGAGAAGATAGCCGTTTACGATCTGGGCGGAGGAACTTTTGACATATCGGTCCTGGAAATCGGAGATGGAGTGTTCGAAGTCAAGGCAACGAACGGCGATACTCATTTGGGAGGTGACGACTGGGATTCACGAATCATGGACTGGATTCTTGACGAATTCCGGAAAGAGCATGCCATGGATCTTCGGAAACAACCAGATGCTCTGCAGCGGATTAAGGAAGAAGCTGAGAAAGCCAAGATCGCACTGTCCAGCTCCCAACAGTACGAGATCAATCTTCCGTTCATCACCGCTGATGCGAGTGGCCCGAAGCACATCAGCATGAAGCTCACGCGTCCGAAAATGGAACAGCTCTGCGATTCGCTCTTCGAACGGACAGTAACTCCGGTTCGAAACTGTCTCAAGGACGCTGGCGTGAGCGCTGATCAAGTCGATGAGCTGGTGTTGGTGGGTGGCATGACAAGGATGCCTCGAGTCGTGGAAACCGCCCATTCCATGGTCAATAAGGCTCCTCATCAAGGAGTCAATCCAGATGAAGTCGTCGCGGTCGGGGCGGCCATTCAAGCGGGAGTGCTCAAGGGCGAGGTGAAAGATGTTTTGCTGCTCGACGTGACGCCCTTGTCGCTCGGTATCGAGACGCTCGGGGGTGTTTTCACCAAGCTGATCGAGCGCAACACCACTATTCCCACGCGCAAGTCGGAGATCTTCTCCACGGCGTCCGATAATCAGCCCGGTGTGGAAATTCACGTGCTCCAAGGCGAACGCCAATTCGCGCGTGACAACAAGACGATCGGCAAGTTTCAGCTTACGGACATTCCGCCAGCCCCGCGCGGGGTTCCGCAGATCGAGGTCACTTTCGATATCGACGCCAATGGAATCCTCCACGTCAGCGCGAAAGATCTGGGCACTGGCAAAGAGCAGAAGATCACGATTACCGCCAGCAGCGGGTTGGGCAAGGACGAGATCGAGAAAATGCGGAAAGACGCGGAATTGCACGCGGAAGAAGATCGAAACCGGCGGGAAGAAGTGGAAAGCCGCAACGAAGCGGAAAACGCCGTTTACCGTTCGGAGAAGATGCTGAAGGATAATGCCGACAAAATCTCTTCGCCAGACAAGGGCAAAATCGAAGGCGCTCTCAATGAGGTCAAAGAGGCGCTGAAGGGCAGCAACGGAGCTGCGATCAAGACTGCCAGCGAGAAGCTCAACGAGGTCTGGCAGTCGGTTTCGACCGAGCTCTACAAAGAGGCGGCGGAAAAGGCCAAGGCGGGTAATCCCCAGGCGGGTGGCAAAGATCCCCGAAGTGGCGGCGCCAAGGGTGAAGGCGGGAAAGGCGACGATGGTCCAATCATTGACGCCGAAGTCGTGGACGAGAAGAAGTGACGGACGCGTCGCTGCGATTTCAAGAGAAACCCGAAGAAAGCAATCGTGTCCCAGTGCGGATTCACATTTTCCCACCGCGAGTGCGGCGGGATTTGATTCATCAAATCAATCAAAACCAACAAAAGAAATAACGAACGTATGGCAATAAACGTAAAACCACTCGGCGATCGGATTCTGGTCGAACCCGTGGAAGACAAGGAAGTCAAGAAGGGTGGCATCATCATTCCTGACTCCGCGAAAGAGAAACCCATGGAGAGTCTTGTCGTGGCCCTCGGCACCGGCAAAACTGACGACAATGGCAAAAAGGTCCCATTCGAAGTCAAGAAGGGTGACCGAGTGCTGGTCAGCAAATATGGCGGCACAGAGATCAAGCTTGATGGGAAGGAATACAAAATTCTCAACTCCGACGATATTCTTGCGGTTATCGAATAACTACTGAACAAAGGAACAGATACTATGGCAGCGAAACAATTAATCTTTGATGAAGCGGCTCGGCAAGCGCTTCTGAAGGGCGTGAACAAACTGGCTCGAGCCGTCACCGCAACTTTGGGCCCCAAAGGGCGCAATGTCGTGCTCGATAAGAAATTCGGTTCTCCCACCGTCACCAAGGACGGTGTCACGGTCGCCAAGGAGATCGAACTGGAAGATCCCTACGAAAACATGGGAGCGCAAATGGTGCGGGAAGTCGCCAGCAAGACGAGCGATGCCGCCGGTGACGGAACCACTACTGCAACCGTGTTGGCCGAATCCATCTTCCGGGAAGGATTGAAGTACGTGACGTCGGGCGCGAACCCGATCGGCATGCAGCGGGGCATCCAAAAAGCCGTCGAAGCGGCGGTTGAGCACTTGGCGAAGATCGCCAAGAAGGTCAAGGACAAAGAGGAGATCAAGCAAGTCGCCACGGTTTCGGCCAACTGGGATACCACCATCGGCGAAATCATCGCGGACGCGATGGACAAGGTCGGCAAGGACGGCACGATCACCGTTGAGGAAGCGAAATCCATCGAAACCACCCTCGAAGTCGTGGAAGGAATGCAGTTCGACAAGGGATACCTTTCCCCCTACTTCGTGACCAACGCCGAAACCATGGAGGCCAAACTCGATGAGGCCTACATCCTGATCTACGAGAAGAAAGTCAGCAGCTTGAAGGACATGCTGCCTTTGTTGGAGAGGATTGCCAAGATTGGCAAACCGCTCCTGGTCATCGCCGAAGATGTCGAAGGTGAAGCCCTGGCCACTCTGGTCGTGAACAAGCTTCGCGGAACGCTCAATGTCTGCGCCGTCAAGGCGCCCGGCTTTGGCGATCGACGCAAGGCCATGCTCGAAGACATCGCCATTCTCACCGGTGGCAAATGTCTGACCGAAGACCTGGGGATCAAGCTCGAGAACGTTCAATTGGAGGATCTCGGCCGAGCCAAGTCGATCGTGGTGGACAAGGAGAACACCACCATCGTGGAAGGCCACGGCAAGTCGTCGGAGATTCAGGGCCGCGTCAATCAAATCCGCCGCCAAATCGAGGAGACGACCTCCGATTACGATCGCGAGAAGCTGCAAGAGCGCTTGGCCAAACTCGCGGGCGGTGTCGCGGTCATTAACGTTGGCGCAGCGACCGAGACCGAGATGAAAGAGAAGAAGGCTCGCGTCGAAGACGCGTTGCACGCCACTCGAGCCGCCGTGGAAGAGGGCATCGTGCCTGGGGGCGGCGTGGCTCTCATCCGCTGTTTGAACGCGCTGGACAACCTCAAGCTTCAGGGCGACGAACAGATCGGCGTTGACATCGTCAAGAAAGCGATCGAGTTCCCGGTCCGCGCCCTGGCGGATAACGCCGGTGTGGAAGGTTCCGTCGTCGTTCAAGAAGTCAAGAAACGCAAGGGCAACGAAGGCTATAACGTCAGCACCGGCGAATACGAAGATCTCGTGAAAGCCGGCGTCGTGGATCCCAAGAAAGTGACTCGGACGGCTCTGCAAAACGCCGCTTCGATCGCGGGCCTGCTCTTAACCACCGAGTGCCTGATCACGGAGATCCCCGAAAAGGAAAAACCGGCTCCCGCTCCAGGTGGACATGGGGGCATGGGCGGGATGGATTACTAGACCGCTGAATTTCGGAGAACCCGAAAATCATCGCAGCGAGGCTGGGAAACCAGCCTCGCTTTTTCTTTAGAGCCCGAACCCGCTGGTCCAGGGGACCCCACTGCGTTCCGCAACAGAACGGCAGGGCCGCATCCACCCTTCGCAGCAGAATCCCCAGATCAGGCCAAACAGTCCCCGATTTCGCACTCCCGAGCGTCCGGACCGGCCGAACCCGCCCCGTCCATCATGCGTCAACATTCGCGGCGGCGGCTCACGGCTTCGTGAAGATCGCCCGATGAATCGGGGTTGGGTAAGGCGCGTTCGGACCTTTCGCCACATACCAAAGAATGCGGTTCAGCTCATCTTCCGGCGCGCGGTCATACTCGCGAAAATTCATGCGTCTCGATTCCTTCGCGAAGGGCGACTTCTCGCTGTTCTTGGCGAGTACGTCCACTTTGGGGGTTAGCGGATTGTAGGGGGTGATTTGAGCCGTCTTCTGGAAACAGTTGAACATGGGAGTAGCGCCCGCGTCGTATTGGGTCAGCGGCGGCAAATCCAGGATCAATTCCATTGTTCGGATCATGCTGGCGGTCGTGTAGAGCGTGCTATCGACGAAAGTTCGTTTGGTGTACGGACTGATCACGAATCCCACGGTGCGGTGCGCGTCCACGTGGTCGGGACCGTTCTGAGCGTCATCCTCGATGACAAATATCGCCATCTCCGGCCAAAACTTGCTGCGAGTGGCGGCCTCGACAATCCGACCCAAGCCAATGTCATTGCTCGCCACGGAAGCATCGGGAGTGAACGCGCCGGGCGTCGTGCCACGAGTGTGATTCTCGCCCAGAGACATGATGGTGAACCGCGGCAGCAGACCTGTTTTCTCCGCTTGGTGCAGATCCTCAATCCACCATTTCACTTTGTCCATGTCGCGGTCGCCGGTCCACTTCCCGCGGTTCGCCGAGGGCACGCGCTGTGCGCCTTCACCATAATTCCTGAAACTCAACCCGTGCCGTTTGCAGAGATCCCAGAGATAACCGGCAGCGGGGTTATCCATTTCCTCGTTGCCCGGCAATTTGCCGTGTTTCGAGTAGGACAAGATCCACGAACGCTGATTGTAGTCCGTCGCGATGGCGGCGTCGCACCAACTGTGGCCATCCACGCTGACCTCGCCATTGCAGTAAAGGTTGTCGAAGAGCACGTATTCGCGGGCCAATTGATGGTGATTGGGTGTCACGGTCTCACCATAAATCGTCAGATGGGGGTCGCCGTTGCCGATCGGCTGGCCCTGGGCGTCTTTCATATCACCGAGGACTTGGTCGTAGGTGCGATTCTCCTTGATGATGTAGAGCACATACTTGATCGGGCTGGGTTGGCCAGCCCGGTCGGGCACAATGCCTTCACTCTGGTTCGGTGCGCGACGAAAACTGTCCGGCGTGTAGGGCGAGTTCCGTCGGACCTGTTCCGTGTAGGCCGCCATCCGCGCCGCCTCGGGACGCTCGATGATCGACAGGGCACCCTCCAAAGTCCGTCCGATATAGTCAAAAGAGGGCGGCTTGTGCAATTTGCGTGGATCCGGCGTCTTCACCGGGACGTTCGCACGGGAGGACAAGCCTTTGCCGTTGGCCACATAAAGAGTCTTGTTGTCCGGACTTACGACCAGCGCGGTCGGATACCAACCCACGGGGATGAATCCTTCCGCCACCGAAATGCTCTCCCGATTCCGACGCGCCTCTTCGGACGTGGAATTCGAAATGTCCGCCACCATCACGGCGTTGTTGTCCGCGTTCGCGATGAAGAGTGTCTTCCCATCCGGTGAGACGGCCACAGCGTCCGGGGTGCTGCCTTCCGGTGACTGCGGATAGAGCGAGGTGGAGATGATCTCCCGGGTTCCTTCCCACAAGCGTCGGGCTGGGCTGGCCGCTTCGCCGGGCTTCTCCAATGTCCGTGTTTGAATCACATGCACCGTATTGTCGCCGGCACACGCGACAAAGAGCCGCCCGTCCGGGGCCACGGTCAAGTCGTTCGGACGCAGTCCCACCGTGATGTCGCGAACGCGCCGATGCGTCTCTGTATCCACCACACTCACGCTTCGGCTTCCCCAGTTGCTGACGTAGAGGTGTCTTCGGTCGGCGCCGAACGCGCAAGAATGCGGGTATTGTCCCACGGCAATCGCCGTCTCGAGCTGGAGTGTCTCCGGATGGATCACCCAGATTTCGTGATTGGCCTCATTGCAGACGTAGAGTTTGCCGGTGGCCGGATGGACGGTCATTCCCGCAAGGAATACTCCGTTCGTCTCGCGCGAAGGCCGCACCGAGCGATCCATCGCAACAATCCCGTCGGCGTAGCTGAAGGTGTGGATGAATCCGCTGTCTCCCCCGGAAACCATGATCCGACGACCCTCTTTGCTGAAAGTTAATCCATTCCACGATTCAGCGAGCGGAAAGAAATGGGAAACGCGCTTGGTCGCGAGATCGAGGATCGTGAGGCCATGACTGCTGAAACCGCCGCTGACTGCGACAAGCGTTTTTTTGTCCGGAGAGATGATCAATTTGAGCGCCATATCACTGACCGAAAGCTGCTCTCCGGCGGGGGTGAGACCCCAGCCGTTGAAGAGCAGATTCTCATTTGGCTGCAAGCCAGGTTTCTGACGAACCCTCGCACTGTTCACATCGTCGCCCGGCTGACGCACCGGGAGTCTCTCTTGAGCGGAGCTTGAAACCGTCAAAACCAAAAGAGCCAGGGCAGCTACTCGAGAGAACCTCGCTACTGTTGGATCGTGCTTTCTCATAGGAATGGTGGATTTTTGGCAAGGAGGCCTAGGATTTTAGTCCGGGGACAAATCGGCTAATTTAGGATCGTGCCCAGACTCTGCGCTGACCAGCCCGAAACCGTCAAGAGTTTGTCGGCTTGTCTTCGGCGCTTCCGTGTATCCCGAAGTTGGCGGTGGCTTTGAATGCCGTCCCTGCGGACCTCGGGCTGTCCCAGCCCGCAGCCGTCGGGCGGGAGGGGGCGGAGGAGAGAATCCAAGACGACGGACGCGGCCAGGGCGCTGCGGCTTGGGACAAACCGCGGTCCGACAGGAGCAGCGATGGCACCGACAACTTCGGGATGCACCAGCCGCGCTTTTTTTCCGACACGCGCGGCTGACCAAAAGGCCGGATCGCGGGCGGGCTGTTGGGCTTGATCGCGTTGTTGTCACGGCCGCGTTCCGGCTCGGCGGCGGACCCATTTGCGGAGAACCTGCGCACGACCGAGCCGCTCTCACCGGAGCAACAACAAGAGACGTTTCGCCTTCCCCCTGGCTTTGAAATCCAGCTCGAGGTAACGAGACTCTGACTTTCGATGACATCCGGCGGCTTGAACTCCGAAAAAAGGTGAGTCTCCTCACGTCGCCTCCTACTCTTGCATCGGGCTCTCAGCCGGGATGGAGCACCTCACAGTTGAGTTTTATGTTCGAGAGCGAACTGCAAGAGCCGATTCAAACCGTGCAGGTCCAGTTTGCCGCAGATATTGGCCCGGTGGGTTTCCACCGTTCTTGGGCTGAGGAAAAGCCGATTGGCAATTTCGCGGCTGCTCAGATTCTGGGCCACCAGGCGGAGCACCATTCGCTCCATCGGGGTCAATGTGGCCAGTCCCGTCACCTCGTGCCGGAGAGACCGGGCCCGATCCGCTCGCCGCACCAGGTAACCGGAGATGCTCGGGCTCAGATAGATTTCGCCGGCGATGACCGCATGGATGGCGTTGACGATCTCACTGCTGGCGTTCTCTTTGACGACGTAGCCTTTCACGCCCAGATCCAGCGCGGCGTTCACCACTTTCTCCTCGTGGTGCATGGTCAGGATAACCACCGCGATCGGAGGCGACAGAGCCACCAACGCCCGAGCCAGTTCCAACCCGCCCAACCCGGGCAAGCCAATATCCACGACGGCTGCCTCGGGTCGCTGAAGCCTGATTTGTTCGAGCGCGTGCTCACCGTCGCTGGCCTCTCCCACAACCCTCAGCTCCGGATCAGACTCGAGGACATCCTTGAGCCCACGGCGGAAGATGGGGTGATCGTCCACAATGAAAACGAGCTGCTTAGGCTTCATGGGGCGCAGACTTGATCGGCACTTCCAGCAGCAGACAGACGCCTCGGCCCGGCGCCGTTTGCAGGTGAACTTTGGCGCCAATCATCGTGGCCCGCTCACAGATGCCCGCCAGGCCCAATCCTTCCGAATGGGGCCGCCGCGCCGGATCGAACCCGCAACCATTGTCCTGGCAACGAATGCGAATTCCGGCCGCGCTTTTCTTGACTTCCAGCACGACGGTTTTCGCCCGGGCATGCCGGACCGTGTTATTGATCGCTTCCTGGAGGATGCGGTAAAGGCCCACTTGAGTGGTCCGCGGGATGGATGAATCGATCGGATCCAGATCGGTCAAGAACTCCAGCCCCGTTGCAGCCTGGACTTGCTCGACCATCGCCTCGACGGCGAGGGTGAAGCCGAGGCGATCCAATTCGGCCGGGCGGAGCGCGCGCACCGTCGCGCGGATTTCTTCGATCGCCCGGGTCGCCCCGGCGGTGATCTCTCGCAACTGCTCCTCCAGCAGAGCGGGATGAGCCGCGCCCTGCCTGGCCAGTTCCGCCCGGTTTTTGAGAATCATCAAGCTTTGGCCCAAGCCGTCGTGCAACTCAGAGGCGATTCGCTTGCGCTCGGCCTCCTGCGATTCGAGTAATCGGCGCGAGAAAGCTGTCTGCAGCGCGTGCATCCGTTTCAGTCGATGGACTCGCGTGAGGATGATGGCACCCACCCCGCAGAGAGAGGCCAGGGCGACCGCGATGCGAAACCAGAGGCTCTGCCAAACGAACGGCCGGATGCTGAAAGCCAACTGCGCCGCGTTCTCGTTCCAGACGCCGTCGGCGGTGGCCGCTTTCACATGAAACCGATATCGGCCCGGTGCAAGGCCGGTGTAATAAGCCACTCGCCGAGCGCCCACGTCCCGCCACGCCTTCTCGTAGCCTTCCAGCCAGAACTTGTATTGAATCTGTTCGGGCGCAGTGAAGCTCAGAGCCGCGCAGTGGAATTCCAGACGGGTGGCGCCTGGTGGCATTTCAAATTTCAAATTTGAAGTTTGAGATTTCCCCTCCCAGCCGGTCGGCATCGCGGAAGCCAGCGCCCGTGCATCCTGTCTGTCTCGCCGGACTTCGACGCCGTCCACGAGCAATTTCTCCACATGCACCGGCGGCGGCAGGCTCGTGTGATGGATGCTCTGAGGATCCACGACCGTCACCCCTCCGTTGGTGCAGAACCACAGACGTCCGTCGCGCGTCCGCACGCAGGTGGGTTGAAACCCGCCGGGATATCCGGCAATCCGCATTCCATCTTTCTTTCCGTAGGCCAGGCAGCGGACAAAGCGCTCCCGCCCGTCCAGCACGTCATGGAGGACTCGCTTGTCCATCTGGAATATCCCGGCAGTGGATGCGATCCAAAGACTCCCGGCGCCGTCTTCCAGAATCTGCGCCACCACGTCGCTCTGGAGGCCCTGGCGGCTGGTCACCGTGACGAATCGACCATCACGATACCGCGTCAAGCCTCCTCCGGCGGTCCCGATCCAGAGGGTGCCGTCGGAATCGACCAAGAGCGAATGGATTCGGTCAAGGCCCAGACCGTCCTGCACAAAAAAACGCTCGACGTTCACCTCCGGCCTTCCCGCAATCGTCGGCTCGTTCGTGGGCGTCGTCGTTCCGGTCGGTAGTAAGATCCCAGACTTTGAACTCTGAACCGTGGACTCTCTTGGCTCGTTCGGGCCTCGACGGGAAACGAGTCGATTCAATCCGTTGCCTGTGCCAATCCAGATAGCGCCGGTCGCATCTTGAGTGATCGCGGTGATAAGATTGTCCGAGAGCCCGTTGGTCATGCTCCAACGGTCAGTCCGATCCGCCTGCAAGCACTCCACACCCTCGTACCTCGTTCCCACCCAAAGGCGGCCCTTCGAATCTTCATACAAAACGCGGGCTCCATTCACTTGGCTGCGCGACTCGACCTCCATCAGTCCATTCCTCACCCGCCGGAGCGGAAGATCTTGCCGGCCAATCCAGAGCGTGTGGTCTCGGGTTTGGCAGAGTGTGAGCACGTTGGCATTGGTCGCCAAGAGGCCCGAGCTCGTGAATCGCTGCCAATCTGCCTTCTCGCCGACCCAGAGCCCGCCATCAAACGTCCCCAACCAGAGGCGCCCGGCGTGATCCTCGACAATAGAGATCACGTCCAAGTCGATCGAGCCGGCCGCGGGATTGAAGGTCTCGAAAATCGCCGGGTTGAGGCGGCTAATTCCACCTCGACCGGCCCCGGCCCAAAGATTGCCTTCGCGATCCTCTGCGAAATCGTAAATCGTCATGTTTCTTACCCCTCGGACCGTTGGCACCTCCGCGATCTTGCCGTGGTGCCAATGGTGCAAACCGTTTCCCGATGTCGCAATCCACCAATCTCCATCGCGCGTCTCGCGAAGAGCTCGAACAAACCTGACATCAAACGCCGCCTGACCGGGAGATCCTCCTGGTTTCCAAAGCATCACTTTTTCCTCAAACCCACACCAGAAGGTGCCGTCCGATCCGATCGTCAGCGCCGAGATCGGGGCATCGAACCGAACCTGCGGCTGCAACCCGTCTTCATTCAGCCGGAAAAGGCGTTGGGCATGCGCTACCCAGACGACGCCTGCGCGATCACAGACGACATGGCTTCGACTCGTTGGCCATTGCGCGCCTGGAATGGTGAGCTCCATCGTTTGCTCTGCGGCGATCTTCCACACACCGCGGTCCGTCGCCACAAAGACCGTTCCATCCGGCCGCTCAACCAGGCTGCGCACGCTGGCGCGTCTCAGTTTCTCGGGCGAGCTCCAGTGAGTGAATTGGCCTTGGTCATAGCAGACTAGCCCAGCGGAGGTGCCAATCCAAAGACGGCCGGATCGATCTTCGTACAAGACATTGATGTCGTCGTTGGGAATTTCCTTGGTATTGCCCACCGTAAAACGAGTGAACTCCACGCCGTTGAAACGCGCCAAGCCGTTGAATGTGCCGACCCAAAGATAGCCGTCCGCCGTCTGGGTGACAGCGGTTCCGCTGTGCTGGGGCAAGCCATCCTCCGTTTGCCACGTGCGAACAACAAACTGCTGGGCCGCCCAGGCCTCGTCGGGCTCTAAAATCATGACCAAGCAGGCGCAGGCCAGCTTGCCACAGGATTCTGCCAATCGAAATAGGCCGCGCATTTGTCAGTGGACTGCGTTGGCTTGAACTCGCTTCGAACGCGCCCGCCCACCGGAAAACGGGGCGGTTTCAGTTCGTCGGGAGTTTAGAGTTACGGCTTCCACTCCAGAACCTGTCTGTCCGCCAGAAGTCGGGCGCGCAAGGTCCGATAGTTCACGTTTTGGACCGGGATGTTCTCATCGATGGCCAGAGAGGCGGCGGTGGCGGCGGATTGGCCGAGGATCATGAAGACCGGTTCCATGCGGATCGAGCCGTAGGCGATATGGCTCGCCGCCAGACAGATCGGCACGAAGAGGTTTTCGCATTCGCCTCGTCGGGGCGAGATCGAACGATAGGAGATGGGATACGGCTTGACCGGCACCTGAACATCGCCTTCGTTGTGGGCGCTTCCGCTCTTCACAATCCGCTGGCCATTGTGTGAGTCCATGTTGTAGGCGCCGAGACCGACTGAATCCTCGGGTGTGACCTGACCACGGCAGTTGTGTTCCGTCATGACGTAGTCGGAGATCATTCGCCGGGCCTCGCGAACGTAGAGCTGATGCGGCCAGCCGCCCGTATCGAGAAACTCGTCCTGGACCGGCCCCCACCGCTGCATCTCGTCGCGGATATTCTGGGGCACCCGGGGACTGGTGGCGAGGAAATGGATGAAACCGCGGGTGTAGTCCTCATGCGCCCGGGCAATTTGCGTCCGCTGGGCATAACTCGCTTCCGGGTACTCGTAATTCATCCCGATGGCATCGGTGGAGAAACCGCCGTTGTTGTTGATGTCGGTCTTGCCGTTGGGCAGCCAGATGGGATGCCAGAAGTCGCTGAGTTTGGGTTTTCTTCCGGCGGCCACCAGCGCCTCCACATACCGGCCCAAGAGTTCATAGGTCGCGGGATCGTATTTGGCGGGCTTGAGCAGCGGCAATCGTTGCGCGGCGTTGGTCGTGAAACACAAGCGGTAATTGTAGGTCTGAACGCGAGCATCGCCCTCACCCGGCACTCCGCCATCGCCCGACTGAATGAAGGGCAGCAACCCGCTCGCGGCGTGGCCCGGCTTGAGGTAGGGATCGACCGCCACGACAAACTGGTGTTGCGGAGTTTCGGCGCGGATGCCATTGAGCGTCTCTTGATACGTTGAGTTGGCCTCGCGACCAACGTGGTAAGAGACTCGAGCCTTGGCCATCAAGTCGCCTTCGTAAGTGGCATCAATGAAGATCTTCGCGCGAAAGATCTTGCCCCCTTCCATGGTAATCTCCCGGATGCGGGCTCCTTCCTTTTTCACCGTCGCCAACCGCTGCTGAAAGAACACCGGCACCTTCGCCTCGTTGATCATCTCGAAGAGAAGATCCTCGGCGACGTGCGGCTCGAACGTCCATTGCTCGTCCTTGCCGTAATGCCGGCCGAGCCGCCGATAAAACTCGCGCGACAGTCCCCCGATGGCTGCCTTGTTCCCGATGTCCGTGGCTCCCAAACCACCCGAGGTCAGACCGCCCAAGTGACCGCCCACCTCGGCCACGACGACCGTCTTGCCCAATCGCACCGCCTGCACAGCGGCGACAATCCCGCCCGCAGTTCCTCCAAACACGCACAGGTCGGACTCGACGACTTCTGCGACGACGACCAAATTAGCGATCGGGGAGGAAACCAATGCCAAACCGAAGAAGAGTAAAAACATTTTCATGATGCACCGTACCATGCCGGAAGGCCTTCGATCGGGGCAAGCCGTTTTCCCGGTTGGCCGGACGTTTGGGCCACTTTCTGCCCCCTCGCAGCAATGCTCATTTTGGCTCAGGACACGGTCCGTTCGACGTATGTCGTCCCGGCTTGAGCCGGTTTTCACAGGGCGACCGGCTCAAGCCAGGACGACAGACCTGCCTAAATGAGAATGGCTGGCTTCTCACCCTTTTGATTGCGAATTGCCCGGGCGGAGTTCATGCTCTCGGCCAGATCCTATGAAATTGACACGCAGAACTTTCTTCGAAGCTGCCGTCCTCGGTGCGACTTCCCTGTCCCTGAACGCAGCGGACTCAACCCCGCCGGCTTCCAACCGGCGGCGGCTCAAACTCGGTCTCTCGAGCTACTCCTACTGGCATTTTCGCCCGCCCAAGGTCTCGATCGAAACGGTCATCGACCAAGCCAGCCAACTTGGCGTGGAAGGGGTCGATATTCTCCACCGGCAGATGGACATTCCGGAAAAAGCGCCACTCGACGCCGCGGGCCGGGCGTATCTGCGCAAGCTCAAACGCCACGCCTTCATCAATGGCATCGACCTCATCTGTCTCTCGACTCACCAAAGCTTCGTCAGCCCGAAACCGGCGGAAATCGATCAAAACGTCGAGCATACGAAGAAGTGCCTCGAAATCGCCTCCGAGCTCGGCGCGCCCTCCATTCGCATCAACACGGGCCGTTGGAACACGGTCGATTTTGACACCCTCATGGCGCAGCGCGGAGTCGAAGCCGTTCTTCCCGGCCACACCGAGGAAGAGGGTTTCAAGTGGTGCATTGACGGCATTCAACGCTGCCTGGCCAAGGCCGAGGAGTGCGGCGTGATTCTGGCCCTCGAGAACCACTGGGGATTGGCTCGCACCCCAGAAGGCTTGCTCCGCATCTTGAATAGCATTCAGTCCCCCTGGCTCGGGGCGCTCATGGACACGGGGAATTTCCTCGAAGAACCTTACCCGAAGTTAAGGATGATCGCGCCCAAAACGGTCTTCGTCCAAGCCAAGACGTATTCGGGCGGAGGCGAATGGTACACCTTGGATCTGGATTACCGTCGAGTGGCTCAAATCCTGGACGAGGTCAATTACCACGGGTACGTCTCGCTGGAATTCGAGGGAAAAGAGAATGCGGACGTCGCCGTACCCAAGAGCCTCGAAATGCTCCGGAAAGCGTTTGCCGGCTGAACGCCGTCAACCCTTCTCCACAATGGCCAGTTCCTTTTTCAGCGGCGAGAAATTGCCCTCTTCACAGCAGCGAACGAATCCTTCGGTGACGGATTTCAACTCCTCCCACCGCGCCCGGATCGTCTTCGACTCTTGTTTGGAGATTGCACTGTCAATGGCGGCGGTGGCGATGACGGATAGCAAATCGGCAAACTCCTGCACAATCTGGTTGGTCGCGGGAACCAGATAATCCGGATGCGGCCACTGGCCTTTCGGATTCTTGATGAAGAAGCCACCGCCCCGTTCACAAATCCATTGCACGAGCTGCGGATCACGGGTGCAGCGAATGAGCGCTTCAATCCGGTCGAGCGGATTGGCGGTGCCGCTGCCGGCCTCGGCTGGCTCAGCCCATTTGTAGATCAGGGAGAGCGATAGCCCCATCTCCGAGGCGATTTCCTTGGCGTTCCCCTTCTGAATGACTTCGCGCAAGACTTCGTGCGATTGCATGGGCCGAAGGTGGGGAGGAACCGCTCGAATAGCAAGGCAGAAGCTGGGCTCCATCGACCTACCCATGAACCGGGGTGGGGTGAGACTCCGTCGAACCCTGATTGTTCTGTCG
>CAYHFE010000049.1:0-8664 GCA_964355375.1 uncultured Verrucomicrobiota bacterium
CTAGAATCCATGAAAAGTTTTCTCCTGCTGGAAGAAGCCTTCCGGCAATCCGGCCCGACGGAGCAGCGCGGGAAGCGGTATTTGGAATTCGGCCAGCCGCTGTGCCCATGCGATGGGGAGGCGGAATCGATCTGTCATGGTTTTAATGGACTGAATTCAGCTGCGCTACCGTCCGGTTTGAGATCAGAGACAGGAGGGCAACCGCAATCGTGAGCAGTTTGGGAATCATGACGTTCTTACTTCGCTCTGATGTTGAAACAGAACAGCGTGTCTTGATCCCGAATGTAGAGTTGGCCGTTGGCCACGACCGGGTGGGCCCAGGCTGGCAGTTTAGTCCGGTCGGGTTGTTCGAAGCGGCCGCGTTCCAGGTACTCCTTCGCGCTGGGCTCAATAAGGAGCACGGAGCCCTCTTCGGTGCGATAGTAGAGTCGCCGGTCCGCGACGGTGACGGAGCCTTTCCGCACCCGGCGCTTGTCGGCATCACGCTCGTTCCACAGGACGTTGCCCGTCTGGAAATCGAGACAGACCGGATAACCACCCCCATTACCGCCATTGGCGCCGTAAAGGCTGCCATCGACGAGAACCACGCCGCCGTGATGGTTTTCCATGTTCTTTGAGAACCAGACTTCCTCCGCCTTGACGCCCCCGTTGCCATCCTTGCTCAGCCTGACCATGCCACCGCCCGCACCATAGGCCGAGGCGGCGAACACGCGGCCCTCATGGTAGAGCGGCGTCGAACAGTTGATGCCCATGCCGTTGGCGGGACGGTCATACCGCCAGAGGAATTTGCCATCGGCAGTCGCAACCCCAATGAGTCCCTTCGCGGTGAGTTGGACGTACTGGCGCTGCCCTTCGAAATCGATGGCAATGACCGAAGAGTAGGCCGCTCCACCGGCGCCAAACCCTCCGCGTCCACCGCCAGGACCGCGGCCAGGACCGGCGGGAGCGCCTCCTTCCCCACCGGGGCTGGCGGGTACCGCGCTTTTCCAGATCGTCGTGCCGGTCAGCTTGTCGAGCGCCACCAGCATCGCGTCTTGAGCTCCCGGGGTGCAGATGACCTTGTCGCCATCCACCAAAGGCGATTCCCGGAAACTCCACGTGGGCACGCGACCGCCAAAATCGCGCGTGAGACTGCGTTGCCAAAGCACTTTGCCGTCGCTGACCTGCAAGCAGGACACATCGCCGCCCAGGCCCTCGACATAAAGGCGGTCGCCGTCAACGGTCGGCGTACAACCAGGCCCCTCTTTGCCCTGCGGCATTCGCTGGCTGACAGCCGGTCCAAGGCGAGACACCCAGACATCTTTGCCGTCCGCCTCGGACAGGGCCCAGACAATCTCGTCCTCGCCGCGATTGGCCATGCCGTAAATCCGCCCGGCGGCGATGGAAGGGGCGCTGTCGCCACCGCCAAGCCCGGTGATTTTCCAGGCCAGGGGCGGGCCATCTTTTGGCCATTCTTTCAGGAGTCCGGTTTCTTTGGAGATGGCGTTTCGGCCAGGGCCCTGCCATTGGGGCCAATCTTCGGCCAAGGCAGTGGATAGTAAGAATCCTGCGGCTAGCAGGGCAATGGGAGTTTTTGTTCTAATCATAAGTCCTTTCAAGTGATTATTGCCCTTATTGACCGACCTGAACGACGATCAACTTCTTTTGGTCGCGTATCAGCAGTTTGCCGTCTGACAACGCTATGGGAGCCCAGTTGTTACCGGCGTCCATCAACTCGGCGCTGGCCAGCGGTTTGAATCCCGCCGGATCGGGTTCGATGAGATACAGCTTCTTGCTGCCGTCGGTGGCGAGGATCAGACCGTCGGCGAGGATGGCTCCGCCTTTGGTGAACGCCGGATTCTGTCCGGTCTTCCACTTGACCTCGCCGCTCATGCTCATGCACACCAGTCCGTCCCTCCGTTCGTTGGTCGTGTACTGCACGTAGAAATGGTCCTTATACAGAATCGGCGGTTGGGTATGAGACCCGAAGTCCGGCTTCTTGAACAACTCGGTAACCCCATAGGTTCCGTCCGCCTTCTTGGCCACCTGAATCATGGCGGACCCTGCGTTATACCCGCCGGCCAAGAGCATCCGTCCTTCGCCCGCGTCCACGGCGTGAGCGACCGGGATCCAGCAGTTAAAGTTGGTGTAGGTCCACAGGATTTTCCCGGCCAATGGGTCAATACCGATGACCTTTCCGCCGCTTGAGGCGCGGCCAAATCCCGGTGCAGCGGTTATCATGACGAGTTGATCTTCCGCGCCGACTTTAACCAAGGAGGGAGTGACGTACGAGATCCCGCTGTTGAGCGGAGAGGACTGCGAGGTCATGCCGGTGAGCGAAGCTGTTTTCCATTTGA
Source organism: uncultured Verrucomicrobiota bacterium (assembly GCA_964355375.1). GTDB lineage: Bacteria > Verrucomicrobiota > Verrucomicrobiia > Limisphaerales > SIBE01 > CAYHFE01. The sequence continues at coordinate 2,337 of CAYHFE010000049.1, forward strand.
TATCACCGGTCGCTTTGTCGTACGCGACTACACCCGCTTGGGGCGCCTGCGAGGCTACGATCAGAAGATTGCGGTAAATCAGCGGGCTCTGAACGATTCCCCATATCGGCAATTGGCCACCCGCTGCGGGGGGCGCGAACGGGCTGGCGGGGACGCCGCTGCCGCCGCCGAAATCTGTCCAGATGTTCTTATGCCAGACAGGCTTCTGGGTCGGAGTGCTGAAGCAGTACAGATCTCCCAGCATACCCACGGAGTAAACACGCTCGCCATCCACCGTTGGGGTGGACCGGGATCCGGGAAACTCTACTTTGCCCGGACCGGCATAGGCGAAGTTCCAGAGTTCCTTGCCGCTGGAAAAATCGTAAACCCGTAACGTGTCGCCGACCTTGTCGTCGCGATCGAGTAGATAAACCTTGCCAGCGCTTACGGCGGGGCCGCCAAAGCCGATGCCGAGGGGGGCAGTCCAGAGCACCTTTGGACCGTCACTGGGCCAGGTTCGCAGTAGCCCCTTCTCGGTGGATGTACTGTTACGGCTCGGCCCAAAATATTGTGGCCAATCTGCGGAAAATGCGCTCACCGCGATCAGCGGCGCGCAGAACATCGTTATGAATTTAGCTTTAGTGCTCATCGTGACTGCCTTTCTCTTGTTACTTGCCGGGATCACTCTTGGGTGTGGTGATGGCATACAACTGGGTTCTCGTCATCACAAACAGCACGCCGTTGGCCGGCACCGGCGTGCTGTAAACTGAATCCGCCATGTCGATCACGGACGGCTGCTCCATCTTCAAATTTGCTCTGAAAACTGCAAGGTCCCCATCGGCATCGCCCAGGTAAACCTTGCCATCCGCCAGCAACGGAGATCCCCAGACCGGAGATTTGAGGTCGAAAGTCCAATAGGGCTTTCCGGACTGGACATCGAGGCAGTGCAGTATGCCATCCAAGTCGGACAGGAAAGCCAACCCGTTGCCAACGGCCGCTGTCGAAATAGAACGGTTGATCTTCTCGTACTGCCACACTTTGCCGGATTCGGTGATATCGCCCCGTTTTACCGGATTGATACTGTACGCGGCTCCGCGCCCGCTGCCGTTGTCGGGATCTTGCCCCGCACTCATGAGCACCTTGCCTTCGATGAAAACAGGCGTGGAGATTCCGTAATTGCGATCCTCCGGCGCGATGTTCTTGGGGTTCAGATCAAATCTCCAGAGTCTCTCTCCCGTCCGGGCATTGAAGCCGTACAGCCATCCGTCTCCGCCCGCGAAGAAGGCCTGCTGCACTCCATCGACCAGACCAAGAGCCGGAGACGACCACTGGCCCCGCAGGATGCCGTCACCCGGAGAGTTGTCCTGCCAAACGACTTTGCCGGTGTTCTTGTTGACGGCGAGAAAGCTGGGTGCTTTCGGAGAGGGAACCTTGTCATCACTCCGGCCGTTGGATGTCTCCACAAAGACCAGGTCTTCCCAGATGACCGGAGACGAATTCGCCATGTTGCGCTGATAAACGCCCAGTTCCTTCATCATATCGAGTTTCCAGACGATGTCGGCACCGCTCGGTCCTTTTTCGGCCTCGTCCTGGAAAGGACCATCGTTCTTGCCGTCCAGGAACCCTTCCGTGTCCAGGCAAACCAACTCTCCGCGGTTGCTCACGTAGTAAAGGCGCTTTCCATCCACCGCCGGGGAGGAGCAGACGCCCTGCTCAGGGAAGTCGTTTTGCGGTCCGGAAGCCAGTTTGTCCGTGACGGCCTGCCAGAGGAACTTGCCATCGGACTCTCGGAAGCACATGAGCACACCCCGATCGCCCTGGATACCGGGGTTCCTGGGATTGCCATTGTTAGTACCGAGGAAGATCTTTCCATCGGCGACTACCGGGTTTCCAAATGACGTCGAACCGATCTGCGCTTTCCATTTGATGTTTTTGCCGCTCTTGACATCCCAAAACTCGGGGAGGTTCGTCATGGCGGAGGCCATGTTGCGTTGCGCTGTGCCGCCCAACATCGGCCAGTCCTGCGAAATGAGTGAGAAGGGCGCCAAACCGGCGAGCACCAGCAATGTGGAACCGATCTTGACGATCATTCCTTTTCGAAAAACTCCTGCGCAATGGCGTCTGATCGTTGTCACAAAATTGATGAATCGTTGTCTGGTTATCTGGTGGAGATATGTTTCTGTTCGATACCTCCTGGTGGATCCGCCGGGTGGGAGCCGTCCAGCAACCGGAGGCCACTCGTCGTTTTAAATGCGAGCCAGTTTCCGTCTGGAGAGAAGAGGATCTCGCGAATTGGATCCGCGATGCGCTGGATCGAGAGGAGTTCCTGTTGAGTGCGAACATTCCAAAAGCGAAAGGTACTGTCGTCACTGACTGACGCGAGTGTTTCGGCATCGGGAGCGAAAGCCAGCCACCGGACTCCCTGAGTATGCCCTTGGCAGACACCGAGGAGTTTTCCGCTGCGGGTGTTCCACAAGCGAATGGCGTTTTCGGTCTCTCGAATGGCATTGGATCCTGCGGCCAGAATGTTGCCGTCATCGGAGAGTGTCAGTGGAGTCCCAAAACTGAGGTCGGCCTCCACCGTGAATTCCGCTTTGAGCGACCGCGCTTTCGGATCCCATCTCTTGAAAGCTCCGTCGTGAAGAGTCACTAAGACCGCGCCATTGCGAGAGAAAAGCGCGCCTTTGGCTTCGAGACGCACTGGCGCCTCCGAAAGGTCTCGGAGATTCCACCAGAGCGCGGAATCTCGCTCTCCTCCCGCCAGGAGTATTGATCCGTCCGGAGAGATTGCCGTCCAGGGTTTGCGCATCTCGCGGCTGCCGACATCCATCGATTTCCCGACTGGCAGGTCCCAAACGCGAAGTCCGCCTTCGGGCAAGGGTTCCACCAACACGCGTAAATCGTCGCTGAGAGCGCCGGACCAAAATGGGAGCTGAGCCGGTTGGCGTCTGCTCAGTTGAACCTGGTCCTCAGGCTCGCCCGTTTTGAGGTTCAGCAGGACGAACTGGGATTGGTCATTGATTACCGCAAGCACCTGTCCGTCTTTGGAAAACTTGAGCGGGGTCCAACGGCCTTCGTAGAATCGCTCCTTGGCGGCAGCGTTGGTTGGCCAGAGCCGAACGGTCCCGTCTTTGGCGCCGCTGATGATGTCCTGTCCATCGGCCGAAAAAGCCAATGCCCAAACCTCCGAAGGATTCCCGTGCAGAGTTTCAACGCGCCGCCCGGTGCTGACGTCCCATAACCGGATGGAGTGATCCAGGCTCCCGGTCGCCAGAAGCTGCCCGCCGGGAGCAAACGCAACACTGGAGATCGCGCCGGAGTGTTCAGCCACTGGGCGATGAACGGGCATGCTGACCGCTTTCTCACCGGTCGCGGGCGTCCACCGGTCGAGAACGAAAATGGTGCCGTCCCGCAGCGTATTCCGGGGGGCGACGATGGAATGTCCATCCGGAGAAAACACCAGAGCATTTTTATCCCGCATCCACCCATTCGCGATGACTCCCTCCGAACTATCAAGGATTCGCGATGGTTTCGCCGTGGCCACATCCCAAAGAACAATCCCCTTGCTCGTATCGACCGCGATTACATTGCCCTGAGGACTGAAGGCAAATGGTGGTGTGCTCTTTGGGATTTCAGCCATGAGCTTTCCGTCGGCACTGCTATAAATGCGCACCCCCTCGAACGAGTTTGCTGCCAGGAGTCGTCCGTCCGGCGAGAACGCAACCGGAGCTTTGGCATTGGGGAGAGAGAAGGCCTCCGCCCAATCCGTCGTCCGCCAGACCCGGACGGTGCTCGCGCTCGCCGTCGCGAGCAGGCCATTCGTTGACAACGCAATGGAGGAGCCCGGCTTGGCCAGGGTTTTCACGAGGCGGCCGGATTTCGAATCGTAGATGCGAACGGAGTCCCGCAACCCGACCACCAGCCATTCGGCCGAGTTCGCCAAAGCAAGAACACTGGAGGACTCCTGCGCGAAAAGCCGGTGAGGATCCCCTTGCGCGGCATGCCAGAGGTATCGCCATTCAAATCGCTGAAGGCCGTTGGCGCGGTGTTTGGCCAAAAGATCCGTCGCGCGCGCCAGATTTCCGGCGAGGATCGATTTATGGGCGAGATTGATGTTGGCGACGTATTCGTTGAGCTCCGCTCTCCCCTGGCTTTCGAGGGCACGTTCTCGTTCCCGTTCCGCTTTGAGGCGGAGCCATTCCTCGTTTTTACGGCCCAGTTCCGCGGTGCGCTCCGCGCGCGTGGCCCGCCACGCCTGTCGAACACTGGCGGTGATGCCGGCGACGACGACCATGAGAATTGCGGCCACCGCCGCAACCGCGGCCCGATGCCGCCGAAGTGCTTTGCGCAAGCGATACCCAGTACTCTGCGGCCGGGCCAAAACGGGCTCCTGGCTTAAATAGCGCTGGAGGTCGGCGGCAAGTTCCTGCGCGGTCGAGTAGCGGCGAGTGCGATCCTTCTCGAGACACTTCATTACAATCCAATCCAGGTCCCTGTCCACTCGCACGGTTTCGCGCCTGGTCGGTTGGCCGGCGAGGAGTCTTCGCAACCGTGTTGAAGGTGTGGGCGGCTCGACCTCATTGATCATGCGCCGCATTCCATCCAGGCCGGATTGGGTCAATTCCTTGGCATCGAAGGGTGTCACCCCGGTGAGCAGTTCATAGAGCAGGACACCCAGCGAATAGATGTCGCTCCGGGTATCCACATCCGATCCGGTCATCTCGGCTTGTTCGGGACTGGTGTAAGCGGGTGTCCCGATGAACGCATGGAAGTTCGTCAAGACGGTCTTCCCGGCGAGGGGTTCCTCAATCGCTTTCGCGATGCCAAAATCGATCACCTTCGGTGCCGGCTTTCCATCCTGAAGGGTGACGAGAACATTCGAGGGCTTCAAGTCACGGTGAATGACCCCTTTTTGGTGAGCGTGCTGGATGGCGTGGCAAAGTTGAATGAATAGAGCAAGGCGTTCGCGAAGCGAGAGCTGATTCGCTTCGCAATAATCCGTGATTCGGACTCCGCGAACCAACTCCATCACAAAGAACGGGCGGCCCGTCATGGTCGCGCCGCCGTCCAGCACCCGCGCAATGCTCGGATGGTCCATGAGCGCGAGTGCCTGACGCTCCGCTTCAAACCGGGCGACAATGCTCTTAGTGTCCATGCCCAGCTTGATCACCTTGAGCGCCACATAGCGCCGAACCGGTTCGTTCTGCTCAGCCCGATAAACGACGCCGAAGCCCCCCTCGCCGATCTTCTCCAGAAGTCTGTAGCGGCCGATGAAGTCGCCAATCTGCTCTTCACGGACCGTGAGCTTGCCTGCGACTTCCATGGACTCCCGGAGAAGGCTGGCAGCGCCCTGTTCAAGAAAAGTGTCCGGTACATCGTTCGCGAGCAGAGCCTCAACAGTCTCCCTGAGCTTCGGATCGTCGGCGGTGGCGCGCTCAACAAAAGCGGCCCGCGCCTCCGTTGAAGGCTGCTCCAGAGCTTCGAGAAAGATTTCGCGTTCGCGGGTCATTTGGGCGCTTTCCAGCGTTTGTCCAGCGTGACATGCGGAAAAACGGAGAAGACTCTGCCAACTTTCTTACGTTCGTTCAGGCTTCGAACGCTGCTTCCCAATCTGCCGTCTCAACCAGGCCCGTGCATAAGCCCAGGTGCGTCCGGCGGCTCGCAACGGCACACCCATCGTCGCCGCCGCCTCATTCATGTTCATCCCGAAAAAATAACGCAACTTGACCAGATTCGCCGCGACGGGGTCCTCCCTGGCCAGTATGTCGAGCGCTTCGTCAACCGCCAGCAGGTCCTCAGACCGTGCATCCGGCACGAAATAGTCTTCCTCTAGTTCCTGATGGGCCGCACCACTGCCGCGCTTTGAGGCTTTCTTCCGGCGAGCCGAGTCCACGAGGATGCGTCGCATGGCTTCTGCCGCGGCCGAAAAAAAGTGCGCTCGATTCTCGAAGTGGGCTTCGCCATCTCCGACCAGCCTCATCCAGGCTTCGTGGACCAGGGCCGTAGGTTGCAGCGTATTTCCGGGTGCTTCGGCCGCCATTTTCTGGGCCGCAATCCGCTTAAGCTCAGTGTAAACGAGCGAAAGCAACTGCTCGGCACAATCCTGCTTGCCGCCCCGGATCTCGTGCAGGATTTGTGTGACTTCGGACATGATTTCTTCCCTAGAACTGCTCATTGCCCGCGCGACAGTGAGGGCAGGACATGTCGGCATCCACGAGACAGCCGACGGCGGCAAGGCTGCCTGGCTGGAACTTGGTCACGGCCGAACCGACCCTGGTGACGCGGCCCACGATCTCGTGGCCGGGAACGCACGGATAGACCGCCTGCATCAGGCTGCTCCATTCGTTGC
>CAYHFE010000049.1:8764-23355 GCA_964355375.1 uncultured Verrucomicrobiota bacterium
TTCGTGTGGATCGTGTGTTTCGCGGTTCACCTCATCCGGCCTCGGACCACCTTCTCCTCATCCGATGCGGAGAACAAGCCTTGTGCGGTTTCTGAGTACTATTGCCGTAATCCAGCAGAAGAGTGCCGGGGGGTCTTCGGCGGAAACGATCCGGCCTAGCCGATACAAGCCGATAGGATGGCCACCGCGGCTTCGCGGACTTTGTCGAAGTTGGCTCCGACTGACGGCTGTTCCACATCCAAGACATGAATCTCGAAAAAGAAAGTTTCTTCAAGCTCCAAGTGGCCCGTTCGGGGAAGCCCAGTCGGGTGACGGGCATGGAGCCACGCCAAAGCCGTTAAGCCGCGCGTCGCCATTGCTTGTGCACTGGCCCCTAACCCGAAATTGATCGTCAACGACGAGCCGACCAGCGCGCTCGACCATGAGACGGGCCAGTCCGTCATGGAACTTCTGCGCAACGCTGCGTTGCACGACGGGCGAGCTCTGATTTTTGTTACCCATGACGCGCGGATTTTCAATTTTGCCGACCGCATTGCCAAGCTGGACGACGGTCACGTCGAGCGAATTGAATGTGAAACAATCGGAGGCGATCCTGGCTACGTCCGAGGCGACAGTGCCGACGCTGGAGACCACGCTAACGCAGGCGATTCATCGGCTCGGCGTGTTGTTGGGCGAACAGCCCGGCGCGCTGCTCGCGGAGCTGTCCAGCACCGAACCGATTCCCGCGACGCCGGCCAACGTGCCGGTCGGCTTGCCATCAGAGTTGCTGCCGCGCCGGCCCTTCTGTCAGCGGAAAAAAAAGATGTCCAAAATCCGTAGTTTGGCGGAAGTATAGGTAGAGACCGCCAATTGACGAATGTCGGGAGAAACAGAGTCTCGGTTTGATGACTTGACCGCTGCTCAGGAGCGGTTCCTCCCGCTATTCCCGAAAAGAACATGAAACCGATCTCAGCACTCAAATTGAAACTTGCCATCCTTGGACTATTCGTGGGATGGCTGACCACAACCGCTGCCGAGCCAACCTTCAGGTCTTGGGCAAAAACACCCCTGATCCCGAACAGAGTGCTCAAGCTGGCCACCCTGCTTGAGGCGGAGCAGACCAAACCGCGGACCGAGCGAGGGAACGATCCGTTTGGCGCCAAGTCACAATCGGCGGATGACTGGCCTCAATTTCGCGGACCGACTGGCGACGGCATTTCTTCAGCAACGGATGTCCCACTAACCTGGAGCCAGACTCAGAATGTGAAATGGAAAAGGTCTCTGCCCGGCCGGGGGCGATCGTCCCCCGTTCTCCTTGGCGATCGAATCTGGCTCACGACGGCTCTGGAGACCAACGTTCGGACCTTTGCCGCAGGGCCGGACCAGATGCAGCAGGCCGAGCGGGTCGTGATCGGAGTGGTCTGCCTGGACCGCGCCACGGGCAAGCAGCTCTACCACACGGAATTGTTTCCCGTGGACAATCCAACCGCGGTGAACTTGCTCAACAGCTATGCCACTCCCACTCCGGTTGTTGAACCAGGGCGGCTATATTGCGATTTCGGCACGTTCGGTACCGTGTGCCTGGACTCGATTTCCGGCGAAGTCCTCTGGAAACGCCAGTTTCCCTTGGATCATCGCCACGGGCCGGGCAGCTCGCCAGCTCTCTACAAAAACCTTCTCATCTTGGTCCGGGACGGAAGAGATCAGCAGTATATCACCGCCCTGAACAAACAAACCGGCGAGACTGTCTGGAAGAGAGACCGTCCCCCGCTCAAGACGCCCATCCGGGAATTCCGCAAGTCCTTTTCCACACCGTTGGTGTTCGAAGCAACCGGCAAGGTGCAGATGGTCGTGCCGGGAGCTCAGTGGTTTGTCTCGTACGAACCGGAGACGGGCAAGGAGATCTGGCGCGCGGACAACGGGAAGGGAGAGACCGTGGCGCCTCGTCCGGTGCATGGGGCCGGCTTGGTCTATCTCAGCACGGGCGTTTTCAGTGGCAAGGCTCAGCTCTGGGCCGTCCGGGTGGACGGGCAAGGCGATGTCACCGGAACCCATGTCGCCTGGAAACTGCCGAATTCCATCGGATTCATGGCCTCACCCCTGCTGCTGGGTCGCGAGCTTTATCTCCTTAGCGATGATGGTTTCGTGGCCTGCGTCGATGCCCTGAGCGGCGAGATCCTGGGCAAGGTTCGAGTCGGTGGCAACTTCGCCGCCTCTCCCGTCTATGCGGACGGGCGCATCTACTGCTTCAGTCGCGAAGGCAAGACGGTGGTATTCCGACCTAACAGAGAGTTGACGATCCTGGCCGAAAACCAGTTGGACGGACCGGTCTTCGCCTCGCCTGCTTTTGTCAATTCAGCTATTTATCTTCGGACGGACAGCCATCTATACTGCGTCTCAAATCCAAGAACTCCATGAAAACTACAATTCTAAGCCGTAAGTATTCAATTGCGCTGGGGAGCGCGCGCGCCCTCGCGTGCTGTGGTCGGCGCCCTCGCCGAACACACCGGAGCGCAGACATTGGTCACTGTTTGGTGTCTGAATCACGCCCCGGTTGCGACCGGCGAGGCGCCGGTCGGAACACGCGAGGGCGCGTGTGCTCCCCGTTCTTCACTGCCTACTTACGGCTCAGTCTCGCACTCCTGATGGGGCTTCCGACCTTGGCTCAGACCGTCGAGCCAGTGGCGGAGGATTTCAAGGCATCGTCGCTGAATCAGCCCGGCAAACAGTATCCCCAGGTCAACTCGGAAAGACGCGTTCGCGCCCGCGTCGTTGCGCCACAGGCCCAGAGCGTCGTGTTCGAATTTCTGGGTGGTGGCAAGTACCCCCTGACCAAAGGCGACGACGGCGCCTGGGTCGGCGTCACCCGGCCCCAGGACGAAGGGTTCCACTACTACCAACTCGTGATCGATGGCGCCCAGGTTCCGGACCCGGGCAGCTTGTACTTCTACGGCGGCAACCGCTGGGGCAGCGGCCTTGAAGTCCCCGCCCAGGATCAGGACTTCTACGCTCTCAAGAATGTGCCCCATGGCCACCTGCGGGAGGTCCTCTACTTCTCCAAAACCAGCGACAGGACTCGCCGCTGCTTCGTTTACACCCCGCCCGAATATGATGTGGACCCTATCAAGCGCTTTCCGGTGCTCTATCTGCAACATGGCATGGGCGAAGATGAAACCGGTTGGGGCAACCAAGGCTATGCCAACCTGATCATGGACAACCTGATTGCCGACGGAAAGACCAAGCCGTTCATCATCGTGATGGAAAACGGTGGTGGCAATGCTGGCAGTGGCGGCCTCCGGCGAGGCGGAGCGCCCGCTGGCGCGGCTGCCGCCGGGGCGACGGCTCCTACGGGCCCAGCGGCTCGCGGTGCTGGCGGGGCCGGCGGACGCGGCGGTTTTGGCGGCTTCAACTTCAGCGCATTCGAGCGGGTTCTCATCGACGACTTGATCCCCCTTATTGACGCCAACTTCCGCACCCTCGTTGATCAGCCCCATCGCGCCCTGGCCGGCCTTTCCATGGGCGGAATGCAGACTCGAGCGATTACCCTGGCCAACCTCGATAAGTTCTCCCATATCGGCATCTTCAGCGGCGGCAGCATCTCCCCCACGAACATCACCGACATGGCGGCCTTCAAGCAGAAGGTCAAAGTCGTCTTCGTCAGCTACGGAAGTCGCGAGAACGGCGCCGCCGGCAAGCGCAACGTCGAAGCGCTGCAACAAGCCGGCCTCAAGAGCGTCTTCTACGAGTCCTCCAATACCGGTCACGAATGGCAAACCTGGCGGCGCAGCTTGCACGAATTCGCCCCGCTGCTGTTCGAAGACCAACCCCTTCCGCCTGCGCTCGCACAGAGAACGGCTGGGGCTGCGGCAATCGCACCACCGCCTGCCGCAACAATGCCTGCACCAGCCCAGCCTGTCGTGAAGCCCCTCGCGACCGGTGTCACCGGCACTTGGAAATCCGAGTTCGACTCGCAGATCGGCCATCAGAAATACGCCTTCAACTTCAAGCAGGACGGCGCGAGCTTGACCGGGAAAGCCAACTCCGAAGTCGAGGACCGGAAGCGGGAAGCCGAACTCAAAGAAGGTAAGGTGGACGGCAATGCGATTTCGTTCGTCGAGATGTTGAGTCTCCAGGACAACGAGATTCGCATCAGTTACACCGGCAAGCTCTCGACCGACGGCAACGAAATCAAGTTCACCCGTGAGGTCGGCGACTTTGCCAAGACGGAGATCGTGGCCAAGCGCGAGCTGACCGCGGCTGCCACAACCACGCCTTCCACTCCCGCCGAGACCACGCCTGCTCCAACTACGCCCACGGGCCCCACCGTTCTGCAAATTGACGCGGGCAAAGTCACCGGCAAGGTCAGCCCCATGCTCTACGGGCTGATGACCGAGGAAATCAACTTTGCCTACGAGGGCGGCATCTACGGGGAACTTATTCGCAACCGCTCCTTCAAGGCGGACGCTGTTGTCCCGCGGGTCACGCCCGATACTTACGAGGCCGGGAAATACCTTCCCGTCACCTTCCGACCCGACACCCAGCCCAGGTTCTGGACTGTCGTCGGCGGTGCTTCGATGGTGCTCGACACGAATAGCCCCCTGAACGAATTCTTGAACGTCAGCCTCAAGCTCGACGCTTCGTCAGCCTCCGCCGCGTCTCCAGCCGGCGTTGCCAACGGCGGATACTGGGGTATTCCCGTCAAGCCACAGACCACCTATCGCTTATCATTCTTGGCGAAGGCCGCCGCCGGTTTCACCGGCCCGGTGACCGTTAGCCTTGAAAGCGCCGATGGCCAGACCACTTTCGCCAGTGCCGAGATCTCCGGTCTGACGGCCGAATGGAAGAGATTCGAGACCAAGCTGAAGACGGAGAACGTTCCCGCCTCCAAGGAAAACGTCTTCAAACTCACCACCAAGACCCCGGGAACGCTGTGGCTGCAAAATGTCTCGCTCTTCCCGCCCACTTACAAGAATCGAGAGAACGGCAACCGCGCCGATATCATGGAATGGCTGGCGGCCATGAAGCCCAGGTTCCTTCGATTCCCCGGCGGCAATTATCTTGAGGGCAACGCGTTCAATCAGCGTTTCAACTGGAAGGAAACCATTGGGCCAGTCGAACAGCGCCCGGGCCATCCCAGCCCCTGGGGCTACTGGTCCACCGACGGCTTGGGGCTGCTCGAATTCGCTGAGTGGTGCGAGGATCTGGACATGGAACCTCTGCTCGGCGTTTTTGCCGGGTACTGCCTCGGCCGCGGCGGCGTCATCGGAGCGGGTCCGCAACTCGAACCCTACGTTCAGGAAGCTCTCGAGGAAATCGAGTATCTGATCGGCGACGCCAATACTACGAAATGGGGCGCGCGGCGCGCGAAGGACGGGCATCCCAAACCTTTCAAGATGCAATATGTGGAGGTCGGAAACGAAGACTGGTTCGACCGCAGCGGCCCCGACCGCAATGGCACTTACGACGGGCGGTTCGCGCAATTTTACGACGCCATCAAGAAGAAGTATCCGCATCTGAAGGTCATCTCCTCGGCTGGTTATGAACAACCCCAAAGCCTGTGGGTTAAAAGCCGCACCCCGGATCTGGTGGATGAACATTACTATCGCAACATGGAAGAAATGATGGCCCAGTCCCTGAAATACGACACGTATTCGCGGACGAATCTGTCCAAGATCTTCAGCGGCGAATGGGCCACGCGCGTCGGTTCGCCGACGCCGAACATGGCCGGAGCGCTCGGCGACGGCGCCTGGATGACCTGCATGGAACGTAATTCGGACATTGTTCTGCTCTCCTGCTATGCTCCGCTTCTCGTCAATGTGAGCCAATTGACCGGAAACGGTCGTTCGATGCAATGGAGCTCGGATCTGATTGGCTATGACGCACTGACGAGCTACGGCTCGCCCTCGTATTATGCCCAGATGATGTTCAGCACGATGGTCGGTGATGAAATCCTCGCGACCGATTCACAGGACATCCCGATGCGCCAATGGCAGCCGCGAGGAATGCGCGGGGGCAATCCTCCTCCACCACGCCAGCTCCGGGAGGTCTTCTTCTGCGCCACCCGCGAGAGCAAGAGCGGCCTCATCTATCTGAAGGTCGTGAATGCGTCCGGCTCGGTGCGGCCGGTCAAGATTCAGATCAGCGGCGCGCTGAAGATCGAGCCGGAAGGCGAGGTGGTGTCCCTGGCGGCAAGCAGCCTGGACGACACGAACTCTCTGGAAGAACCTCGAAAGATCGTGCCGCGAACGTCGAAGGCGAGTGGCTTGAGCGCCGACTTTACGCGCGAACTTCCCGCGTATTCCATCACCGTCATGAAGTTGAAGTCGAAATGAGACGACCCCGAACTTTGATCGCGCTTTGCGCCCATGAACCCACCCCCAGCCCCTCCCAGAAGGGGAGATTCGTTTGAGCAACCGGCTTCCGGTTCCCCTCCCGGGAGGGGTGAAGGGGTGGGTTTCTGGGCAGGAAACACCTCCGACGATTGGACATGAATCGGGCCAGGAACCTGAAGGTGCGATGGGGAGCGCGGGCGTCTCGCCTGCCGGGTTCGGCGTCCCGCCGAACCCTCGTGAACGCGCACCACGTTGGTTCCGGTCGGCGGGACGCCGACCGGTGCAGCCGAGACGGCCGCGCTCCCCATTCAGACAACCATGGTTCACGGGCAGAAGCACACCAGGTACCTGAGCCTGTCTGAAAAATGATCCCCGGGTGGAACAGACAACCTGCCTGTTGCGGCGGGCTACCAGCCCGCCGCGCCTCTTGGCGGCAAGGTGTCGCCAAGCACGGGCTGGGAGCCCGTTCCACCCATTTTCCGGACAGGCTAAGAGCGATAACCCGTTATGCACCAGTCAATCCTATCTTGTTTCTTCATCTCAATGCTGCTGGCTGGCGGCACTCTGGGGAGCCTCGCGGCTAGCTCAAATTCTTCCAGGGTTCCTCCCGCCGCGGCAAAACATTGGACCGCGGACAACGGCAACGGCACCTACTCGAATCCCTTGTTCTACGAGGAGTTCGAGGATCCCGATATCATTCGTGTTGGCGAGGACTACTACCTCGCCGGCACCACCATGCACATGAACCCGGCGGTTCAGATCATGCATTCCAAGGATTTGGTGAACTGGGAACTCGTCGGCTACTGCATGGATCGACTGGACCTCGGCCCAGCATTCCGACTCGAAGGAGGGAACATCTACGGCCGGGGCATCTGGGCGCCTTGCCTCCGCTATCACAAGGGCATGTTCTACATCTTCTCCAACGTCAACGGCGTGGGCCTCCAGATCTTCCGCTCCAAGTCGATCAACGGTCCCTGGGAGCGAAATCAGTTGCCCGGCAAACACGACTTGTCGGTCCTCTTCGATGACGACGGCAAGGTCTTCATCATCTCCGGCGGCGCCAGCCCGTATCCTATTGAAGAACTCACACCGGACCTCAAGGCCTTCGTCCCCGGTGTCCGCCACCAGCTCGTGGGGCGGATGGGCGAAGGTCACCACCTCTATAAGATTAACGGCAAGTATGTTGATGTTTCTGCGATTCCCGGTGGACCGGTGGACCAGATGGTTGCCATCGCTGATTCGATCGAAGGTCCTTGGAAGATTGAGCGCATGGTACAGGGTGAGTCGCTTGGGGTGACGGCCGCTGCGCCCCTGCGTGCCCAGCCCAATGATCGCGGTCTCTGGCTGCATCAGGGCGGCATGGTGGACACGCCGTCTGGCGAATGGTGGAGTGTCATCATGTCGGACCATGGTAGTGCTGGCCGCATGGTCGCACTGGTCCCCGTCACTTGGGATAACGGCTTCCCGTTCATCGGCCTGCCGGGCAATTTGCGCAAAGCGCCCAATACCTGGGTCAAGCCCAATACCGGCCACATCCAGGAGCCGAAGCCGGCGTTCATCCACGACGACAACTTCGATGGTCCCAAGCTCAATCCGCACTGGCAGTGGAATCATGTTCCCGATGACACCAAGTGGTCCATCACCGAGAAGCCCGGAGTGCTGCGCCTCCATTCTCTGCCCGCCAAGGACTTCTATTCAGCCCGCAATAGCATCTGCCAGCGGCCGCCCGGACCTGAGTCCATCATGACCATCGAACTGGACTCGTCGGGTCTGGTCGCCGGCGACATTGCGGGTTTGGCGCTGCTGAGTTCTCCCTATGCCTGGATCGGCGTGGTGAAAACCGCCGAAGACACGACGCTGCAGATGCTCGACAACACCGGCAGCGGCGGCGGACGCCGAGGCGCCCCCGCTGGCCCGTCCAATCTCCCTACGATTGGCCCGGCCAATCCTCCCAAGCACCTGTGGTTGCGCGTCGCGTGCAACTTCGACACCGACCAGGGCATCTTCAGTTGGAGCGCCGATGGCAAGGAGTTCATGCCTCTGGGCAAACCCTTCACCATGACCTTCCAACTGCGCACCTTCCAGGGCGTCCGTCCCGCATTGTTCAACTTCAACACCACCGCCCAGCCCGGCGGCTATGCCACTTTCGACAACTACACAGTTGTCGAACCGCGTGCCCGGGGCGTCGAACGGGAGTTTCCCATGGGCAAGACCATCACCCTGACCAGCGGCGCCGATGGCAGCTTCCTAGCCGCCGATACGCAGAAGATGTCGCTGGTCAATGTCTCGGCCGACGTTGCTGCGACCGCCGCCCAGAACACCCGGTTCCAGGTCATCGACCTCGGGAAGGGCCGTGTGGCGCTGAAGGCGGCCAACGGCCGGTTCGTTTCCGCCGCTGAAGAGGTGGTTGTATTGAAAGACCTCGCCGGAAAGAAGCCGAGCGATGCGGAATCATTTCAATGGATCAACCTGATGCGCGGCGACACCATGCTCATGTCGTTGGTCAATCACCGCTCCCTCGCCACCAAGCCCAACGAGCCGGGGCCGGTGACGGTCAGCGCAAACGGCCCGCGCCCGGCCCGCCAGGGCGGCGAATGCTTCAAATGGAAAGCGGTCGAATGAAAGACACCGAGGCAAAGGGGTTGACGGTTTCTCCCTTGATTGGTGGGTGGCGAGACTGAACTCTCTGATTCAAGCGAATGATACTCACCGTGGGGAGCTGACCTGAAGCTCAAGCCCGGTCAGCCTTCAGAGCGTCCCGATGGCCAGTTTGTCCTGAGTCAAAATGAGAACTGCTGGCACCTCTGCCTTGCTTCGAGACTCGATTGGGCATAGAATGCAGACACTCGGTTGTCGGATGAATGAACTCGCATGATTCCATCTCAAGGAACTCGCCTATGAAAACATCCCTGCGTGCCCTCGTCGCCATTGGTCTGCTCGCCAGCTCATCTCAAATTTGGTCCGAGGTGGGATCGGCCACGCCCGACTCCGGCGCGAAGGCGACGTTTGCTCGAACCAACGACCTGAACCGAACCGAGCCCGCCTCATCCCCAGCCAAGGTCCAGAACCCCCGACGCCCCACCAGAAGCCAGCCGGCCGTGCCCCAACCATCAGCCGTCGTGCTGGCCATTGTCAGCATGTCGAGAGCCGGAGTCGAATCGTCTGTCATTGAAACTTACGTGCAGGAAACGGACGTTCCTTGGGTGCGACCGGACGAGGTTGTTTTTCTTCACAACCAGCGCGTCGCCCCGCCCGTCATCACGGCTTTGCTCAAACGCAGCAATGAACTGAGGTCGCAGCAGGCCCAAGCTATCCGAGACGCCCAAGAACGCTGGAACCAACAGAGGGCGGACGAGGCGGCGAGGATCGCGGCCCAGAATCCGGCGCGGGTGCCCGGGTCGCGGTCTTTCCATTACGGCCAGTCCTATGGCAGCGCTCCACCCGCCTACAACTGGGGCAACCAGTTCTATTCCTATCCCTACGCCATTGTTCCGGTTTATCCTTACAGCTCCGGGCGGTCGATGCGCAATCCTCAGCCTCCGCCTGCTCCGTCCGTCACTCCAACTCCAGGCAACGCGGGCGCGCCAAACCCCGATTCGTCGTCGTTTTTCACATCTCGCTGGCAATGGAATGGTTCGACCGGCAAGCCGATCGACTTGCGCTAGCATGCGGTCTTTTGCGCGAGGCGTTTGGAGATCACTCTCTGATGTGCCGGGCCGGTGGGCCACGAAAGGAACGGCCATGAATCCGACCAGAAATAGCGCTCCCCAACGGTGTGGCGTCGCCTTGATGGTGGCGATCGCGGCGCTGGGGTTCGGATGCACCCAAGCTCCTCCGACCGGATCACCGGAGAGTGGACTTCGCGTGTTGTGCGGCAGTTCCATGGCCGCGCCCATTCAGGAGTTGGGCCGGCAGTTTGCCGAGGCTCGAAAGATTGAGATCGAATACGATTTGGGCGGGTCGGAGACGTTGCTGCCGAAGATTCTGACGGGCGCCCGCGGCGATGTCTTCGTCTGTCATGATCCCTTCGAGGAAAAGCTCAAAGCCGCGGGCCGATGGACCGACACCGTGGTGGTCGGATATCTCGAACCCGTGGTGGCCGTGCGCCCGGGCAATCCGAAAGCCATTCGACACCTCGAGGATCTGGCGAAACCGGGACTGCAAATCGGCATCGGCGATCCGCGCTACTCCACATGCGGCGAGCTCTTTGTCCAAGCGCTGCGCGAACGAGGCTTGTCCGATGGCGTCCTGAAGAATGTCATCCTGCAAGCGCGCAGCCACGCGGAAGTGGCCAACGGCTTGGTCGTCGGCCCCCTCGACGTCGTGGTGGTGTGGAATTTCGTCATCCAGCTCTACCGCGGCAAACTGGAAGTGGTGCCGATGAACGTGAGCTACCCGATCACGCGCGTCACGGTGCTTGGATTGACCACCAGCCAGAATCCGGCTTCGCGCGACGCATTTCTCGAAGGGTGCCGGCAACCCGTGGTTCTCGAGATGTTTCGCCGTTATGGTTATGCCCGCGAAAAGGGTTGAATCCGGCGATTCACCGGCGCCTTTTCGTTTCCAACGCGAGACGAATTCTCTTTCGATGGCGGGCGGAGCATCAGGCAGGGCGGGGGTGAAGGTGTGGTTCGACGAAGGGGAGATGCCCAAAGGCAGAAGGCAGAAGGCGGAATTCATCCTTCATCCTTCTTACTTCATCCTTTGCTTGAGGAAGGCCTGGAGCACTCGCGAGTGCTGGTCCTCTGCGGGTCGGCGAATGCGTTCGGCTCGGACTGGGCGCAGTCGGAGACGGGCACGTCGGGGCGGGGCAAGTTGCCCTTTCGCGACCGGCTGAACCGGAAGCGCCGCTTCCTTCCACTGCACCGGCTCGACCGCGAAATCTCCGTGAAGCTCGTCGAGCTTTCCCTCCGCCGCATGTCGCCAGAGAACTGGGAGGCGCTTCCGGCCTGCGAACCCTCGCCGACGCCCCGGCCTTGTCCGCGGCGATGTCCGCCGAAATCCTCTTCCTGATCGAAACCCTGGAAAAGCCCCGGTAGCGAAGGCGGTCCGTTGCCGCTCTGGGATGAGATCGAGTAGTTTCGCCAGCCCGTCCGGGCGAAAGACAATAGCCCAGCGATTCATCGCTGGGTTTCCGGGCGACGGGGGAACGAGTCCCGCCAGGGACGAAAGAAGAGGATCGCCACCTTGTGCATGTGTTCTTTCGCCCCTCCGGGGCTTGGACGGAATGGTTTGCCGTTGTCCCAGCGATGAATCGCTGGGCTATTCTCGATCTTCCCTGGCGGGACTGGACCTCTGGAAGTCGTCGGCGGATTTCGAGACGCAGACCCGAACGAAGCTGGGATTCAGGCTGGCGCGGGAAACCGAGGGCAGTTCGCGGCTGGAGGTCTATTTTGAACTGGACGTGGACGGCAACTCCCGCGTGCTGTTCTGGACAGGATGAACAGGATTTACAGGATTTGTATTGGAGAGTACGCAGGTTCAGCCGGGGTTGTTTCCCATCCTGTTCATCCTGTAAATCCTGTCTGACTTTTGGCGACCAGGGGAAGATCGCCAAAGCGCTGGCTCCGGGCGACAAGGGGAAAGTATCCTGACCGGATTGCGGCAAACCGATCCTGCTGCGCGATGTGATCGAGGAGAAGTTCGACTCGCCAGCAGTGAAGGTGCAGGTGCGCGAGATGCAGATCGACGGTGAACGCGACGAATTTGGTCGTGGTGCCCCGCTGAACCGTAGGCATGCCGTCAGGAGTGGGGAGCATACGCGCCCTCGCGTGTGCCGACTGGCGCCCCGCCGGTCGGAACGAAGCCCCCATCCAGTCACGAAACAGTGACTTGTTCGCAGGCGCCAGTGTGGTCGGCGAGGGCGCCGACCACCGCACGCGAGGGCGCGCGCGTTCCCCAGCTCAACTGAATAGTTCCGGCTTAGACCAGAAGGCTTGGCTCGTTGACTTCGATCAAGGCAACGCCAAGCCCCGTGGGGAAAGATCCATCCCAACAAGAACCATCGGCTTGGGATGCGCCCGAGACGAATCAATAAGCACTGCCCGATCCCCAAAGCCAACACCTACCCTATGAATGCGAACCCGGACATCTCGGCCCAACGCCGTCCCGCGGACAGCCTCGTCCCAGTCCTGGCGGTGATCCTCTGGTGGAGCGCTTTGGCCTGCGGCACCTCCAGCCACGCCGCCTCGACGGATGCAGCCAATAATCTCTCGCTCGCCGACAAATTCCCCGTGGCGACGTTGTCCAAAATGCTGATTTCTCGGGATCGGTGGCATCCGTTCCCCACCCTTAAAGACCGCGCGGGCTGGCAGGCGCTGCCTCCGCAGGTGGCGACTCGCTTGAGCGCTCTCGGCGCGGAAGCGTTGACCAAACCATTCCCTCCGTTGCCGGCGACGCTGTACCTCGGATACGCCCGGAATGGCAACCGCTCCAATTTTGAGGCGGTCTATTTCGAACGCCGGGCCCTCTTGCAGAACCTCGCCCTGGCCGAGTGTGTCGAAGCCAAGGGCCGTTTCCTCGAGGCCGCAGCCGACGCACTCTGGGCGATCTGTGAAGAATCTTCTTGGTGCTTGCCCGCCCACGTCGGTGCGCAAAAGGCGAGGACGGGTTTGCCGGATCTCACGGAACCGATCGTCGATCTGTTCGCGGGCGAGACCGGCGTCACCGTGGCTTGGACTCTCTACCTGCTGGGCTCGGAGTTGGATCGTGTCTCACCGCAATTGCGCCGCCGCGCCGAAATTGAACTCAAGCGCCGAATTTTGACACCGGTCTTCGAGCGCGATGATTTCGGCTGGATGGCGCTAAACATCACCAACCGGTCGCGCCGACCCAATAATTGGACGCCGTGGATTTCAGCCAGCGTGCTGACCACCGCGCTCCTCAGCGAATCCGAGGCCGACCGCCGCGTGCCCATCGTCCACAAAATGCTGCGCAGTCTCGATGGCTTTCTCAGATTTCACCCCGCGGATGGCAGTTGCGACGAAGGCCCGGGTTACTGGAGCCGCGCGGGGGGCAGTCTGCTCGATTGTTTGGACGTGTTGCACAGCGCCACCGGCGGCAAACTCGATGTCTATGCCGATCCGCTCGTCCAGGAGATGGGTCGATTCATCTACCGCGCTCACATCAGCGGCGATTACTTCGTGCCCATCGGCGATTGCGTGGCCCGCTTCGAGCCGGAGCACGAATTGGTCTTCCGCTACGGCCAACGCATCCACGACCCCAACTTGAAGGCGCTGGCCGCATCCGGCGCATCCGTCGAGTCGATCCTGGGTGGCAGGTTCCTCGGTCGCCAGATGTATGCCGTCTTCAATGCCGCCGAAATCCTGGCCTTGGCGCCCGCGTCGCCGCCGCTGCTGCGCGACGTCTGGCTCGGCAGCGAGGATCTGCAATTGATGGCGGCGCGCGCGCAATCCGGCTCGAGCGCGGGTCTCTACGTGGCCGCGTGGGGCGGGCACAACGCGCAAAGCCACAATCACAATGACGTGGGCAATTTCCTCGTTTTCGCGGATGGCCAGCCGGTCTTCGTCGATCCGGGCGCTCCGACCTACACCGCCCAGACCTTCAGCGCGAAGCGATACGACATCTGGGCTTTCCAGTCCGCTTTCCATAACTTGCCGACGATCAATGGTGTCATGCAGAGCGCCGGCCGACAGTTCGCCGCCGACCAGGTGGTCTGCGAGACCAACGACTCGATGGCTCAATTGCGGATGAACATTGCCCCCGCCTATCCCGCCTCAGCCCACGTGAAATCATGGCTCCGGACCGTGCGATTCAATCGCGGTCGAAATGTCGAGATTGCCGAAATGTTTGAATTGGCCGAGGCAACGGGTGAAACGACGTCGAATTTTCTCACGCCGCTCGACGTGGATTCCACGCAGCCCGGCCAAGTGACCCTGCGCTCATCATCGCCAAACGGCCGAGCCCCCGTGAAAGTGCGGTTGGATTACGACGCCAACAAGCTGGCGCCAAGTGTTGAGCGCATTGAGCTCACGGACAGCCGACTCGCCCGATCGTGGGGCCCGCACCTCAATCGGTTGATCTTGCGCGCCCGGTCGCCAACGCTCCAGGACACGTGGACGCTGCGACTGACACAAGAGTGATTCTTGGCCCGACACCTTCACGGACAACGTGGAGAATCGGGCATGATGTGGGGTGGAGCCTTCCATTGAAACGACGCATAGAATCTTTTGCGCTTGTGTTGAAAGTCAAGAACCGACCCTTACGGCGGCAGTTCTCATTTTGACAAGTATGTAGTCCCGGCTTCAGCCGGTCGCCACG
>CAYHFE010000050.1:0-23074 GCA_964355375.1 uncultured Verrucomicrobiota bacterium
AGGCAGGAAAGTCAGGGTTCGACAGAGTCTCACCCCACCCAGGTTCATGGGTAGCCTCCTTGAGCTTGGCGCAAGCCTCGGGACCATGAACCTGAAGTAGCGATGGGGAGCGCGGGCGTCTCAAACACGCTCTGCGAATTTGGGTCCCGGTCCATCGGGCTCGAACCGCGTGAATCGCGGGGGCAGTTGGAACAACAACGGGCAGAACTGCCGGTCAGCGAACCGGAACAACAACCTCGGGTTCCGCGTCTCCCGGACGCCTCATCTGACCAGACCACCATGCCATCAATCACCGAGATCGCTCTCCCATCCCCAAACCACAGTCGAGATTAGGCGACACCGGCGTGGGAAACGGCAGCTCGGATCGCTTGGATGAGAGCCTGGTCCTGGCGAGGAAAGATCGTTCTCAAGTCGAGTCTGAAGCGGCCCGCGGAGATGCAACCCACGACCGGCGGCGTTTGCGCTCGAAGCCGCGCGGCCAATTCTTTGAGCGTGATCTGGGTGGGCGCCAAGTCCAGGGTGACGGAGGGAATCGTCGAGCGGGGCAGGGCGCCGCCGCCAATCTGGGATTCGCCCTGGCCGATCGTTGCCGTGAGTGGAAGTCCGGCCAGGACCGCGGCCAGTGACCCGGCGCGAGCAACGAGGTCCGCGAACGACAGGCGCAACATCGTCAGTAGGGGGATTTGTTCCGAGACTTGGCCGTCGAGATGCAGATCGACGGTGGTTTGCAGAGCGGAGAGAATCAATTTGTCGCAACGGAGAGCCCGGAAAAACGGCTCTCTCTTGAGCGCGCCGATCCACCGGGCTCGACCCGCGATCAGACCGGCCTGGACGCCTCCGAACAACTTGTCGCCGCTGCAACAGACCAGATCCACGCCCCGTTTCAAGACTTCGGCCGGCGTGGGTTCATGCTCCAGTCCGGCAAGCTGCTCCGTCTTCATCACCGCGCCGCTCCCGAGGTCTTCGATGAAAGGCACGCGCCGGCGGCGGGCGAGGGCGGCAATCTCTTCCGTGGGCGCCGATTCGACAAATCCGTCCATGAAAAAATTGGAGCGATGCACCTTCAGGATCAAGGCGGTTTTTGGACCGACCACGGTCGCGTAGTCGGCCGTGGACGTTTTGTTGGTCGTGCCGACCTCTCGCAAGACCGCACCGCTGGCCTCGAGGATTTCGGGGATGCGAAATCCGCCGCCGATTTGCACGAGTTCGCCGCGCGAGATAATCACTTCGTTTCGCTCCCCGGAAGCGAAGTGGCGCAGGATCAGGAAGAGGGCGGCCGCGCAGTTATTAACGACCGTGGCGGCTTCCGCCCCGCAGAGGAGCGCCAGGTTGTGTTCCAGGTAGGCCCCGCGTCCGCCTCGTTCTCCTCCCGCCAGGTCGTATTCGAGGTTGCTGTAGTTGGTGGCGATCTGATTCAGGGTTTCTGCGACGGCTGGCCCGAGCGGGGCGCGTCCGAGGTTGGTGTGGATGATGATTCCGGTGCCATTGATCACCGGTTGAATGCGTGAACTCCGGAGCTTTGCCAGGGCCGACTGGACGCGAGCGAGAATGCTCTCGATCTTCGGAATTTCCTTTTGGGAGCGCAATTCGGCCAGGGTTTTCCGAACGACTCGGACGACGGACGGACGAGGCAAATCACTCGGGCCGAGCGCTTGGAGGACGGTCTCGACGGCGGGGATGGAGCGGCGGGAGGTGGCTTTGGTCATGGGATCGATCTCACGGGGTCGGCAGGCCCACGATCGGTTTGCCTGAGACGCGGATCTTTGGCGTGGCCGAGCGCGTGATGCGTCCGATGATGGCAGCGCAGGGCGCGCGATTGACTTTCAGAATGCGGAGAATGGACGGCAGATCCTTTGGCCGGACACATAGCAGCAATCCGCCGCTCGTCTGGGCGTCGGCCAGCAAGTACTTCTGGGCATCGCCGGCGTGCTCCCACTCGACCAGTTCTTCAACCTGGCGAAGGTTCTCGCGGCTTCCTCCAGGGAGGCAATCTTGCGCGATGAGCTGGAAGACTTCGGCGCCAATCGCGGGAACCCGGGTCGCGTCAATTTCGGCGCCGACCCCGCTGGCGCGGCACATCGAACCGAGGTGGCCGAGCAAACCGAAGCCCGTGACATCGGTTCCGGCTTTGACGAGTCCGGATTCAGCGGCGTCGGCGCCGGACCTGTTCAGGCGGGTCATGATTTGGACGGCTTTTCGAGCGAGCGCGACGGAGGCGAGGCCTCTTTTGATTCCGGTCGTGATTATTCCCGTGCCCAGGGGCTTGCTCAAGACCAGAAGGTCGCCGGGGCGGGCGCGGGCATTGGTGATCATTCGGCGCGGCGAGACCAGGCCGGTGACCGACAGCCCATAGATGGGCTCGGGATTGCGTATGCTGTGGCCGCCCACGAGCGCGCATCGGGCTTCCTTGGCCTTCAGAGCTCCTCCTCGCAAAATCGCTCTGATGACGTCGGGCGGAACCAGGTCGGTCGGCATCCCCATGATGTTGAGAGCCGTCAGCGGTCGTCCGCCCATGGCATAGACGTCCGAGAGTGAATTGGCGGCAGCGATTTGGCCGTAGGCAAAAGGGTCATCCACGATGGGGGTGAAGAAGTCCACCGTTTGGACGAGGGCGCGATGGCGGTCGATCCGATAAACCCCAGCATCGTCGGCCGTGGCGGCGCCCACGAGCAAGTTCGAATCGGGCCATTGCGGAAGCTGACGCAGGACCTGCGTCAGAGCCTTTTGGCTGAGTTTAGACGCTCAGCCGGCGCAGGACGAAAGCGATGTGAGTTTCAGGATTTGTTCGCGCGACATGTTCGACACCCCCTTTCCGTCGATTCCAGGGCTGGGGACCGATTCCGTCATCTTGATTGCCGGACACCTTAAGACGCGGATTCCAGCGATCAAGCATTTCCGGATTTCAGGTCGCTCCGAGCGAACTCCGCCCGATACGACTGGACTTATTGCCCTCATTAAACGAAAAAAACCTGCGCCGTGATGACGAAGATTGCTTGCGGTCGCGGCGAGGAATTCGTAAAGGATTCCGCGCGCGTAGAAGTGACAACGTCCGAGGCGAAGAGATGGGGATGGCGATCGATTGCGGGATGAGCTGGCAAAAGTTTTTGCTATCCAAAGTTGCTTCTTCTGCTACTAAGAAACGGCATTACTGGCAAGCAGCCTGACCAAACAACATTTTTTGAATGTCAGACATCTTTCCTAAGTGGACGAACCAGTTGCCAATAAAGGTTCTGGTCGGCTCTCTCGTTGCGGGAACGGCTGTCATAGGTGGCATCTGGCATTACGCCACTCCGAAGTACAGCCGGGTCGGCTATCAGCCGATTCAGCCGGTGACATTTTCGCATAATGTTCACGCAGAGCAGCTTCGCATCGATTGCCGGTATTGCCACAATGGCGTGGAAAAGTCCTGGTACTCGAACGTGCCGACCGCTTCGACGTGCATGAACTGTCACAATCAAGTTTTGCCCAATGATCCACGGTTGGCGATGGTGCGGGAGAGTGTTCAGACCGGCAAGCCGATCCCGTGGGTGCAGATTCATAAGACGCCCGATTACGTCTATTTCAACCATTCCGTCCACGTGAACCGTGGGGTCAGTTGTGTGGAGTGTCACGGTCAAATTAATCAGATGGACGAGGTTTTCCATGCCCAACCCTTGAGCATGGATTTCTGTCTGCAATGTCACCGGAATCCGGCGGCGCGGTTGCGGCCTCCGGACAAGATTACCGATCTGAATTGGAAATGGAGCGAAGACCCGAAAACGGCCGCTCAGCTCCAAAAGGTTAACGGCCAGAAGTTTGTGGACACTTGGAAGGTTGAATCTCTGCAGAACTGCTCCGCTTGTCATCGATGAAAACCATTCCTCCAGCCTGTCCTGAACCGCCGACCGGCCAGACGTATTGGCGCAGTTTGGATGAACTTGCCGAGACGCCTGAGTTTCGACAATGGGTTGAACGGGAGTTTCCCGCCGGGGCGAGCGAGTTGACCGACCCGGTGACCCGGCGGCATTTCGTGAAGATCATGTCCGCGTCGTTCATGCTGGCCGGTTTGGGGGCAAGCGGGTGTCGTCGGCCCGTCGAGCATATTTATCCGTTCTCCAAGATGCCGGAGAACTACGTGCATGGCGTTCCTCAGCTTTATGCCACGGCCATGCCCACTCGCGGGAGTGCCATTCCTCTTTTAGCCAGATCTTCCGATGGACGCCCGACCAAGATCGAAGGAAATCCAGAACACCCGATCAATCGGTTGGGTGACCAGGGGCATGGGCCGACCGATGCCTTCGCCCAGGCGTCCATCCTAAACCTTTATGATCCGGATCGAGCGACGCGCTTCGTTAAGTCCGGCAATAACACGACGCGTGAGGCGGCACTCGATCTGTTGAGCGAACTCTCCAAACGGGCGGCGACGGACGGCGGGGAAGGACTCGCGTTCTTGATGGAGCGAAGCAGTTCCCCGTCTCGCGCCCGCCTCCAGAAGCTCTTGGGCGAGAAATACCCGAAGGCGCGCTGGTTTGTTCACGAACCGGTGGATTTTGACATTCATCGCCAAGCCGCGACCGTGGCGTTTGGCAAATCCGTCAAGCCGTTTCTCCGATTTGACGAAGCGAATGTCGTGGTGTCTCTGGACTGCGATTTCATCGGCGCGGAGGAAGACTCCTTCGTTCACATTCGTCGGTTTACGCAACGGCGGAAAGTGGCGGCTCCGGGAGATTCGATGAACCGGCTCTATGCGGTCGAAGGGCTGATGACCCTGACGGGAGCCAATGCGGATCATCGCTTGCGCATGGCCCCGAGTGGTGTTGCGGCGGTGGCGGCGCGGTTGGCTTGGGAGATTCTCCGGCAGAAAGGGCGGAACGATTTGTCGGGCGAATTGCAGCGATTGGCCGAGCCGGCGCGGGCGAATGAGAAATGGATCGTGGAGTGCGCGAAAGACCTGCTGAAGAGCGAGAATGCGGGCAAGGTCTTGGTCGTGGCCGGTTCACGTCAACCGCTGGCGGTGCATGTGATGGCTCTCGCCATCAATGCGGTCTTGGGAAGTGTCGGGAAGACGGTCCTTTTGCACGAATCGCCGGAAGCGAGGGAGGGCACGATCGCTGATTTAACCCAGGCTCTGGGCGCCGGGCAGGTCAAGACGCTCGTGGCTTTGGGTGGAAATCCCATCTACAGCGCGCCCGCCGATCTGAATTTCGAGAGCACTCTCACCAAAGCCAAACCGACGGTCGTTCGCCTTGGCTATTACGAGGACGAGACATTTGCGGTGTCCGACTGGCATCTGCCTTTGGCTCATTACTTGGAATCTTGGGGCGACGCCCGGACAGCGGATGGAACCATCGTGGCCATTCAACCTCTGATCGAACCGCTTTCCGGCGGGGTGACCGAGCTTGAAGTGTTGGCGCGGATTGGCGGGTTGGAGAAGGTGAATCCGCACGAGGTGGTGCGCGAAACTTTTCGCGGTGTTCGGGGTGAGAGCGAAGATTTGTGGAAGAAGTTCCTCCACGATGGGTTTTTGAGCGGCGCGGCCGCGCCACCGCTGACGGATGCGGCGTTTGATTGGGCGGCGGCGGCCCGAACTCTGGCGCCGGTCAAGACCACTCCCGCACCCGCCAAAGATAAGCTTGAGGTGGTGTTTCACCGGGATTATCGGGTGGATGACGGCCGTTTCAACAACAATGGCTGGCTGCAGGAAATGCCCGATCCGATTACGAAGATGACCTGGGAGAACGTGATCGCGATCAGCCACAAAACAGCCCAAGATCTCGGCTTGGCGATTCAGGACAAGGAGAATATGAATCTCCAGGTTCCGTGGGTCAAGATTCAGGTGGGTGAGCTGTCGGTCGAGGGTCCAATTTGGGTTCAACCGGGCTTGGCCGATAACATCTTGGGTTTGGCTTTGGGATACGGTCGGACGCGGACGGGGCGGGTCGGTCGCGGCTCGGGCTATAATGCGTATCGCCTCCGCACCACGTCCGCATTGCATATCGCTTCGGATGCGAAGCTGACTCATCAGCCGGGCACCACCCATCTCTTGGCCACCACCCAGAATCATTGGGCAATGGAAGGCCGCCCCATTGTCCGCGAGGCCAATCTCGCCCAATATCGGGAACATCCGGATTTTGCGAAATCCATGGATCTGGAAAAACCGCCCGGGACGCCCCCGGATGGCCAGCCGCTCACTCTTTATCCGAATCCTCAAGACGTTCCGGACGCGACGGGTCAAACGCCGAGAAACAAGGCGAACCATCAATGGGGGATGTCCATCGATCTCAGCGCTTGCGTCGGCTGTTCGGCCTGTGTGATCGCCTGCCAGAGCGAGAACAACATTCCCATCGTGGGCAAGGACCAGGTCGGCCGGAATCGGGAGATGCATTGGATTCGTATCGATCGGTATTACACGGCCGATCCGAGCAAGCCGCGGGATGAGCAGATCGCCGATCCTCAGGTGGCGAATCAGCCGATGCTCTGCCAACATTGCGAGAGCGCGCCCTGTGAAAGTGTGTGCCCGGTCAACGCGACCACGCATGATCAGGAGGGCCTGAATCTAATGGTTTACAATCGGTGCGTGGGCACGCGCTATTGCTCGAACAATTGTCCGTACAAGGTTCGACGCTTCAATTATTTCGATTACAACCGGAAACGGCTGGATCAGTTGTATCGCAGCCCCTTCTCCTTCAACGACGATGGCCAGTTTGAGCTCTTGAGGTGGTTCAAGGATCCCGATAAAGGGAATCTTCCGGACGATCAGTGGGAATTGCTCAAGCTGGTCAGGAATCCGAACGTCTCCGTGCGGATGCGAGGCGTGATGGAGAAGTGCACTTTCTGCGTTCAACGGATTGAGCAGCATAAGATTGCCCGGAAGGTCAAGGCCGGGGCTTCGGGCGACGTTGAAGTTCCGGATGGGACCATTGAGACCGCTTGCCAGCAGGTTTGTCCGGCGGAAGCGATTGTCTTTGGCAACCTCAAGGATCCCAAGAGCCGTGTTTCGAAGCTGAAGAAACAGGAGCGCGATTATTCGGTGCTGGAGTTTCTCGCGACCAAACCGCGGTTGACGTATCTGGCGCGGATTCGCAATCCGAATCCGGCCATGCCGGACGCGTATGATGTGCCACTGAGCGGGAAAGAGTTTTTGAAAGCGAATCCAATTCAACATGGGTCCGGTCATGCCGCGGGGGCAAGCCATGAAGCCGGCGCGGAGCCTGCGAAAGGAGCGCATTAATGTCTGAGGTCGTGATACCTTCCTCGTTGAAAGTCCAGGCTCCACCCCGGGAGCTCGAGCGAATACCGCTGGTCGAAAATGAGCGCGGAATCGGCTGGCTGTCCGATCGGATTGCCGGCATTGCGGAAGGCAAGACCCCGCTGTGGTGGTGGGCGGCTTTTTCCATCAGCTTTCCCTTAATGCTGATGCTGTTCGCTGTCCTGACCTACTTGATCTCCACCGGGGTCGGGATTTACGGGAACAATCATCCCGTGATGTGGGGTTGGCCGATCGTCAATTTCGTCTGGTGGATCGGGATCGGGCATGCCGGAACGCTCATTTCGGCGATCCTCTTTTTGCTCCGGCAGCGTTGGCGGACGGCGGTGAACCGGGCGGCCGAGGCGATGACGATTTTTGCGGTCATGTGCGCCGGTATCTACCCTCTGATTCACGTGGGCCGGGCCTGGTTTGGCTGGTGGCTTTTCCCTTTGCCGAATGCGCATGGGATCTGGCCCCAATTTCGGTCGCCTTTGATGTGGGATGTCTTTGCCGTTTCCACCTATTTCACCGTTTCGGTCCTGTTCTGGTATGTGGGTCTGATCCCCGATTTGGCGGTCATGCGGGATCGTTCCAAAACCAAGATTCGAAAGGCGGCCTATGGGTTGTTTGCGATGGGTTGGACGGGCTCGAATCGCCACTGGAGCAATTACGAGAAGGCTTATCTCATCCTGGCTGGCTTATCCACGCCGCTGGTCTTGTCGGTGCATAGTATTGTGTCCCTCGACTTTTCCGTCTCGCAACTGCCGGGGTGGCACACGACGATCTTCCCGCCCTACTTTGTCGCGGGCGCTGTTTTCTCGGGATTTGGGATGGTCTTGACCCTCCTGATCCCGTTGCGAAGCGTCTGCAAGCTGAAGGAGATTGTGACCGTCCGACACGTCGAGTTGATGTGCAAGGTGACGTTGGCCACGGGGTCGATCGTGGGTTACGCCTACGGGATGGAGGTCTTCATCGCCTGGTACAGCGGCAATCCTTACGAGAAGTTTGCGTTCTGGAATCGGGCCTTTGGACCGTACTGGTGGGCCTACTGGATCATGATCTCATGCAACGTCATCGTGCCGCAGTTTTTTTGGTTCAAGAAGATCCGGACGAACATGCTGATTGTGTGGATTCTTTCGATCTTCGTTAATATTGGCATGTGGTTCGAGCGGTTTGTCATCGTCGTGACATCGCTGAATCGGGAGTTCATCCCATCGAATTGGGGTTACTTCAAGCCGACGCTGTGGGACGTGTTGACCTATCTGGGCACGTTTGGTTTGTTCTTCACGTTTTTCCTGTTGTTCATGCGCTTCCTGCCGATGATCGCGATTTCGGAGGTCAAGGGTGTCACGCCGCAGGCCGATCCGCATCATCGCTTGGGTGGCGCGAAAGTGGGAGGGCATCACTAATGGCTGAGGCTCCAAAACCGTACGGCATTGTGGCCGAGTTTACGACTCCCGCCGAGGCGATGCACGCGGCCGAGAAAGTTCGGGACGCGGGCTTCAAACGGTGGGATGTGTTTACGCCGTTTCCGGTCCATGGCATGGACCGCGCCATGGGGATGAGAAACTCCAAGGTCGGTTGGTTCGCCTTTCTGGGGGGAGTGACCGGATACGCGAGCGGCATGCTGATGATCTGGTGGATGAACGCCCAGAACTACTCGATTCCGGTCGGGGGCAAGCCGATGTTTAGCCCGTTCGGCGCCTTCCCTCCCTCCTATGAATTGACCATTCTGCTGGGCGCTTTTGGGGCGGTGTTCGGCATGTTGTTCTTGAATCGCCTGCCCCGTCTCTACCATCCGCTCTTGAAGAACCGGCGCTTTGCCTTGGCGTCTCACGATCGGTTTTTTATCGTCATTGAGACGGAAGATCCCCGTTATTCGGAAAAGGAAACCCGCAAGCTGCTGGAGACGGCCGGCAGCAAGCACATCGAAGTGGTGGAGGACTAAACATGCGCTACTTCCTGGTGGGTTTCTTTTTGATGGCGGTGTTGACGGTTGGGGTGGCCGGCTTCCGCGGTGGAGTTTCGCGAAAGCCTCCCCTCGAAGTCTTCCCGGATATGGACCGTCAGCCGAAGTTGCGGCCGCAGACGGGCAATGGTTTTTTTGCCGATGGCCGGAGTTCGCGGATGCCGGTTGCGGGAACGATCGCGCGAACCCTCCCGTTTCGTTTGGGCGGAATTGATGGGAATCGGGAAGTGTTTCCGTTCGAAGACGCTCCGGTCAACACCGGTCGGATTCCGGGGGGCACGAACTTTGTCGAGACGATTCCTTTCGAGATCACCGCGGCGTTTGTCGCGCGCGGTCGAGAGCGATTTCAGATCAATTGTCTGCCCTGCCACGGCCCCCTCGGAGATGGGAATGGCATCACCAAGAAGTTGGGAATGGCGGTGGTGGCCAACCTTCATGATCCGCGGATTGTGGCCCTGGGGGATGGCGAGTTGTTCTACGTCATCACGAACGGCCGGAATTTGATGGGAGCCTACGGAGCTCAGGTCACGGCTGAAGATCGTTGGGCGATTGTGGCTTATGTGCGGGCGCTGCACCTGAGTCGATTGGCCTCGGTCAACGATGTCCCCGAACCGTTCCGCGCGGCCCTAAAGAAATAGGTTATGAGTTCGCTTTTCAAATCCGGCTCGGCCGCGGGGCTTGACCTTTCACGATGGCGGGGTGTGCCGACCTTGCTCATTGGGGTCGGCGCGGTCGGGGCGCTGGTGGGCTTAATGGTGGATGTGAAGGAATTCGGCTATTCTTGGCTGCTCTCCTTCATGTTTTATCTGAGCCTCTGTCTCGGAGCTCTTTTCATGGTTCTGCTCCATCATCTCTTCGATGCGAGTTGGACGGTTCCGATCCGGAGATTCTTGGAACATATCGCCTGCTTGGCGCCGGTGATGGCGGCCTTGTTCATACCGATCGCCATTCTGGCTCCTCGGCTCTACCCCTGGATGAACATGATCGCGACCCATACGGAGGATCACGCGCTCCACTCGAAGATGCCGTTGTTCACCCCGGCGGCGTTCTATTTGGTGTCGGTTTTTTGTTTCGTTGTCTGGTGGCTGCTCTCGTCTCGCCTTCGATTTTGGTCGCTGCGTCAGGATGAGACGGGCGCGGCGGCTTGCACGTATAAGTTGCGGGTGGTTTCGGGGTTGGGGATCTTTTTCTTTGCGATCAGCCTCTCGCTGGGTGCGATCATGTGGATGAAGGCGCTCCAGCATCAGTGGTTTTCGACCATGTACGGCGTTTACTACTTTGCTGGGAGTGTCTGGACCACGGTGGCAACGGCTTACCTGATCACGCTCGTTTTGCATCGGGTCGGTCCTTTGCGTGAGGTCGTGCATGAGCACCAGTATTATTTCCTCGGGTCGATGCTGCTGGCGTTCACCGTCTTCTACGCCTACATCCATTTCTTTCAGTACTTCATTATCTGGAATGCCAACATCCCGGAAGAGACTTTCTGGTACATCGTTCGCGAGAGAGGTTCGTGGTGGTACGTGGGCATGGTCATCATCTTTGGCCATTTCTTTCTCCCGTTCCTGCTCTTGCTCAGAATTGACGCGAAAGAAACCCTCTCGGTCATGATTCCATTGGGGATCTGGTCATGGCTGATGCATTATGTGGACCTTTCCTTCAATATCATGCCGATACCCCATCCCGACGGATTCCCGCTTCGGTGGATCTGGCTGCATCTGGCTTGCCTGGCCTTTATGGGGGGGATTTTGATCAAAGCATTCATCAAAGCGTTTAACCGTCATCCCCCATTTCCGCTGAAGGATCCGCGGATGAGCGAAGCCTTGGGCATCCATCATTCCCTGCCGCCGCTGGTTTCCGAGTCGGGCGCGCACCATCAAGGAGGAAAGCGATGAGCGATCAATCCTGCTGCGGAGACAGAGCTCGAACGGCCGCGTATTTTGTCGGGGGTGTCGGTTCGTTTCTGATCCTCGCCGGTTTGGTCTGGGTGTTGGGTTACTACAACCGACCGGCGCCGATCGATCTGGCCCGGGTTCAGGAGCGTCTCAAATTCTCCCAGGAAATTGCGCAAACCACCCAAGCCCAGCTTGAGTTATTTGGGTTCGTGGATCCGGCCAAAGACCAGGTTCGGCTCTCGATTGAGCGTTCGATGGATCTGCTGGTTCAAGACTGGAAAAACCCGGCCGCCGGTCGCTCGAATTTGTTGGCTCGCTGGAAGCATTTTAATCCGCCGCCGCCGCCCAAAGCGCCAGAGAAGCCGAGCGCCTTCGAGTAGGCGAGCCTGTTGACCTCAGTATGACCGGCAATCACGCTCATCGGCCATCTTCTGAAACCTCGGGCGGATCTCATTCTCCCGCGATCGGATCAACCCGGCCCACGACTGCGGAAATCGACGGTTCTTGCGGCTGGCCGGTCGTCGTTTTGCTGACGTGCGCCAGCCTCTGGATGGTCCTGAGTCTGTCGCTTGGTTTGATCAGCTCGATCCAGCTCCACGCGCCTGGATTTCTCGCGCATTGTCCTTGGCTGACTTTCGGGCGGGTCTATCCGGCGTCCATGAACGGGTTGGTTTATGGCTTTCTCTCGCAAGCAGGTCTCGGTCTCGCCCTCTGGCTGCTGGCTCGCTTGGGCCGGGTGGCCCTCCGCGGGCGCATCGCCGTGACCTTGAGCACGCTGTTCTGGAATTTGGGAGTGGCCCTCGGCGTGGTCGGAATCTTGTCCGGCGAGAGCACCGGATATGAATGGCTGGAAATGCCGCGCTTGGCGATGCCGCTTCTGTTTTTCTCCTATGTCGTCATCGGCGTGTGGGCCTTGATCACCTTTCATGCCCGACGCGAACCGGTCGTCTATGTTTCGCAATGGTATGTTCTGGCCGCACTGTTTTCGTTCCCCTGGATTTACTCGGCCGCCGGGTTGTTGCTGGTCTGGCATCCCGTGCGCGGAACGGTCCAGGCCATGGTCAACGGCTGGTTTGGGGTCAATCTTTTCAATCTTTGGCTGACGCCGCTGGGGCTGGCCGCAGCCTTCTACTTCATTCCGCGACTCCTCGGTCGTCCCCTCCACAGTCGTTACTTGGCCATCTTTGGTTTCTGGACCCTCGTCCTTTTTGGCGGGTGGGGAGGGTTGGGTGTTGGAGCGCCCCTCCCACGGTGGTCGAGCAGCGTCGGCGTGGTGGCGGCGGTCTTGTTGGTTGTGCCCTTGATCGCGGTGGCCTTGAATTGGTTCAAAACTCTGGCGGGTGCCCGAGCTCAGGCCATGAGCCATCCGATTCTGCGCTTCGTGGTCTTCGGGGCGGTCTGTTACGTGGTGGCTGGCCTGCTCGGCGCGGTGGGGACGTTCCGCTCGGTCAGCCCGACGACGCGGTTCACGCTCTTTGCCATCGGGATCAATCAACTTCAGCTCTTTGGGTTTCTGACCATGGTTTTTACGGCGGGCATCTATCACATCATCCCTCGGGTCACCCGTTGTGAATGGCCTTCGTCGCGGCTCGTCGGGCTGCATTATTGGACGGCTGCAGCGGGTGTTGTCCTTACGGTGGTGCCGCTCGTGATCGGCGGGGTGATCCACGGCCGAGGCTTGAACGATCCCAATGTTCCATTTGTGGACGCCGTTCGGTCGGTGTTGCCGTTCATTGGATTGGGCACTCTGGGGATTCTCCTCCTGCTCGTGGCGAGTCTGGCACTCGTCTTGAATCTGGCGCGCCTGATGGCGATCTGGGTGCCGACCTGTTGTCGGACGTCAGCCTGTGGAGTTCAAACCGTGACGAAGCCCGCGGCGGCCGGTGCGAATCTATGAATCACGGCCCGTTGATTTTTCTGGGTATCTTGTTCGCCTTGGCCAGTTCCTGGTTTGGGATGGTGGTCAGCCCGCAACTGCAGTTTGGGGGACAGCAGCAGGTCAGCGCGGGACCGGCCGTGCCACGTTACCCAGTGCCGCGATCCGGTTCAGCTCAGGCTGGGCGGGAAGTGTATCGCGCGAACGGTTGTGTCTATTGTCACACCCAGCAGATTCGGCAGGCGGGAGCTCACTTTGACGTTGTGCTCGCCGGCAGCGGCACGAACAAAGAGGAATTGGTTCGAGCCGTTCTTAATGTGAACCCTGGACTGAGGGCGGACGGCGCGGCCAAATTGGTCGAAGCCCCTCCCAAACCGGTGTTGCAGGGCTTGACCTACCGGGACGCGGACTTGGCCGCGAAGAGGCTTGCGGTCGCGGATGCCAAAGTGAACGTGGTTTTGGTGCCAACCGGTCCCGACATCGAGCGTGGGTGGGGAAGGCGATCCAGCGTCGCCCAGGATTACCTCTATGACCAGCCGGTTCTGCTGGGCAATCTTCGCTTGGGACCGGATCTAACCAACATCAGTCGCCGCCAAACGAATGCCGCGTGGCATTTCCTTCATCTCTACGATCCCAAGCTGGTTTCGACGAAATCCACGATGCCCCGGTATCCGTTCCTCTTTGAGAAACGAAGGATCGGCCAGCGCCCTTCGCCGGAGGCCCTGACGCTGCCGCCGTCCTTGGCCCTCGAACCACAGTACGAAATCATTCCGAAGCCCGAGGCGCGCGAGTTGGTTGCTTACCTGTTGAGTTTGCAGTCGGACGTTCCGCTCTTTGAGGCGCCCCTTCCTCCCGAACCGCAGAAATCGGAGGAGCCTTCGACCAATCAGCCGCCGGCCGCTGCGTCCTTTCTTCCGGGTTCGAGCGCGCTGATTTCCGCGAAATGAAACCCGAGCGAAAAAGATCCTCGCCGACGTTCGCCCAGCCCTCCGGACGGCCGGTAGCCGCAACAGCGGCGGGACGCTCGATGCGTGCCGATCTGACGGCCGATGGCTCGGAACCGACCGCAGGGTCGGCGCATGTCCCGATCTGGTTGATCGTCCTGT
Source organism: uncultured Verrucomicrobiota bacterium (assembly GCA_964355375.1). Taxonomy (GTDB): domain Bacteria; phylum Verrucomicrobiota; class Verrucomicrobiia; order Limisphaerales; family SIBE01; genus CAYHFE01. Next base: position 14,072 of record CAYHFE010000050.1, read on the forward strand.
TCGCTGTTCTGTTCTATTGGAGTCAGCTTTACCTGGACAAGAATGCCGGGGAATTCAACGCCCAGGTTTACGAGCCTTTCCGCTCTTTGGCGGAGGTCAAGAATGCCAATCCACAATCGGGTCCGGATCTCTTGATCGCCAAGGGGAGAGTCCTTTATCAGATGTGCATCGGTTGCCACCAGGAAACCGGCTTGGGCGGCACTAGTCCGGAGGCTCCACCGCTGGCCGGTTCGGATTGGGTTAACGCGCCCCTGGCTGATCGGATTATTCGCATTCCCTTGAACGGACTTGCCGGGCCAATCAAAGTGGGCGACAAGGATTTTAATCTTTCGATGGCGGCGTTGGGCAGTTCTCTTTCCAATGAGGATTTGGCGGCGATTCTCACCTACGTCCGCCAGGCGTGGGGTAATAAGGCCGGTCCCGTTACTCCGGAACAGGTCGCCGCAGTTCGACAGGAAATCGCCGGCCGCCCCGAAGATGGGACCAAACCTTGGTCAGTGGAGGAACTCCTGAAGATCCCCGACGGTCGTTAGCCGTCCTGGCTGAGCTCATTCCCGGTGGCGGAAGCTTGATCGGAGTCCGTGGTTCCTCGTCTCTCGTTGAGACACTCGGCTGAAGAGCCTTTTCCCTCGATTTTCTGGATGGCCCATCGGGCATGTTCGGCGATGAGCGGTTCCGGGTCCGTCGCGGCCCGGCTCAATTTCGTGAGTGCGGCGGGGTGTCCGGCATTGCCCAAAGCGACGACGACATTGCGGAGCAGGCCGCGTCGCTTCACTCGCCAAAGGGGCGTTCCGGCAAATCGTTTCCGGAATGTGGCATCATCCAGATCAATCAGTTCGAGCAGGTCCGGAACGTCCAGGTCGCGGCGAAGATGATTCTTCATCAGATGGCCGCTGCGGGCGAAACGGTTCCATGGACAGACGGCCAGGCAATCGTCGCAGCCGAAAATCCGGTCGCCGATGGCGGAGCGCAGGTCGAGGGGAATGGATCCCTTGAGTTCGATGGTGAGGTAGGAGATGCAGCGACGGGCATCGAGTTCAAAAGGAGCCCGGATGGCTTGGGTGGGGCAAGCGGTCAGACAGCGGGTGCAGGTTCCGCAGTGATTTGTTTCCGGCCGATCGGGTTCGATCGGCAGGGTTGTTAGAATCTCCGAGAGCCAGAACCAGTTACCCAGCCGGCGGCTGATCAAGTTCGTATGTTTCCCAATAAAACCGAGCCCGGCTCGCTGCGCTAGATCTCGCTCCAGGATCGGGCCGGTGTCCACATACCACAGTGATCGGGTCTCGGTTCCCCCCAATTGGTCGATGAAGTCAGACAACTGTTGCAACCGTTCCCCAATCACCTCGTGATAATCCACAAATCGCGCGTAGCGGGCGACGAAACCCCGGCGGTAAGATGGCGGGTCACTCGGATTCGATGCGCTCCGTCGGTCCCCGTGTCCGGATGCTTCGGGTGCGGGAGGCGACTCGGCCGGGTTCTTGGGGCCGCGTCGGTTCTCGAGTGGAGTTGCTGAACCCGGTGGTCCGGGCTCATCAGTCGTCCGCGCATAGCTCAGGGCGAGGGCCACGAGGCTTCGGGCGTTCGGCAAGACGGCTTGCGGATCGATGCGTTTGGGCGCATTTCTCCGCAGATACTCCATTGTTCCGTGATGCCCGGCGTCCAGCCACGCTTGAAAACGATCGGCGGAACCCGGCCGCTCGGCGGAAGTGAACCGGCATCCGTCAAACCCGAGCTCAAAGGCCCTTTGCTGGATGGCTGCTTTCAACGGAATTGAAGGACGCTCGGGCGAGGCGAAAATGATGAACGATGTGCAGGGCGATTTCCTTGACGCTCCGCATCTCCGTGTTGACGAGCACGTCCGCTTCCCGATAGAACCGCGCGCGCTCCGCCAAGAGCGCGCGGATTCGCTCGAGGGGGTCAGATGTCTTGAGAAGAGGGCGATGTCCCTGGTGGCGAACGCGTTCAAAGATGGCTTCGGGTGAAGCCCAGAGGCAGACGATCAGCGCGTGTGATTTCAGGCTGGTCATATTCGCCGGATTGGCAACCAACCCGCCTCCGGTGGAAATCACCGTCTTTTGATGCCGGACCAGTTCCTCGACAACGATCCGCTCGAACTCTCGGAACTTCGGCTCGCCATCGTCGGCGAAGATCGCGCTGATTCGCTTGGCGGCGCGCGCTTCAATCAGTTCGTCGGTGTCGATGAATCGGAAACGGAGCAGGGCAGCGAGGGCGTGGCCCACAGAGGTCTTTCCGGTCCCCATGAAGCCGACCAAACCGATGTTATGCAGCCGACGCCGCGGATCCACCCTTATGACTTATCGCATTCGAGTCTTCGAGGCACGAAGTTTCTGGGAAACGTGGGAATGGCGAAAAATTATCGTTTCCAAAACGATTGATCAGAGTTATTGATTTTTGATGCGCGCGCCGGAACGAGAGGGAGAGCGACTTTTTCACGGAGTTCCCGTTTCGGAGGGAATCTGCCGTGGGAAAATCCTCGTCTATGGTCGGCCGACGGTATCGCTGCCCACTCATACCATTGGGGACGAGGAACTCGTCGGTGAACTGCAGCGGTTGGAGGAAGCGCTGATCCGGACCCGCCAGCAGATTCTCGACGTTCAACATCGGGTCGAAGAAGCCATGGGATCGGAGGACGCCGGCATTTTCGACGCCCATCTGCTGGTGCTGGAAGACCGCACCTTGATCGACGAAGTGACTCGGCTGGTCACCCACGAGAAACTTAACGTCGAATTGGCCTTTCACCAGGTGTCCGGGAAATACGCGGCGACCTTGAGCGCGATTGACGACGAGTATTTGCGGGAGCGGGCGTCAGACATGCGAGATGTCACCGCGCGAGTTCTCAACAACCTCATGGGTCAGCCGGAGGAATCCGACCTCAAGCACCTCTCGGAACCGTGCATTGTGATCAGTGATGATTTGACCCCATCGACCACCGCGGTGCTCGACAAGAAAATGGTCCTGGGATTTGCCACCGACGTCGGGAGCAAGACTTCGCACACCGCTATTATGGCTCGATCCTTGCAGATCCCGGCGATCGTCGGTCTGCAAAACGTCAGCCAGCAATTGGTCACGGGTCAGTATGCGCTGCTCGATGGCTATAACGGTCATCTCATTCTCAATCCGACGGATCAGACACTCTTTGAATACGGGCTGTTGGTCCGAAAGCAGGTCAATTGGGAGGAACGGCTCCGCGAACTCCAGGACAAGCCGGCCGTCACGCTCGACGGAACCCGCGTCCTGTTGTCCGCCAACGTCGAGCAGGCCACCGATTCCGAGTCGGTCCTTCAATGCGGCGCGGAAGGGGTCGGCCTTTTCCGGACCGAGTATCTTTTCATCAATCGCGACAGCTTTTCCAGCGAGGAGGAGCAATACCAAGCTTATCGGAGCGTGGCGGCGGCCTTGAAGCCGCAGCCGGTGGTCATCCGCACGCTCGATCTCGGGGGTGACAAATTCCTCTCGCATTTGCGGCTCCCCAAGGAGATGAATCCGTTTTTGGGCTGGCGCGCCATCCGTTTCTGTCTCGAGGAACGGGAAGTATTTCGCGCTCAATTGCGAGCCGTTTTGCGGGCCAGCGTCGAAGGCAACGTCAAGCTCATGTACCCGATGATTTCCGGTCTCGACGAGCTGAACCAGGCCAATGCTCTGGTGGACGAGTGCAAAGCCGAGCTTCGAGCCGAGGGCGTTCCCTTTGATGATGCCCTCGACATCGGCATCATGGTCGAGATCCCGTCGGCGGTCCTGATTGCCGAGACGCTGGCCAAGCGGGTCAAGTTCTTCAGCATCGGCACCAACGATCTGATCCAGTACACCCTGGCCGTGGATCGGCTCAACCAGAAGATCGCCCACCTCTACCAGCCGACTCACCCCGCCATCCTGCGACTCATCAAGCTGACCGTCGAAGCGGCGCACCGGAACCACATCTGGGTCGGCGTCTGCGGCGAGATGGCGGGAGATCCGGTGATGGTGCCCTTGCTCCTGGGGTTGGGCGTGGATGAACTAAGCGCGAGCCCCGTGTTGGTCCCCCAAATCAAGTTTCTCATTCGCCGGTTGAAAATGACCGAGGCCACGGAACTCGCGGATTGGGCGTTGACCCGCGAATCCGGTGCGGAAATCGCCGCCCGATCGGAAGCGCTCGCCCGCGGAATTGCGCCCGGTCTATTTGACAAGGGGGAAGGAGTGGGGCCAAAAGTCTGATCCCCGCTCCGATCATCGACTTTCGGTCCGAAGGGGAATTCTCGAACCGGCCGACCGCAACGAGCGCGGTTTGAGGTGGATCGACGGATTGTCATCTCCGCTCGGCTCAGCTACTCTTGTGTCCACATGAAACCACCTTCCGTTGCGCGCCCTTCGTTGCGTTCTTTTCCTTGGAGAGCCGCCCTCCTGGGAATCTTTGCGATGACGCTGTCCGGCTGTGGACCCGCTTCGAAACCGTCCTCCTCGGATGACTTCAGCCGCCAGATGAACGTCGGCAAGAACTATCTGGATGGCGGCGACGCGGCCAAGGCCATCGAGGCGTTCGGCCGAGCGGTCAGCCTCCAGCCGACCCATCCGGACGCCCGGCTGAATCTGGCCAATGCCTATTTGCTCGCGGGGCGGAGCGCGGACGCTTTGACTCACGCGGGGGAAGTGCTCAAGCTGAATTCCAACGAGGCCGCGGCCTACTACATCGTGGGCTGCGCCCAACTCCGCCTCTCGACTTTCGAGGCGGCTGTTCAAGCGCTGCAAACGGCGAAGAATCTGGATCGCACCGTCAACGCGACGAGTTTTCAGTTGGGTCGAGCCTATCAAGGATGGGGCCATTTTGAAGACGCCTTGCGCGAGTTCGAAGAAGTCGTCCAATGGGAAACCAATCATCCGGCGGCTTACTACACGCTCAGCCAGGTCCTGATTCGCCTGGGTCGGACCGATGAGGCCAACAAAGCGCTGGAAACGCATCGCCAAATCCAAGCGCAGAAGCCGTCCGCGCCGGCCGACTTCTCCACCTACGAGAAGTGCGTCTTTACCCAAGCGCGAGTTCCCTTCCAATTGGAGCCTCCGGCCGAGAAGGGCGTGTCCGTGAAATTCACCGAGGCCACGGCGGCCGCTTTTGCTGGGGAAGCATCCAAATACCGCGGACCCATCGGGATCATCGATATCAATCACCGTGGGTCCAATGATCTGTTTGTCGCCGACACCGAAGGCGGCTTTCGTCTCTTGATCAGCAGCAACGGCACGTTTCAAGCCGCCGGAGAACGGCTGCCCGGAATCCCGGGGTCGAAGCTGGCCCGGTGCCTCGTGGGAGATTTTAATAACGATCGCTTCGAAGACGTCATCGTGGTCGGGGACAAAGGGGTGAGCGCCTTCCGGTTTGCCACCAATGGAGTCGCCCTGGATGCCACCGCGTTTTCCAATCTCAAGGGAGCGGCCGGAATCGACGGCGCCTTGGTCGATCTCGACTTCAGCGGCAAACTGGATCTCCTCCTGGTCCCGCCGGGCACCAATGGCGTCCGGGTCTTGCGCAACCTGGGAAACATGTATTTCAAGGACATCACCGCGACTTCGGGAGTGCCCGCTTCCTTGACGACGGCGCGCCAAATCGTCGTCGATGACTGGAATGGCGACGATATCATGGACGTTTTGGTGGCGCGTGAAGGCCAGGCGCCTCTGCTGCTGACCAAACTGCGGGGCGGCGGGTTGACCGACACGAATACGCCGACCGAATGGCCCCGGAGCCGGGCCATGGCCACCGGCGATCTGAACAACGACCTGCGCACGGATCTCGTCCTCTTGACCGACCATCAGTTGGAAGTTCGTTTCGGAGGATTGACGAACCACTTCAGTTTGGAATTGGGCGCGGTCCCGATGACGGGAATTCTCCTCGCCGATTATGACAATGACGGGTGGTTGGACTTGTGCGGATACGGCGATGGCCTGCGCCTCTGGCGCAATCTCGGACCCTCCGGATTTCGCGAGGTCACGGCGGATCTCGGTTTGGCCGGTGCGATCCGGGGTCGCGTGGAGGACCTCGTCGCGGCCGATCTGGATGGCGATTGCGACACCGATTTCGTGCTGAGCGTGGCCGGTCAGGGACTTCGGTTTTTGCGGAACGACGGAGGAAACGCGAATAAGCAACTGAAACTGCGTCTGCTCGGGAACCGGTCCAACGCCTCGGGGATCGGGATTCGTCTCGATGCCACGGCGGGACACTGGCGGACGCTGCGGACGGTGTCCAAATTGCCCGTGGAGATCGGCGTCGGAGCTCACCCGCAGCTCGATGCGGTCAATGTGCGCTGGTTCGATGCCGTGGGCAATGCGGCCGAAGTGTCGGTGGAATCCTGCGCAACCCTGACGATGCTGGAAATCAGCCTGCCTACCGGTTCGTGTCCTTACCTCTACGCCTGGGATGGCCGTCAATTCCGCTTCGTCACCGATCTGCTCGGGACGGCTCCGCTAGGGCTGCCGGCCCGTGAAGGTTGGTATATCGAGGCGGATCCCGACGAATTCGTCTGGCTCGGCCAGGACCAGGCGTTCGTGCCTCGAGATGGCCAGTACGTCGTTCAAATCACCGAAGAGCTTCGAGAAGTCCTTTATCTCGATGAAGTCAAACTCGTCGCAGTGGATCATCCGGTCGGCACGGAGATCTACCCGACTGACAAACTGCTCCCGGGAAAACCGTTTCCTCCCAGCGACCTGGTCGCGCTCCGACAACCGAGGGCGTTGGTCCGGGCCGTGCGCAGTGACGGGCTGGACGTGACCGCGGCCTTGAAGGAAGTGGATGGTCAAATGGCTTCGCCCGTCCAACTGCGAGTGCCCCAGTTGCGGGGGTTGGCGGAACCGTTCCACCTCACGCTCGATTTTGGGCCGTTGCCAGTGGATCGGCCTTTGGTCCTGGCCTTGACCGGCTGGCTTCGGTTTGGCGGCGGCATGGCGAATATCGGAGCTTCGCATGATCCGGAGTTGCCCTTCCCCTTTCCGACTCTCGAGGTCGAAACGTCCGATGGCCAATGGCGGCCCGTCCGGATCGCGGCGGGCGCGCCGGCCGGCAAAACCAAACGCATCATGATGGATCTCACCGGCCAATTGCCACCGGAGAGCCGGCGCCTGCGGTTGTCCACCGCCTTCGAGATCCATTGGGACCAAGCGGTCTTGTTCGAGAAAGCGGATCCCGGATTGGTCCGCCGGACCACCCTTTCTCCGGGAACCACCGATCTGCATTGGCGCGGGTTCAGTGAATTCGAACACCTCCCTTGGTTTCAGCCGCTGACGCCGAATTACGGGAAAGTGAACCCGAACCCGAACTGGCGCATCACCCCGGCGGGCTGGTGTACGCGCTACGGCGAGGTCCATGAGCTCGTGGGACGGCGAGATGACGCACTGGTCTTGGTTCATGGCGGCGATGAACTGACCGTGATGTTCTCCGCAAAAGAATTGCCGGAGAAACCGCCCGGCTCCGTTCGCGACTTCTTCTTGTTCACCGTGGGATGGGACAAAGATGCGGATTTCCACGTCGCGGCCGGCACGACCGTCGAACCGCTGCCGTTTCATGGCATGGATGACCAGCAGTATGGACGGGAGGCGCGGCCGGTCAGCGGCGGCGATGATTGGATTCGGAAATACAACACCCGCTGGGTCGGGCCAATGACCTTGAAACGGGAGACCGCTCGCTCGACCCCGGTTTCGCGGCGTCGAGACTCGGGCGGGAATTGATCATCGCCGCCTGTGTCGAACGACTTGCTCACCCGGCTGTTGCGGGACGTATCACGATCGTTCTACCTGACCCTGCGCATCCTGCCCTCGCGGGTTCGCCCGCAAATCGGCCTGGCCTATCTGCTCGCCCGGGCGACGGATACCATCGCTGACACGGAGATTGTGCCGGTGGCTGAGCGCTTGGACGCCCTGGAGCAATTGCGTCGGCGGATTCTGGGGACCACGACCGCGCCCTGTCCGTTCAGTCGATTCGCTGAGAATGGGTTTGAAAACGGGGTGGAACGGGCTACCAGCCCGTCCGCGGCGGCAACTTGCCGCCGTGAAGCGCGGCGGGCTGGTAACCCGCCGCAACAGGCCGGTGGCCTGCTCCACTCAGAACTGAGTTCTCAGACAGACTCCCAGAGTGGCGGTCCCGCCGACGCTCCGCGCGCTTCCGAGCGGTTGTTGCTCAACCGAATTGAGGAAGCACTGACCATTCTCGGGGCGATGAGCCAACCCGACCGAGAACTGATCCGCGAAGTTCTCGGGGTGATCACGGACGGGCAGGCGCTGGATTTGCAGCGCTTCGGCGGCGCCAGCCAGGACCGCATGGCTGCTCTCGAAACCGATCAGGAATTGGTCGATTACACGTATCGAGTGGCCGGGTGCGTGGGGGAGTTCTGGACCAAGATCTGCCGCGCCCATTTGTTTCCGCGAGCCGATCTTGATGACAAATTCCTCCTGCACAATGGAGTGTTGTTCGGCCAGGGGCTCCAATTGGTCAACATTCTCCGCGATCTGCCCCGCGATCTCCGCCTGGGGAGGTGCTACCTGCCTCGAGAGAAGCTCGGCCCAGCCGGATTGAATCCGGGCGATTTGTTGCACCCGGAGAATGAGCCGCGTCTCCGGCCGATTTACGACGCCTACCTCGACCGCGCGGAATCGCATCTCCGAGCGGGATGGGCCTACACGTGCGCGCTGCCTTTTCGCAGTCCGCGCGTTCGCCTGGCCTGTGCCTGGCCCATTCTCATCGGCGCCCGGACTGTGACCCAATTGCGGCGGGCGAACATTCTCGATTCGGCCCACCGCGTGAAGATCAGTCGGAAAGAAGTCCGCGGAGTAATCTTCAGGTCACTCGCCGCCTATCCGTTTCCTCGAGTCTGGCGGCAGTTATGGACGCGGTTTTCAGCGAAGCGTTGAGCGCAAGCGAACGGACGAACGAGGTCTCATCGATCGCTCATCTCGGGATTGGGCCGGCATTTCGTGCGGTGGCTCTGCTGAAACCGGTTGCGTCCAGGTCGATCTTTGAGTAAACCAGTC
>CAYHFE010000051.1:0-22925 GCA_964355375.1 uncultured Verrucomicrobiota bacterium
CCGTTTCCGGATTGAACAGCGTGATCGGCTCCTGGCTCAAGTCCAGCAAGTCCACGTCACAACCCGTTTTGCGCAAATCCTCCACGACGCGCGCTACCACGACGCGCGTGACTGAGTTCGCATGAGTGCTGCCAATCACGGCGAGGATCTTCAGTTTTGATTCAGACATGATTTATTGATTTATCAAAGAACTTTTCGTTGGGGCTCAGTCTTCCTTCATGGCTTCGATCAGAAAAAGTCGGCTCACCTCGGCATGAACTTGTTGTTCCGACCAATCTGGATGGGTGCTTTGCACTTCGACTGCCTTGGCCCGGCGCGCATCCCAATACATTTTCTCCGCAGTTTGTAATTTTTCCTGCGGAGTCATGCGCTGGAGTTCCGCAACGCGTTCAGGAGTCATTCCACCTAAGAGCATGGCGATTACCGTGCGGCGAAAATCTCGACCGAGCAAGCTCTTTGCCGTTGACCGCCTCGTAGCAGCCGAGGTGACGAGGCTCAAATCCTTCGGCTGTCGGCCATCGGCAAGCGGATTCGGCAATTCAGTTAGAGCCTCCTCACGTCGGCTGCTACGCGATCAGAAGGCTCTTCACCTTCGCCAGCGCCTCGTCCAGCTTGCTTGCGTCCTTGCCGCCGCCGCGGGCGTTGTCGGGTTTGCCGCCGCCTTTGCCGCCGACGATCGGGGCGATCGCCTGAATGAGTTTGCCCGCCTGGATCTTAGCCGTGAACTCGGGGGAAACGCTCGCCACCAGCGCCACCGCTCCATTTGGAGCCCGGCTGCCGAGGACCACGACTCCGCTGAACTGGCCTTTCAACGAGTTCGCCATTTCCTGCAAGGCCTCGCCATCGAGGGTGCCGATGTTCTCCACGATCGCGGGGATGCCTTGGATCGTGGTCGCCTTGGTGATCAGGCCTTTCGCCGCGCTCGCCGCGCTCTTCTGTTGGATCGCCTTGAGCTCTTTCTCGAGGGCCTTCTGCTGTTCGAGCAATGCCTCAATTTTTTTCTCCAACTCACCGACGGGCGAATTCACTTTGCCCGCGATGGACTTGATCAACTGCAGATCCTCCGTGGCCTTGCGGTAGGCTTCGAGTCCGGCCACGGCCTCGATGCGGCGCACGCCGGCGGCGATGGCATTTTCACCCACGATGCGGAAGAGGCCAATCTCGCCCGTGGCGCTTGTGTGCGTGCCGCCGCAAAGTTCCATGCTGTAGCCGTCGAGCGCGGCGGGCCGCCCACCAATCTGGACGACGCGGACGACGTCGCCGTACTTGTCGCCGAAGAACTGCATGACGTTGGGGCGCGATTTGACGTCGGAGTAGGCCACCTCGCTCCAGCTCACGCCTGCGTTGTCGAGAATGCGTTCGTTAACGAGCTTCTCGATGTCGGCCACCTGCGCGGGGGTGAGAGGCGCGCTGTTGAAGTCGAAGGTCAATTTGTCCGGACCGACGAATGAACCCTTCTGCGAGGCGTCGCGGCTGACGACTTCGTGGAGCGCCCAATGGAGGAGATGTGTGACGGTGTGATGGCGTTGGATGGCCTGGCGGCGCGGAGCATCCACCGAGAGTGTAACGACGTCTCCGGGAATGGGGAGCGCGCTCGGTTCGGATTGGGGAGCGCACGCGCCCTCGCGCGCAGCGGTTGGCGCACCGCCAACCGCGTCTGCGGCGGGCACGGATGCAGTCGGCGAGGGCGCCGACTGCGACACGCGAGGGCGCGTGTGCTCCCCAGAGGCAACCGCGAGGACGCGGTCGGCAACCTGCGAGGCGCTTCTGTCTGCTTTTTCAATGAAATGCAACCACGTGTTGCCGGACTTTTGGGTGTTGGCCACGCGCCACAGTCGGCCACCGCCGGCCAGCTCGCCGGTGTCGCCAACCTGGCCGCCCATCTCGGCGTAGCACGCGCTGGCGTCGAGGATGATCGCGGTCTTGTCCTTCAGGCTGACGACCTCCAACACTCGGGCCGAAGTCTCAAGTTGCTCAAAGCCGAGGAAGCGCGTCGGCGTGGTCGTCTCGATTTGCGAAAGTTCGATGACGGTTTTCTTTTGCGCGGCGCGGGCGCGGGCACGCTGCTCGTCCATCAATTTGTTGAAGCCCTCGACATCGACGGTCAGTCCGCGCTCGCGGGCCATCAACTCGGTGAGGTCGAGCGGGAAACCCTGCTCGTCGTAGAGGCGGAAGGCGAATGCTCCGGTGACTTGCGGTGTTGTTGACACCGAGAGTTGGGTGGAACGGGCTACCAGCCCGTTCTGCCGGGCAACTTGCCCGGCAGCTTTGGCGTAAGGCAGGTGTGAGGGTTGGACATAAGGATGAACCGCTTCGATGTCTTCGGTCCAGAGCCAGGGCCAGGGTTGATTCTGATTCATCGAACCCGACGACCAGGGATTGCGGCACACGTAATGGAACTTCTCCTCGAGGTCATGGTCGGAGCGGATGTAACGATCGTATCGTTCCTCTTGCCAGACCAATCCCGACGTGTTTTCCGTTTTATTGATTTCGTTTGCGGAGAATGACTTGATCGAATGGAGCAATTCCGAGAGTGGCCAAAAGATCGAGTTGCCTTCGCGATCTTCCTCCTTAACCCCAGGTTGAATGATGAAATGAAGGTGATCCGACATGACGCACGCCGCAATCAGCCGGTATCGGGTGTTTCGCCAATGAAGGATGCAGTCGAACACGATGTCCCGGGCCACGGGCGAGAGCGTCCGACCCTGAAAGGTTCGGAAATCCACGACGTAAATCGCCCACGGTTTCTCAAAATGGGGGAGGTTGCGGTGGCTAAAGGTCGCTCCGGAGGCCGCGGGCAGGTTGCCCACGGCAACGGGCTGGTAGCCCGTTCCACCGATCGGGGTGACGGCGGAGGTTCTTTCGGACAGCCGCGCGACTTCCTCTTCAAATAACGCGATACCCCGATCCAAAGTCTTATTGAACGCCTCCTCCTCCGTCCGAATCACGTCTTGCACTTGCTTCCGCTTCTCACGGATTTCCGGGAAAACATGTCCCATCGTCTCCACCACGACGTCCACCAACTTGTAGAAGAAGGGTTCGTGGAAGCCGAGCGCGCGGCCGTAGCGGACGGCACGGCGCAGGATGCGGCGGAGAACGTAGTTGCGGTCCGTGTTGCCGGGTTGGATGCCGTCGGCGATGGCAAAGCTGAGCGTGCGAATGTGGTCCGCGATGACGCGAAAGGCGATGTCAATCTTCTCCTGTTCGGCGGGATCTCGGGGAGCGCACGCGCCCTCGCGTGCAGCCGACTGCGCCCCCGCAGTCGGCGTGGCGCGTTCGACCTCGCGGGACGCAGGGGATTGCATTTGCGCCTCGACCTCCGGAGTCCACAACCATGGATAGTCCTCTGTCATGGGCACCACTCCCGCATCCCACGGATTCCGACAAATGTAATGGAATTTCTCCTCCATGTCGGACTCGCCGCGAATCATGCGGTCCATGGATTCCTTCTCCCAAACATGTCCGTGCTGCCCTGAAACTAGGTTGATGTGATGCGCGCTGGCAGACTTGATTCCCTGAAGGATTTCGCTGAGCGACCAGAACACCGGCTTGCCTTCACTGTCCTGTTCTTTGATTTGCGGTTCGAACACCAGGTTGACATGGTCGGGCATCACGCACGCCGCATAGAGCTCAATCTGCCGGTGTTCGTGCGCGTAAAGAACGCTCTTCAGTGTAAGATCGCGTTCCGCGGCGTTAAGCTGTCGGCGCTCGTGCGTCGAGAACGTCACCATGTATTTGGCCCAAGGACGCTCAAAATGCGGGAGGTTGCGGCGGGAGTATTGGGCTTCGGTTACGCCGGACACCTCAGATGCCGACCGCGGGGGCGCGGTCGGCGACACGCGAGGGCGCGTGTGCTCCCCGGGAAGAGTGCTGCCATACCGCTTTCCGCTCAGCTTTTCCAACGCGTCGAAAATCGGGCGGAAAATATCCGTCTCGTAGTTCGAGATCCGGGCCTGGGTGAAGTCGCGAAAACCTTGAGTGCCTTGAATGATGGAGGTGACGCGCTCGAAGCCCATGCCGGTATCGACGTGTTGGGCGGGCAGCGGCGAGAACGTGCCGTCGGGATTGGCGTTGAATTGGATGAAGACGAGATTCCAAATCTCCATGCAGCGGGCGTCGCCTTGGTTGACGAGGCTTCCCTGGGTGTCGCCGGCGGGCGTCAGATCAACGTGGATTTCGCTGCACGGGCCGCACGGCCCCGTCTCGCCCATCATCCAGAAATTGTCTTTCTTGTTGCCATAGACAATGTGGACCTGGGGATCGAGGTCGGCCGCGCGAAACTTTTCCGCCCAATAATTCCACGCCTCCTGGTCCAGTTCGCTCGGATCGCCCGGACCGGGCTTATAGACGGTGGCGTAGAGCCGGTTCTTGGGGAATTTCCAGACTTCGGTGACCAACTCCCACGCCCAATCGATCGCCTCGCGTTTGAAGTAATCGCCGAAGCTCCAGTTGCCGAGCATCTCGAAAAACGTGTGGTGATAGGTGTCGAGGCCGACGTCCTCGAGGTCGTTGTGTTTTCCGCCCGCCCGGATGCATTTCTGGGTATCGGCGGCGCGTCCCGGAGTGTAGGGGCATTGCGTTTGTCCCAGGAAGATCGGGACGAACTGGTTCATCCCGGCGTTCGTGAACAGGAGGTTCGGCGAATCGGGCAGAAGGCTCGAAGAAGGCACGATGGTGTGCTGCTTCGACTGGAAGAAGTCGAGAAACGATTGTCGGATCGCGGCGCTGGTCATGGTCTCAGTCTCAGAAGTCGTTATGCCCTAACCGGCCCGCGATTCGGTCCGGCGACGCAGCAGGTGGATCAACGTCTTGACGGCGAGTTCCCTGGGCAGAAATGGCTTGCCGATGAAATCGTCGCCCCCGCTGCCGGCGGAGCGAATCCGGCTTTCGAGATTGTCCGAGCCGGTGACGAAGATGACGGGAGTTTCTTTGTAGGAGGGTGTCGCGCGCAATTTCTCGCACAGGGCGAAACCGCTTTGGCCCGGCATATTCACATCGAGGATGAAAAGGTCGTAGGCCTGTTGTTTCGACAGGGTCAGGGCTTCTTGAACGTCCTTGGCGTGGTCGGAGGCCAGTCCGGCCGAGGCCAGGGTGCGTTTGACGACGGTGTAAATGGTGGGGTCATCATCGACGGCGAGAACCCGATAATCGCGCTTGCCCGGGGTGGAAAGCGCGGCGGCGTTTTTGAGCACGGCCTCGAGGGAATTGACGGCCTGAAGGAGAGTCCGGAGATTGGACGAGCCGATGAAGCTCGGGTTTTCGGAAAGCTCGCCGAGCATGGCGGCCCAGGCTTCCAGAAGGCTCGTTTCGAGATGATTCACCTGGGTGACGCGGTCGGAGGCGAAGGCCCGGGCTGCTTGATGCAATTCGGCGAGAATGGCCCGCTGAACGTTGGGGTTGCGTTCTCCGAAAAGACGCTGGGAAAGTTCTTTGAGCGTCTGAAAAGAGGCGGCTTTCTGTTCCGCGGCCGCCGGTGCGGGCTCCGGTAGCGTGGATTTCGCGGCCGAAACCGAAGGTGCCGCGGGCACTGCTGGCGAGGCCGGCGCTGGCAGAGTCGCCTCTTTCGCCGCGGGTGAGGCGGCCGGGGCGGGGAACATGCTCGGTGGTTTGGCTACCGGGCTGACGGCGGCCGGGGGAGCATCCGGAGGCGCTAAGAGTCGCTTGACCGCGCGGAGAATGTCGCCGCTGGCGTCGCGTCCGAGGGTCAGGCATTCCGTGGCCCCTTCGATTTGGGCGCTGACGTGCAGATCTTCGAGATTCTCGGGGGTGAATGCGACGATGGGAACGGGTCGGCCGCGCGAGATCGACCGGATCATTTTGAGAAGCTTCAGGGCCTGGTTGTCCCGGAGCAACAGATTGATCACCACCACATCCATCTTGGTGCTTTCAAACGCCACCAGAGCCTTGGCCCCACTGGTGGCGTGTTCGGCATGGAAGCCGGCCTTGATCATGGCGACCACGTAGGACATTCCCTTGGTCAGATCTGGTTCGACGATGAGGACGTTGTTCATTATCTGTGCAATAGCATTCGCCCCAAGACGCAACCATTGGAAATCGAGTTGCGCAACAATTTATTTCAAGTATCGCGGAGCATCGCCTTGGGCATTTTACCGAACGGCCCGGCCCGGCCCGCCGAAGACGGTCACTCGAAATCAGGGATCGTCACGCGGGAGTGCCCCGAGGCAGCCGGGTTCGCCGTGCTGGGTTGGAGTGCGTCGAGGTTCGCTCTCGAGGGGCGGCTGCGAAGGGGGCGAATGACCGGGCGAGTCTCGATCGAGGCCGGGGCCGCCCGGTTCGCGGAACCCGTTTTGGGGCAATCGTCGCCGCCCGCGAATGAGGAGATGGAAGGGGCTGGATCGATGCCCCGCGATTCCGCCCGCTTCCCACCACTCTATTGAATCTCCGAGAAATTGACGTAGCCGATGAACATTTCTTCCCAGGATTGTTCCCCAAACTTGACGGTGGCGGTGGGATCGGGATTGGAGCGGTTCTGGCTCGAGTTATCGAATGCGCCCTCGCAGATCAAGCGGGTGCCGGCCGGGACTTCCTTTGGGCTGGCCAGTCGATACAGGGCCTGCCAATTGAAAAAGTAGCTGGGAACATTCAAAAGCACTTCCTGCCGCCCGTCCGGATACTCGAGCGTGAAACGGGCGGAGGCCCCGCGGAAATGCATGTGCGGGCTCAATTCGTAGAGAAGCGACTTCTTGGCGAATGTTCGCGATGCCTCCACGGGCACCTCTGGAGCGAGCGGCGGGATGGTGAAGGACGTGTTGTAGCCGGCGCTGGTCACGAGCTCTCGAGCCGGCTTCTGCGGAGCCAGGTAGAGCCCGAGTTGGGTCCGGTCTGTGGTCGCTCTTCCGGAAGAGGTATAGTGCATTTGGAAGACGATCGTATCGGTTTTTTTGAGGAGCTTGCCGGTCCCGACCGGAAACGGGACCTGCTCCATGCCGGGGACAAAACCCGCGAAGAATCCGGTCAAACCACCCTGCGCCGCGATGAGCTCGGCGATGCCGCCTTTGAAAACGAGGCAATGATGCACCACTGACCGGTCCCCGGGTTTGACGGCCACGGCCCTTAGCCAGACATCCGAGGCAAACGGGTTCTGGGCCACGAGATAGCGATAATTGATCGTGCCGTCCGCCTCTATATTCTGCGCCGGGATCGAGATGATGGCGTCGGGCGGGCCCATCGGCCAATCGATCACCGGCTCTGGAATCCTCTCCGCCAGCGGGTCCGGACCCTCACCGCGCGGACTGCCCCGGTCAATCCATTCCACGAGCCGCGCGACTTCTTCGGGCGCCAGAGCTTTCGAATTCTCGAAGTGCTGATATTTCGGATCGGCGTGCCAGGGCGGCATTTCTCCGGTAAGGAGCGCGCTTTTCATCAGTCTCGAGAAGGTGCGAACGACCGCGTGGTTGGTCATGGACCACGGGGCGATCTGGCCGGGGCTGTGGCAGGGCAGACAAGACTTGATGAGCAACGGCGCGACGTCGGCGTCATAGCGCGCCGCGGCGAACGAACGCAACCCGGCCGATTCTCCAACGGTCGCCACTCGAGACAGCGAAATGGGATGGTCGGCGGCCAGTTCAGCGACCGCGTCGGCGAAGGGCCGCGTCTGCACCACGGTCGCCCCCGTGTCGATAATCTCTTCAATGGCGCCGCGGTAGGCCACGGACCAATCGGCGGTCGAGACGACGACCACTTCGGGCACGCGCCCGCTTCCCAAGGTTCGATGCACGGCCTGCGAAGGATCTTGCAGCACCGGCAGGCCGGGTGGAAACGACCGGGCTGTTTCGCCGAGGGCCTCGCGCGCGGCAGGATCGGAGGCGGAGATGATCCAGGTGGGCAGACGATCGGTCCCAATCTTCTGGCGCACTCTGTCCAACTCGGCTCCAAACGGCATCGCGCTCGCCAGATTGGTGCCGGTCAGCACGAGGACGACGCCGAGGGCCGGCTTCTGATAATAAAGCTCGCGAGCTTTGCCGGTCGTGTCGATCAGGCGGAAGTTGCTCACTTCCACGGGGGGAGCGGCCAAGAGGCGGCGCAAGCGAAAAAAGCGGGCGTCGGTGGTTCCGCAAATGCCATCGACAAACGGCCTGGGAGAATTGGCTCCTCGAAACTGGAGGATTGGCGCCCACTCGTCCCCCTCCATGAGTTGCGCTTGGGATTCGAGCACATACTCGTTCAGTGGCGACGCGGTCTCGAGCAGGAGTTGCACTTTGTTGCCGAGGGGCTGAATCTGGACGCGGTCGCGGGTTTGCGCGAGCCCGCCGGCTGTGCTCAGCCCCAGGGCCAAGACCAAGAGCGCAACAAAATGGGTCAAACGGTCCGAAGAAGAAGGGGGCAAAATCACGATTCAGTTGTTATTATTAGATTGGGCTGGGTCAACGCTGTCATCTGACCAACCGCGCGCAACCTAGTCCGCCGGATTCCTTCGCGCAAGCGGGATCTGCCCGCATCCCAGCCATTCTCATTTTGGCCCAGGCCACTGGCCGTTCGACCTATGTCGTCCCGGCTTGAGCCGGTTTTTCACGCGGCGACCGGCTCAAGCCGGGATGACAGGCCTGCCAAAATGAGCCTTGCTGGTCCGCATCTTTCCGGCAAGGGCGCCGGGTGCCTCGGCGGTGAATCGCTCGAGCTAGAACCGATACTCCAGGCTGAGTTTGAAATTCCTTCCGGGCTGGTTGTAGCCGCTCCCGTGGATGCGGTAGTCCTCATCGAGCAGGTTTTCCAGGGCGGCCACGGTGCGCACTTTGCCCCTCCAATCATACCCCGCGCGCAGGTTGAGCGTGGCCCAGCCCGGCGTGCCGCCGGGGGGAATGCGTTGAGTGTCGCGGGCGTCGTCCGGCGAGAGGCGATCCTGTTTTGCCGCCATGAGCCCGAACACTTCACTGAAGAATCCCCGGCCCGGTGCGTCCCACCGCAGCCCAGTCAGACCGGTCAGCGGATTCAGCCGACTCAAGGGCGCGCGGAGGCTGCTCGCGGTCGAGGTGGGAAAGGCATCCGCTTCGCCTTCTTGCCAGGCCAGGCTGCCAAAGAGGCTGAACCCTTCCGGCAGATGAACCCGACCGTCGAGCTCGACGCCATGGAGCCAGCCCTCGCTGCCGTTCCGTTTCGTGACTTCCGCGTTTCCTCCAATGATCGCTCCGGTGGGCGTGCGAACGATCATGTCATTGATGAAGGTATGGTAATAGGCGAGGCCGGCTTCCCAGTTCTCTTGTCCGGTCTTGGCTCCGACCTCGATGGAAACAAATTCCTCCGGGCTCAGGTTCGGCGCGGGCGTTTCCAGTTCGCCGCTGCGGGCGATGTCAAAGCGCGTCAAATCGCTCAGGTTCGGCGCCCGGAATCCCTGGGAAACACCGGTGTAAAGGCTCCAGCGCTCCGCTTCATCGGGATGCCAAAGGACGCGCGCGTTGCCGCTGAGATTATTCCAAGCATCTTCGAACGCGGTCGGGAGCCCCGTCTTCGGATCGCGGACCTTGCCGGCATCGGCCCCGGCCCAGGTCAATCGACCTCCGAGCAGCAGATGGAGCCGCGCCGGCAGCGCCAGATCATTTTGGACATAGACACCGAAGAGGTCATAGATCGAATCGTCCGCCACCGGACCTTGAACGGCCGTGCTGGTCAATAACCCATTGGTGGCATAATTGCGTTGAAAGCTGTCCACCTGATCTCGGTAATGCTCGACCCCATAGGTCCAATGGCCGAGGGCCGAGGGGCTTTCGCCCTGGGCCGATAGTCCGATCGTCCCGACCTCGACCCCGTTCTGTTGCGACGTGCGATTGGCCCGTTCGACGAACTGAAATTCGTCTTGCCGTTGCCAGGACACGGTGCCCGTAAAACGGTCGCCGCGGTCGGTGGTGTGAGCGAACCGGGCATAGGTCAATTCGCGCAACTGGTCGAAATAATGTTGCAGGTCGGTGCCGTGAGCCAGGCCCGCCCAGTCGGTGCCATAAATAGTGCGGTGCGTTCGGTTCACGTCCTCTTGCTGGGTGCGCTGGAAGGCGACGGTCAGCTTGGTCTGAGGCGTGAAAAAATACTCCCCCTTGGCATCGGTGTCCCATTGGCCGTAGCCGGTGTCGCGCTGCCGGCCGACCTCGCGCCCGCCTGCGACGTCTCCGAAAGTTTTGCCGGAAAGGCCCAGGGCGAATCCCCAGTGATCGGACAGCGCTCCGCCGTACTCAGCGCGGCCGAGGTGCGCGTCCTCCGCCGAGCCGTAGCGGTAGGAAGTGGCGCCGCCCCAGTTCACGCCGGGTCCGGACCCATACTGCGGGCTGTGCATCAGGGCGTTGATCGTGCCACCGATGGCATCGCTTCCGTAAAGGGCCGAACTCGGGCCTTTGACGATCTCGAGACGATCGATGGCGAGCACATCGATCGTGCTCCAATACTGATTGGGTCCGTCGCGAAACGTGGAGTTGTTCAGGCGGATGCCATCCACCAGGGCCAGCGTGCGAAAGCCGGTGAAGCCTCGAATATAGGGAGAACCTTGTCCGTGGGCGGTCTGCTGCACCATCACTCCGGGAGATTCAAGGAAGGCTTCGGGCACGCTCGCCGCCATCTGCTCGGAGCGCAGATGACGCGCGGAAATGGCCTGGGTGGCGAAGGGCAGGTCGGGCTCGGTCCGCTCGCTTCCCACCGCGGTGACAATCACCTCCGGCAGGCGCGCGGGCGGTGAATTCGTCTCCACCGGCGTGTTCCCTTGGCCCTGGGCCAGAGGAAACGGCGCTAATCCGAGGAGCGGAGTCAAGAATAGCCATTGCGTTCGGGTCAGAATTTTCATCGGTTTCGATTTTGGGGCGCGGATTCAGCCATGACTGGGCGCGAAGTGTCAAGAAGAAGTGCTCCCTTCGCCACGGGCGAACGAAAACCTGCCCGCATCCTGACACGCGGTTCGTCGCTCGACAAAAATCCCGCCGGGCGAGCGAGTTCCTCCTCCCGGCGGGTGTGAGAACAGAACGCGCTTGGAAAGATGTTCAGCCAACCACCTTTTTGAATCGTTCCGTGATCACGTCCCAGTTGATGACGTTGTAGAAAGCCGCGATGTATTCGGGTCGGCGGTTCTGATACTTGAGGTAATAGGCGTGCTCCCAGACATCAAGCCCGAGCAAGGGCGTCCGCCCGGCGGAGAGAGGCGTGTCTTGATTCGGGGTCGATTCCACGGCCAATTCCTTTTTCGCGTCGAGGGCCAACCAGGCCCAACCGCTGCCAAATTGCTTCGTCGCCGCCTCGGTGAACTTCTCTTGGAATTTGGCGAAGCTGCCGAATTTCTTGTCGATCGCCCCGGCCAGTTCTCCGCTGGGGCCGCGGCCATTGTTCTTCTTGAGCTGCTGCCAGAAGAGCGTGTGGTTGGCGTGGCCTCCGCCATGGTTGCGCACGGCCGTGCGCACGGCTTCCGGCACGGCTTTCATGTCTTTGAGGAGCGCTTCCACCGACTTGCCAGCGAGGGCGGGAGTGTCCGCGACCGCCTTGTTCAGGTTCGTGACGTAGGCGGCGTGATGTTTGTCATGGTGAATCTGCATGGTCTGCGCGTCGAGGTGCGGCTCGAGCGCGTCAAACGCGTAGCCGAGCGGCGGCACGGCGAAGGCACCGGACGCGTCGGCGGCTCGCGTCGGCGACAAAATGAATGGGGAACCGAGGGTGACGGCCGCGCCCACGAGCGCGGTCCTTTGAAGTGCTTGGCGTCGATTGATCATAGGCATGTTTCGATAGATGGTTCTTATTTGAAAAAGAATATCACCTCACCAGCTTGGGTTTGGCAAGAGTAGGTTGATGGCGAGGCCCCGCCGATCGGTGAGGCGCCTTGAACGGTGAACGGGCTGAGAGCGGTGAAGTCTTCCCGTCAACCGGGGTTCATGGGTAGGGAACACCTCCAAAAATTGGACGTGAATCGAGGCCATGAACCAAACGGTGCCCGATGCGTCGCGCCAGCGTCTTGGAGTGCGCCGGCCCTCCGGCGCTTTGGCGAGTGCCCCGAAAGCGGCAGAGGGCCGCCGCACTCCAAAACCTGGCGGAATTTTCCGGCCCTCCTCTCGAACATCGATGCGCCCGGTTGACAAACGGTTCATGGAAAGGAGGAGTGGCCGCAAGAAACGAAAAAGGACGAAAAAAGAGTCACCGCTTTCGGATTGAATTCCCGGCCGCAGAGCCTGTGGGCTGGTAGCCCACAGGAACGGGCAAGTTGCCCGTTCCACCCTGAACCGAACGGCATGGATACGGCTCAGTGACTCCGCACCGACTCCGCGTTCAGCCTTCCGGCGGGGGCTTCGTCCCTCAGCCCCGGCGCTCCGCGCCTCCCGCCTCCAGGCTGGACGCTCCGCTCTTGACCGGCTGACCTGCGGCGAGACGGAAGCCCAGGTCCCTGCTGCGGGAGCCGGGCTCGTACCTGACCCGGTACGCGGACCGGCAGTACCGGGCGTTGATCCAGTAGGAGCCGCCGCGCACGACGCGCCTCGCGTAATAGGCCCTCGATCGGCGCAAGATGTAACAGGCCCGGCTCATGACGGCAACAACTCCTCGACCTCCTCGCGCGCAGAACCTTTGCGGCCAGAGTGATCAAAACAGTTGACCGCCCCTCCTCCGATATTGTAAGGGAAACCATGATAGACCGCAGGACTTTTTTACAGTCGATGGCCGGCCTGACGGCCTCGACACTCGCCTCATCCCGTTCCGGACAGGCTGCCGATTCCGGAAGCGACCGCTGGGGAACCCTTCTTCCGAAACGCCTTCTGGGTAAAACGGGAAAAGAGGTGACCATGCTGGCGTTGGGCGGAGCCCACGTCAGCACCTTCGCGTCCCATGCTCAAGGGCTGATCGAGACGGCCTTGGCCGGAGGCATCCGGTTCTTTGATACGGCCGCCCTTTATGGAGATGGCGCCAGTGAAAAGCTCTATGGACAGTATCTCGTTCCCAAGTATCGGGAGGATGTTTTCATCCTTTCAAAAGCGCACTTGCACACCAAGAACGAGGTCAAGGGCCTGCTCGATAGAACCTTGCTCAACCTGAAAACGGATTACCTCGATTTGTGGCAAATGCATCAAGTCATGGACGTGAACGATGCCAACACCCGCATCGAGAACGGGGTTCTCGACGCGTTTATCGAGGCGAAAGAAAGCGGCAAAGTGCGGCATATCGGATTCTCCGGCCACCGGGACCCGGCGGCTCATCTGCGGGTTTTGGAGCGAACGAATATTTTTGAGGCGTGCCAGATGCCGATTAGTTGCGCCGACGTCAGCTACGGCAGTTTCATCAAGAGCGTGTTGCCGATCTTGCTCAAGCGGCAGATGGGAACGGTCGCCATTAAAACCCTGGCCGCCGGCGGGTTTTTCGGCGGGACAACCTGGTTTCAAAGCGGCCCCCGACCGAAGATTTGCCCTGAGCTGATCTCGATCAAAGACTCGATCCACTTCTCGTGGTCGATGCCGATCAGCGTGCTCGTCACAGGAGCCAATGATCCAAACATGCTGAAGGAGAAAATCGAGTTCGCCAAATCGTTCGTCCAAATGACGGAAGAGAAGAAGAAGGAACTGATCGACAAGGTTTCCCACCTCACCGGCAATGCCGGCGTTGAGTTCTATAAAGCCAAGAACTTGGTCGATCCCGCGTAGCCGATCTCGGATTTGTCCCAGGCGCACGGCCCGATCCCGCGAGTGTGGTCACAGCAATTCTCATTTTGACTCAGGACACGGTCCGTTCCACGCAGGTAGTCCCGGCTTCAGCCGGTTTTCACGTGGCGACCGGCTGAAGCCGGGACTACCTGCTTGTCAAAATGAGAACGGCTAGTGTGGTCACGACTCCGCCGGGCGCCACCTTCCGCAATGTGTCGTTTCACGAGGCTTACGGCTTCAGTTCGCGATTGAAGAATTCGATCACCCGCGTCTGCTGACGGAGTCGGACGACGGGGTCGCTGGAACCGGCCAGGGGCGTGCCGAGCATCGGCATGAACTCATACGGCTTGCCGGCCATGAACTGCGCGTCGGCGCGTCGGAGTGTGTGCTGGGCCTAGGTGTGGGCCAACGTGGTGGCGTCTTCGGAGAAGCTCGCGGAGTGCTGACCGGGCGCGGTGGTGAGCGCGGCGCCGGAGCCCCCGGCGAGCGGGAAACGCCAGACGTGGGTTTCGCGGGGATCGGAGCCGCCGCTGACGTAGATCAAGCCGTTGGTGGCAGGGAAAACGGGCCATATCCCAATTGACCCACCGCGTCGCGCCCCCGGCGCGGGCAATGACGCCGAGGCGGGCCGTGGCGTTGGTGGAGCCGGCGCGCGGAGGCGAGTCAAACGCCTGTTCCTCTGGACCATGGGGCGCGTCCGCGCCGATCACCCGCCGCGCCGCGCGGCCCAGACCGTGATCTCAGTTGGGCGCGGACCGAGGTGGCTCGGGGCTCAACGGTAGAACGGCTGCCAGGTGAGCCAGCGCGGGCCGTAGTGCGGAGGTGGCCGACCGTTTTCGAGGGCGCCCAAGTCCGGCGCCTTCCCTGCGAACTCCTCGTTGACCGTTGGAATCAACACTCCGGCATCAACGGCTTTGCCATTGGGGTGAAGCGTGAAGTTCAGATCCATGGCGTGATAGACCGCATGGCGCTTGGATGGGTCGGGCGGCCCTAAATGAGCAAAGACATCGAAATCGACTTCGAGGCTGTGGGTGTCCTGACCCGTCGCGGCCGCCAGGTCAGTGAGGGATCGGAATCGCTGCCAGTCGGAGTCGGCTGGCTCATAGATCGGGTGGCCCTTTTTCGGGCCGAGAAAGCGATACGGATCGTGGACGTTTCGATTCGGACGGTAGCCGTTGTAGTCCGAGCTGTAGGCGGCGGTGGCGTTCGCGAAGGTCACGATGCCCCGGCCGGGCGTGTCACGGCCCAGGAAGAGGTTATTCCGGTAATGCACATTGGACGACGGGTCGCTGATGGTGTGCTCGCCGATGATGGTGTTGTGATACACGAGGAGACCCGCCGGTTTGGCGGAGAATTTGAAGGCCACGCCGCTGGGCACGTGGTAGAGCAGGTTCCGGATGAAGTAGGCGGGACCGCCGAATACAGGTTGCGAACTGTAACCCCCGTGCGCGGCATTGATGCCTCGATTGTTAAAGACCCGCACGTTGTGGACTCCTCCATCGGTTTCCACGAAATCGTCGCCCAACATGTGCATATCGTTGTTGTAAATGTCGATCGATGAAGCTCGCCGCTCCGGGTCCTGCTCCGGAGTTCCATAGGTGGAGATACCGATGGCATCGTGGAAATAGGCGATCGCGTTGTGGGCGATGACGTGCCCTGGGCCATAGACCTTCACGGCATAATAACTCTTGAGGGGATGCGAACCGTACGGGCCGGCGCTCGCCCAGATCGGTCCGGTCCAGCCAACGAGGCGGAAACGATCATCGCGACCCAGAAACAGGTTGTCGGCAATATAGAAATCGCTGGAGCCGGCGTACTCCGTCCAGACACCGAAGCCGATGTTCTCAAAACGGCAGTTCTTCACCGTCAGCCCCACCGCGCCGAGGACTTCCTTTTGCCCGGCGAAGATGGCCACGTCGGTGTTGCGAAAGGTGATGCCTTCGAAGAGGTGATAGGCGGAGGCCATGACCTCGAAAAGTCGATGGTTGCCATCGCCATCGAAGATAACCTCCCCGTCGCCCGCCGCCTTGATGCTGATCGGCCGATCTGGCGTGCCTTTCAGTGTCAAGGACATCGTTCCATCGAACGGCGCCATCATGGGATCGACGTAATTGAGTCGATCCGGCTTGTAGAGTCCCACGTGGACGAGCAGGGTGTCGCCCGGTTGGGCGCGGCGTTCCCAGACCACGCTCCAATCCCCCAGGCCGGCCCCGTAATAGGCTTCGAGGATGTTGGTGTAGCTCGGTTCAAGCCGCGGACCGGCGAAGGCCGGCGGATAAATGTGCAGGGTGCGCCCGTGTGGGGACGCTTGGGGCTCACGGCGGGTCTTCACCCTCACCGTGTGCTTGGTCTGACCGGTGGCCCCATCGGGGTCGGTGAGCTCGAACTGGCACTCATACTCGGTGCCGGGTTTGAGGTTGAGGATGGATCCGGCAAAACCTTCCGGGACGGTGTAATCGAGATTCTCGCGCCGGCGATAAACGCGCTCGCCTCCGATGCGCAACAGCGGGAGCGCTGGTCGCCAGGCGGCTTCGCCAGCCGCCCGAAATTGGACAGCCACCGACGCGTCGCGATTGGCATCACCGCGAATCGACCACTCGAAGCCGAGATTCAGAAGCGTGGGGTGCTCAACGTGGAAACCGCCGGCCTCAGTCGTATTCTGAGCGCGAAGGCACATGGTGACGAGAAAGAGAGAAAGGACAAGCAAGCGCATGGTCATGGAAGTGTATTCGCGACGCGAGAGCTAATGGAAATCAACTTAGTTGCTCCCGCGAGAGCAGACAAGAACAAAGCCCGACATTTCAAGAAGTACCTTCGCTGAACCCGCTCCACCAAAGAATCTCCGGGTTGTCACTCGTGTTTTCCTCTCCAGGACGTGCGGGCTCGGACCCGCAATCTTTGCTTCCCCAGTTGGGGGGGCTCCTGCGTTTCAATATGCGTTGATTGGAAATCGGCCCCTCCGCCAAATCGACCTGACCCCTCCAAGGGAAAAAGGAGAACGGCTGAATGCTTGAGAACAATCCTTGACAGAATCCTCACCGGTTCCTAGGAGATTACTGGTCCGTGTGCATTTCACATCGACCGCGCATAAGGATGCTGCACTGTTTCGATATTCATCTCAGTACACCATGAAAATCCCTGACAAAACCTTGAGGTCCGTTCTGTTTGCCGCCGCCGTGGCGATGTTGCCGATCAGTTCGCGCGCCGACACGATCACATTCGCTGAGTTCGACGGGTTGGCGAACGGCGCCGCCATGCCGACTCTGCCGGAGGGAGTGCCCGTTGGTGTGACCGCCAGTTGGGTGGGGTTTGTTCTCCACACGACGGCCGGCGCCACTCCCATGAGCGTTTATCCAACGAGCACCCAGGCGGTGGTTGCTTTCTCTCCCCCCGTGATTGTTTCGTCGATCAACCTCCAGGACACAACCAACGGCGGCCCGGTCACGGTCATCGGGAAGCTTCGAGGGATCGAGGTGTGGCGCTACATTTCCCCAGGGGACCATGACTGGGCGAAGATCACGACGGGCGTCGGCAAGGAAGTGGACAGTGTCGTTTTCAACGGCCGGGCGAACTACATCGACGACCTCGTCGTGGATGGGGCGCCGGACACGGACGGGGACGGCTACACGGACGCGGACGAGGTGGCGACCGGCCATGATCCGAAAGACGCGGGCAACAACCCGGCCGCCTCGGCCATCGCCGATTCCATCGCGCAATGGAGCACCAGCGGCACTCAAGGCGAGAACGGTTGGTACTACGGCTATCGCAACGTGACGAAAGACGGTGGCGGACAGAACTACGACCAGACCAAGGGCTTCATCGAATTCCCTCCCGAAGCCTGGGCAGGCGCTCAATGGGACCTCAACACCGCCGCCGCCGCCCCCTGGACGGAAGTGGGCACGCGCAATGTTCATCCGAACGCGGGCACGGGTGATATAAATTGGCCGATCCGCCGCTGGGTGGCCAGTCAATTGACCAAGGTGACCCCGTTGGCGGTCCGCTGGCATACCCACCACGGCAACGTGACCTGCGGCGGGAACGGCATCACGGGCGCGCTCTATCGGAATGGCCAGGTCCTCGAGAGCATCGCCATCGCGGCGCCGGATAATGTCGGTGTCACCCACACTTACTACGTCAACGTGAGCCCCGGGGACCGCATCGACCTCGCTTTGAGCGCGAAAGGAACCAACGGCGTCGAAGCCGACGGCTGCGACGGTTCCGAGAACTGGTTCCTGGTTGACACCACGATTCCAACCAATGCGGTCCAACCGGATGGGTCCGTCTTCATCCCGGCTGGCGCCGGAGACAGCGACGCCGATGGCCTTCCCGACGTTTGGGAGAAGATCTATTTTCCCAGTGATCTGACCAAACTCTCGCGCACCGGCGACTACGACAAAGACGGCCTGAGCGATCTCGGGGAATATCAACGCACCAGCGATCCAACCAAAACGGACAGCGACGCTGACGGCCTGAGCGACCTTGCTGAAACCGCCACGGGCGTATTCATCAGCAAAGCAGACACCGGCAGCAGCCCGATCAAGAAAGACACGGACGGCGACGGACTGAACGATGATGTGGAGGTCAACCGCACTCCACCCACTAATCCC
This sequence comes from uncultured Verrucomicrobiota bacterium, assembly GCA_964355375.1. Classification (GTDB taxonomy): domain Bacteria; phylum Verrucomicrobiota; class Verrucomicrobiia; order Limisphaerales; family SIBE01; genus CAYHFE01. The sequence goes on from CAYHFE010000051.1 coordinate 18,215, forward strand.
AACAAAGCCGACACGGACGCCGACGGATACTCGGATCCCGAAGAAGCTTCCTGGAGCACAGACCCGACCAATCCCAAGGACAATCCGACGACCTATGTCATTGCCAACTCGCAGGCCCAGTTCTCCGGTGTGCAGGGCCAGAACGACTGGTACGGCGGATACCGTGTCTTTGACCCATCCGCTGGCTCGACCAACTACAGCTACAATGCCAACACGGACTTCATTCCCTTCGCGGGGGGTGAGGGCGGAGGAACGTGGGATGGTGTCGGCCAAACCTGGACCGGATCATCTTGGGACCTGAACACGGCTTCGGCTGGACCCTGGAGCTATGAGGCTGCTCTGGACCTTCATCCAAATGGCGCCGGCAGTCCGCCTGATATTGGCGGAGTGGCGGATCCAGCCAACGAACAATGGGTCATCCGCCGCTGGGTGGCTAAGAAACTGACCAAAGACACTCAGGTCACCATCATCTGGCAGGTCAAGAAAACCAACCTCGCCGGCAATGGCGTCTCCGGCCTCCTCTTCATCAACGGCAAACTCGTGGACTTCAAGGCCATCGCAGGCACCGACGGTGCGGGCGAAATCCGGCGGTACCGAGCCACCTTGAAGCCGAATGACATCGTGGACCTGGCTCTCTCGCCAGAAGGTCCGACCGGAAATCGGGCCGATGGTTCGGACGGATCGCAGACCTGGTTCTGGGTGGATGCCAGACCGGTGGCGGCTGACCTCACGATCACGGGCCTCACGTTCAAGGCGGCCGAGGGTAAGTTCAGTTTCAAGTGGGCCTCGCAGGCCGGCGCCAAATACACGGTGCTGGTTTCGACCGACCTGGTCAAATGGACCGCACTGCCGACGGTTGACAGCGCGGGCACTGAAACCACGTTCACGCAGGACCTCAATCCGTCAGTCCAGGCCCGATTCTACCGCGTCTCGCAGTAGCCGGCCTCCTGGACAACAACGCCGCATTGACAACGCCGCGCCTGCCAGCTCATTGCCGCGTGCTGGCGGGCGCGGTCGTTTCCGTCGGCCGATCCCGCGCCTGCCGTTTGTTCCGCTCGCTGGGTCAACGAATGTGGGGAGCCTTCACGACATCGTGGTTGCGCACTGAGACCACGAGCCTTCTGCTAGGGCGCGCATTGAGGCCATGAACCGAGCGCTTGGAGCGCCGATCTCTGAATCGGCGCGAATACTGACGATCTTCGGAGCGCGCCGAATCGGAGTTCGGCGCTCCGATTCATGGAAAGCCGCCACGATTCCGAAATCGCGCATTCCGACCATGAATCTGATGGAGCGGGCTGTGTCGCGCCAGCGTCTTGGAGTGCGCCGGCCCTCCGGCGCTTTGGGCGAGTGCCCCGAAAGCGGCGGAGGACTGCCGCACTCCAAAACCTGGCGGAGTCTTCGTGTCCCTCTCGAGTATCAGCCCACTCGTTCAGCCAATGGTTCATGGAGAACTGGACTGGTGGCATGGCTGCAGTTGCCGTTGCTGATTCTGATGACGAGTTGCTCGCGTCATGGGAGTCCCCCAGGTCCTTCACCCGCTCCGGCCACACAGGGTCCGGTGCTTTTCGCGGACGTGACCAAACAGGTGGGCCTTGAGTTCCTCCACGATTCCGGATCGCGGGGCGAGTTCATGATGCCGGAGCACATCGGATCCGGCGCAGCGCTGTTTGACTACGACAACGACGGGCGCCTTGATCTTTATCTCATCCAATGCGGCGGAGCACAATCTGGGGCTCGCTCTCAGCTCTTCCATCAAGAGGTGAATGGGACCTTTCGCAACGTGAGCGAGGGATCGGGCCTGGACACCGCCGGAGTGGGAATGGGGGCAACGGCCGGCGATGTCAATAACGACGGATTGACGGATCTGTTCGTGACGGAATATGGCCGGGTTCGGCTCTTTCTCAATCGGGGCGAAGGCCGCTTCGAAGAGGTGACAAAAGCGGCAGGCATTGACAACGCCCGCTGGGCCACAGCCGCCTCCTTCGTGGACTATGACCGGGACGGCTGGCTCGATCTCGTCGTGGGCAATTACGTGGATTACTATCCGAGCCTCGAGTGCCACGATCCTGCAGGGGCTCGCGAATTCTGTGGCCCACAGGACTTCCAAACCACCGTCAGTCGTCTGTTGCACAACCGCGGCGCCGCCGCCGGCCAGGGCCAGGTGGCGTTCGAAGACGTCACCGTCAGTTCCGGTTTCGCCAGAGCCCAGGGCAAAGTCTTGGGAATCCTCTGCGCCGATTTCGACGGCGACCGCTGGCCGGATATTTTCATGGCGGACGACGGAGTGCCAAATCGGTTGTACATCAATCAACGCGACGGTCACTTCACCGAGGAGGCCGTGATCCGCGGCCTGGGCTTCAACGCCATGGGCGCGACGGCGGGGAACATGGGCATCGGGCTCGGCGACATCAACGGGGATGGCTGGTTCGATCTCTTCGTGACCCACCTGACGCACGAACAGCATGCGCTTTGGGTGCAAGGACCGCGCGGATTCTTCCAAGACCAAGCCGCGATCTGCGGGCTGGCTCAATTGCCCTTGCGCGGCACCGGGTTTGGGACGGTCCTGGCCGATTTTGACCTGGATGGCTGGCCGGATCTCGCTCTGATCAACGGAGCGGTCCGCCGGGGCAGCGCTCATCCCGGACCGCCGGTCCGTGGTCTCATTCCGTTTTGGCACCCCTACGCTCAACGCTGCCAACTTTACCTCAACGACACGCAGGGCCGGTTTGTGGACATCGCCTCGGCCAATCCGGCGTTCTGCGGGTTCACGGGTGTCGGACGCGGGCTTGCGCTCGGAGACATCGACAATGACGGCGCAGTCGATCTCGTTGCGGTCTGCGCCGGCGGTCCTGTTCAAGTGTTTCGGAACGTGGCTCCGCGGCGGGGCCACTGGCTGACCGTGCGGGCCTTGCTCGAGCCCCGTGATGGCGGTCGCGACGCCATCGGCGCCGAAGTCGTCGTGGAAGGGCAGGGGCGACGCTGGTGGCGGCTGATTCAACCGAGCGCGAGCTATTTGGTCAGCAATGATCCTCGGGCTCTTTTCGGGCTCGGGCCGGTCCAGCAGATCGACGCGATTCGCATCGTCTGGCCGGATGGTTCGGAGGAAACGTTTCCCGGCGCCGATGCGGATCGACACTTCACCCTGCGGCAAGGCACGGGGCAAAAGCGATGAGCGCGAAGAAAGCCTCGCCTAAACTCGGCCATGGCCCGAGACCTTCTTCGGCCAAGCCGTCAGACGTTGCGCTGCGGCGCCGCCGCGCCCGAACCGCGGCCCTGGCCGCCGTGGGGCTCACGATCATCCTCGCCGGAGGGTGGTGGTGGCAGCAACACCGAGCGTTGCTCCCCGTGGTGAATCTCCGCGATGCGGATCCCACAGTGACGGCCAGCCTGCAACGACGAATGGACGAAGTCCTCCGCCAGCCCCGCTCCGCTTCGGCCTGGGGCTGGCTGGGTGCGCTTTTGGGGACGTACGATTTTCGCCCAGCCGCCTGCGAATGCCTCGCGCGTGCCGAATTGTGGGAGCCCGGCAATCCTCGCTGGCCGTACTACCACGCGCTCGCCCTCTTGATCGCAACACCAAACCAGGCGATTCCGCTGCTGCAAAAGGCCGTGCGCATCTGCGGCAATTCGCCGGAGGCACCCCGATTCCGGCTGGCGCACCTCCTGGCCGAGCAAGGCCGCTGGGAGGAAGCGCGGCGCGAGTTCGACGCTCTGCTTGCAGAACGACCCGAGTTCGCGCCCGCCCGTCTGTTGGCGGGGAGGGGCGCTCTGGCGCGCCACGATTGGGACAAAGCGATGGAACTGGCCCGGGGATGTGCTGACGACCCCCGGACTGCGCGATCCGCCCTGGTTTTGATGGCCACACTTCACCGTCTGAAAGGCAACGCGGCCGGAGCGGCGCAGACCCTCCAGCGATCCGCCACGTTGCCGCCGGACGAAGGCTTCGGAGATCCATACCAGGCAGAAGTCGCCCTGTTGCGTGGGGACCCGCGGGGATTGAGCGAACAGGCCCACTCCCTTCTGGCGACCGGATATCTGACGGAAGCGGCCGCGGTCATTGACCGATTGCGGCAGACCCATCCGGATTATGCTGACACCTGGCTGCTGGCGGGCCGACTCGGATTCCTGCGGAAAGATGCGGCGGCGGCTGAGCGGTCCCTGCGGCGGCATCTGGAGTTGAGCCCGCGCTCGGTCCAGGGGTTGTTCCAACTCGGGCTGGTTTTGCTGGCGCGCGAGCGGCTGACGGAGGCCGCAGAGGTGTTCGACCGGGCGACGAAGCTCAAGTCCGACTTGGGACCGGCCTATTTCAACCGCGGCTTGGCTCTGGGGCGCTCGGGGCGAAACCGTGAAGCCATGACGGCATTTCGGGAATCGCTCCGCCACAACCCTGAGCGCCTGGAGAGCTATCTATTCCTGGCTGACTTGCATTTGCGGGCTGGGGATCGTGACTCAGCCATGGCCCTGCTCGAGGAAGCCCTGGCTATCGACCCGAACGATCCACGGCTCCAAGCCCTGCGAGAACGCGCGCAAGGACCAAGACCCTGACCGCGCGTCGAACCCAGGGCTTTCCAGCCGGTCCGGGTCATGGAGCTGCGTTCTTCGGTGCTGTAACCGGCGACCAGCGAGCGCTCGTAACCCAAATGAAATACCCACACCTGAGCATCACGCCGCTGATTTTCGAGGGATTCGCGGCGATGGACAATCAACGGAA
>CAYHFE010000052.1:0-22829 GCA_964355375.1 uncultured Verrucomicrobiota bacterium
CTCCAGCGGATTCGGCTCGTCCTACGCGTCGTCCGGACAAAGTTCCATTTACGGTTCCGGCAGTGGCCAGTCGGGATCGAGGTTCGGATCACAAAGCGCCAGTTACGATATGGGCTCCTTCGGATTCTCGAGCTTCTCCACCATCATTGAAGAGGGGGCCACGGTCCGACAACGGCAAGAGCTCATCAAGCTGCCGGACGTCTCACGCATGCTGGCCGAGGTGAAGGTCCAGGAATCGCGGGTCCGACAAGTCCACCCCGGCATGCTCGCCTACGTCCGGGTCGAGACGTTGCCCGGCCAACACTTCAAAGGGAGCGTGCGCAAGGTCGGCCTTCTCCCGGATACCCAGTCCAGTTGGATGAATCCGGATGTCAAACTTTACGCCACGGAGGTCCTGATCGAAGACGAACTGCCGCAACTCAAACCCGGGGTCTCGGCTCGCGCCGAAATCATCATCACGAACCTGGCCAAGGTCTTGAGCGTTCCCATCCAGACGGTCATCCCCCTCAAAGGCGAGCGAGTCTGCTTCGTGAAGAAGGGCCCGTCCGTCATCCGCGTGCCGGTGACCACCGGCTGGTTCAACGACCGCTTTATCGAGGTCACCTCCGGTTTGAAAGAGGGAGACCGGGTTCTGCTCGCCCCCGATGTGAAACCGGACGAAATGGACACCGAGAGCGCCGACGAGCCGACCAATCAAGTCAGCACGGCTGAAACGGAGTCGGGCCGGTCGCGCCCGAGCGGACCCACTCCCACGGAGAATCCCGCCGTCGAACCCAGCCGGGATCGCCCGGAGTCCCCAACGCCTGCTCCGTCCCCAGCCCTCACCCCGCGCGACGGTGCGGGCCTCGGTCGCGGCGACCGGCCGGCGACGGAAGCTGGCGACGGGTCGGAAGGGCGCGGTCAACGGCGCGGACGTCGCGGGGACCCCGCCGCCATGCAGCGCTTCCAGGAAGAGTTCATGAAGTTAACTCCGGAAGAACGGGAAGCCCGGATGCGAGAATTTCAGGGGCGCGGTCGCGGCGGCCGAGGACGGGGACAGACCAACACGGGGCCCGCCAATCCGACGCCCGGCCCGGAACCGTGACGCCGGCACGCTTTTGCCATCGTTAATGAAAAAGAACGCGATCATACGGATCGAGTCAGTCGAAAAGACCTACGACATGGGCGAGGTCAAAGTGCGCGCCCTGTGCGGCGTGGACCTCGAAGTGCTCGAAGGAGATTACCTCGCCATCATGGGGCCATCGGGCTCCGGCAAGTCCACGCTCTTGAATTTGCTCGGCTGTCTCGACCGCCCGACGGAGGGCCGGTATTTCCTGGGGGAAGAAGATGTTTCGCAGATGGATGACAACGAGCTCTCCGAGGCGCGCGGGCGCAAGATCGGTTTCATTTTTCAGTCCTACAACCTGATCCATCAGCTCTCCCTCATCGAGAACATCCAAATGCCCTTGTTCTACCAGGGACTGGACTCGCCCGGGAACAATCAACGCTGCGAAGGCTTCGCCCGCCTGGTCGGGTTGGGCGACCGCCTGGACCATCGGCCCAATCAACTCTCCGGCGGCCAGCAGCAGCGCGTCGCCGTCGCCCGTTCTCTGGTCAACGATCCGCTCATGATTCTGGCCGATGAGCCGACGGGCAATCTCGATTCCAAGACCGGCACGGAGATTCTTGATTTGCTCGACCGGCTCAATCACAACGGCAAGACGATCATCCTGGTCACGCACGACCCCAACACCGCGGCCCGCGCCCGGCGTGTCGTGCACATGCGCGACGGCCTCATCGACCGCATCGTCACCCAGGAACCCCGCTCGACCAGGGACGGGACGTCCGCCATTGACCAAGACGAAGTGCCCTTGGAGCGGCGATCCACGTTTCGACACGCCCTCCGTCCGTTGCGCACCATGCAAGTGGGGCTGAAGACGCTCATTCTGCACAAACTGCGGTCAGCGTTGACCATGCTCGGCATCATTTTTGGCGTCTGTTCCGTCATCGCCATGCTGGCCATTGGCGAAGGCGCTTCCTACGAAGCCCAACAGGCCATCAAAAAACTCGGTTCCAATAACATTCTCATCCGCGCCTTCAAGCCGCCGGACGACTCGAAGGCCAACACCGCCTCGACCGGCCGCGGTTCGGTGATCGAATACGGATTGACCTACAAAGACGCGGACCGCATCCACGCGACCATCCCGGGCATCAGCCATGTTCTCCCCATGCGCATCATCCGGGAAAACATCCGTTTCTTCCGCAATGAGGTTGCCGGGCAGGTCATCGGAACCTACCCGCTCTACAAGGACATCGCCGGTCTGGATGTCCTGCGGGGACGGTTCATTACCGAGACGGACGATCTTCATCAGAACAACATTTGCGCCATTTCCAACGGTCTGGCGAAACGTCTCTTCCCCTATCAAGATCCGCTCGAACAAGAGATTAAAATCGGCGCGCACTACTACCAGGTTGTCGGACTTGTCCGCGAAACCAGCACCGAGGAGAAACGCCCGCAATCCGGCGAAACCACGGGGCAATCCCTGGACAACAATGTTTATCTTCCGCTCTCGGCCGCGCGGAATCGGTTTGGCGAAACTCTGATTCGCCGTTCTGCCGGGAGCATGGAACAAGAGCGTGTTCAACTCCACCAAATCACCATCCAGTTCGCGGGCGCGACCGACGTCGAAACCGCCGTCCCGCAGATCACGACTCTGCTAAACCGGTTTCACACCAAGAAGGATTACGAGTTGATCGTGCCCCTGCAACTTCTCCGCCAGGCCGAACAAACCAAGCGCATCTTCAATATTGTCCTCGGATCCATCGCCGCCATTTCCCTGCTCGTCGGCGGCATCGGCATCATGAACATCATGTTGGCCACGGTCACGGAACGGACGCGCGAGATCGGCGTCCGCCGCGCCCTCGGGGCCAAGCAACGCGACATCACCGCTCAATTTCTCGTGGAAGCGATCGTCCTGGCCGTCGGCGGTGGCTTGATCGGCGTGGTCATCGGCGTGCTCACTCCGCTCATCGTTTCCCAGTTGACCGAGATGAAGACCATCGTCACGCCCTTGTCCGTTCTGTTGGCCTTCAGCATCTCCGGAGCCGTCGGCATCATCTTCGGCTTGTATCCCGCGACCCGCGCCGCCGCGCTCGATCCGATCGAAGCATTGCGCCACGAGTGATTCAGCCCAAAAGGAGCAATCCGGCCGGAGAACGCAGAGGACACGGAGTTACGCTGAGAGCGTGTTTGAAGAATGGGTGGAACGGGCTGGTCGTCCGTTTCACCCATCCTTCAAACAGGCTCAGCGAAATAAAGATCGTCATCCGCGATATCGGGAATGCCGATCACGAGAACCCGTACCCGACCCTTGGCGCCATGAACCACTCCGGGCGGGATGTGGACGATGGAACCAGGGCGAACGGCATGCTCGACTCCATCCAGCGTCACCGTCCCTTCGCCCTCCAGGACATAATAGAGCTCCGTGCTTCGTTTGTGATAATGTTCGCGCGCGCCGTCGATATCGACCGCGTGCGCCCAAGCGGCGACATTCTGATCGCGATCCTGCCGGCTGATCAGAAGATGCCGCCAACCGCAGGTGCTGCGTTCCTTCGGCGAATCGCTTTCGTGTCGAACCAGAGCCGGGCCCACCAGAGTCTTCTCATTCATAAACCATTATTTCAAGCAACGGACTCGCAAGAACAGGGCGCTGCCGTCCGGATCAAGCGAGCGACGTAGGCACCGTCCACCGCGTCCCGGAACGGCAGCAACTCGCGTTCGCAATCCACCCGAAATTCCGGGTGGCGGCTGAGGAACTCCCGCACCACTCCGCCATTCTCTTCCGGTTCCAAACTGCAGGTTGAGTAAACCAAAATGCCGCCGATTTTGAGCTGAGGCGCGGCTTCCTCGAGAAGCTGAGTTTGCCCCTTGCGCAGGCGATCGATTTCCTCGACCCGCAATCGCCACCGCAAATCCACCCGACGTCTCATCACGCCCGTATTGGTGCATGGCGCGTCCACCAGAATCCGGTCAAATAGGACGGCGGGCTCCGATGCCGGAGCTCCTGAATCACCAGGTCGCCCCGCCAGCCGCAACTGGGCGCACTCGAGGCCGAGCCGGACGCAGTTGGCCCGGAGCGTGGCCAACCGTTCCGAGTCTCGATCACACGCGACGATCGTTCCCTGGTTTTGCATGCGCTGGGCGGCAAATGTCGTCTTGCCCCCAGGGGCGGCGCACAGATCCAGGACCTGTTCGCCGGGTTGAGGATTCAACACCTGCACGGCCAAGAGAGTGCTGGGGTCCTGCACGTAGAACCAGCCCTGGCGCAGGCTGGGCAACGAACCCAACGGAGGATGCGACTTCAAGGCAAACACCAGATTCTCGTCCATCCAATCGCGGCGCACGAAATCATACTGGACGCCCTCGTCCCGCCAACGCGTCAACAGGCTTTCGGCGTCCGTGCGCAGGGTATTGACCCGGGCGAAGGTGGGCGGCGGCGCATTATTCCATTCGCAGAGCCGGGCCACCGTGTCGGCCTCCCAACGGTTCCTCCAGCGCTGGCAAAGCCATTCCGGATGAGAATAACCCAGGGCGGGCTGGCGGGATTTCAATTCCTCCAATTCGCGCCTCGTTCCCGCTTCCTCGCGCAGGTAACCTCGCAAGACCGCATTCAAGAACCCGGCCTGCTGGCCAAAGCCCATGCGTTTGGCCATTTCGACCGTCTCGTGAACGGCCGCGTGGTTCGGAATCCGATCGAGCCAGAAGATCTGGTAGAGTCCCAGACGGAGGAGAATGCGCAGAATCGGTTTCTGAGTTCGCCCCCCCGTCCGGCGGTCGATCAGCCAGTCCAGGGCGGACTGCCAACGCACCACTCCGCAGGTCAATTCCTGAATCAGACCCCGATCCGAAGGCGACAACCCCTGCTGCCTCCACTCATCCTCGAGGAGTCGCTCGACGAAATCGGCCCCATTCTCGCGCCGTCGGAGAACCCGACAGGCAATTTCTCTTGGTTTTTCCAAAGTCACTGCGTAATAATCTTAATGATTCATTGTGAATCGAGATCCAAAATATGAAAGAAGAGTTTGAGAAGTTGGTCGTCGCAGGCAAAATCACCCGTCACCATGTGGAACCGTTGCTGCAACTGGCCAAGAGCGGATATTGTATGCATCGCAGTTGGGGTTTTGGCAAGATTACCACCATCGATACGATCTTCTGCCGCTTTACCATCGATTTTCAGGGGAAACCCGGGCATTCCATGGATCTGGCCTTTGCCGCGGAGTCGCTCAAACCGATCGCCAGCGATCATATTCTGGCGCGCAAGTCCGCCGATCTCCCCGCCTTGCGGCAAATGGCGGCCCTGCAACATCTCGATCTCATCAAACTGGTGCTCCAAAGCTACGGCGGCAAGGCGTCCCTCGATCAAATCCAGCAGGTTCTCGTCCCGGACGTCATCGAGGATGATTGGAAGAAATGGTGGGAAGCCGCCCGGCGGGAGCTGAAGAAGGACGGACATTTTCAGGTTCCGCTCAAGAAATCCGAGCCGCTCGTTTACCAGGCTCGGGAGGTTTCTCTCCAGCTTCGATTGCTCGAGGAATTCCGCGCGGCCAAAGGCTTGAAAGCCAAACTGGCCGTCGCTAACGAACTGCTCAAAAGCATCATCGACCTCGAGGACAAGAACTCTGCGGTCGCCGAAATTGTCACCACGCTGAACACGGACATCATCAGCCATCAGCGCACTCAATCTTCGCTCGCCTTGGAAGCCGTCTTCCTCCGCGATGAATTGCGAACCGCGACCGGCCTGACCGGACCAGAAAGCGATTTGACGGAGCTCTCCATTTGGACACAGACCACCAAGCCCGGACCGCTTCTCGAAGCCGTCCCGGCCACGAAACACAAGCGCGCCCTCCAATCCTTCCGCGATGCCTTCCCCGATCGATGGGCCGAATCCCTGCTTGGCACCGTCAATTCCGTCTCCTGCAAACTTTGCACCGAGTGCGCCGCCCTCCTCATCCACGAAGGAAAACTGACGCTCCTGAAAGAGCATTTGGCCCGATTGATCAGCCAGCATCAGGCGAGCACTGAGCTTTTGCTTTGGCTGGCGAAAGAGCGATCCGACTCCTTTGCCGATATTCTCGGGCCGGAAGTCTTTCGCGCCATGTTGACCGCCATGGAACGAGATCAGTTTAATGAAAGGAAAAACAATCGCCTCCGGGATTTCATTCTCGATGACCCGAGTCTGCTCGTCGAATTGATCGGCGCCGCCGACCTTGAAGTCATCAAAGACCTGACCCGGGCTCTCCAGTTATCACCTTCTTTCGATGACATGGATAAACGCTCCCTCCTGGCGCGCATTGTCAAAAGCTACCCAGCCGTGCAGTCGCTCATCACGGGCGAACAATTGAAGCAGGAATCCACTTTCGTCGTCTCGTGGAAAAGCTTGGAACGTCGGAAAGACGAATACGCGGAACTGGTCCAGAAGAAGATCCCAGCCAATTCCAAGGAAATCGCCATCGCCCGGAGCTACGGAGATCTCCGGGAAAACCATGAGTACAAGGCCGCGAAAGAGATGCAAAAACTGCTCATGCGCCGGAAAGGGGAACTGGAAACCCAGTTGGTCCGGGCCCGGGGCACGGACTTCGCCAACCCGCGTCTCGATGTGGTCAGCATCGGCACTCGCGTCACCGTCACAGACCTGATCACGCAGCACCGCGAGTCTTTCGCCATTCTCGGGGCTTGGGATTCCGATCCGGAGAAGGGCATCATCAGTTACCTCACGCCGGTCGCCCAAGCGCTCATCAACCACAAGGCGGCGGATGAAGTCGAGGTCGAAAACGACTCCACCAAACGACGTTTTCGGATCGAAGCCATCGAGGCTTGCGTGTGGGAAGAGCCCGCTCCGAGCTAAGCGTCCCTGGGAGAGTGGTCTGAGCCAACCACAGCCTCGGTCAGACCGTCACTGTTTGATTCTTTTGCTGGTGGACGGGAGGTCCAGTGTTCCCGGCGAGGAAGCCTGCACCCGGGCCGCCCGCACCATCTCCGCCACGAGATCTTCCGTTTTCCACAGATTATAGACGAAGATCTTCTGCACCCGTCCGGCAGCGTCGATGACCACAGTCCGCAACTTGTGATCCCAATTGTCGCCCTGCTTGATGACCGGCAAATCGAACTGTTCCGTGATCGCATCGATGTCAATCATCGCGCCCGTGACAAAACTCCAGCGTTTCGGATCGTATTGAAATCGCTTGGCGTAGCTCTTCAAGACGGTGGGCGTGTCAAAATGCGGATCGAAAGAGATCGAAAGAAAATGCCAATTGGTCGGCGCGTTCGCCGTGGTCGTCAGGAGATGAGACGCTTCGGCAAATCGCTTCGACATGAGTGGGCAAAAATCGGGCAACGGACAACGGGTGAAGATGAACGTCAAGGCCAGGGCCTGGCCTTTGAATTCATCCAGCGCGATGGCCTGCCCGAGTTCATTGGTGAAATGATAGTTGGGAATGAAGTCGCCCGGTTCCAGCGGCTCGACATCGCGGACCAAGCGAACCGACGGCCTTGTGGACGGTGCCTTGACCTCGGAGGCGCTGATCTTCTGAACCTGGTCGATCCATGATTCATCCGCCGTCACCGTCATCCGGAATGCCACCGCGTCGCCGGCCTGTATTCCGGCGAGTTCATTGGTTGCCTTGGCTTTGAACGGCATCGTCATCGCCGGCATGTAATTGGGGATCTCCTCATGCTGGATGGTCACGGTCTTACCATCGGTCGCCACCCTTCTAACCACCCCTCGAACGCTAAACACCTGCGTGTTGGTCTGAACCGAGTTGACGGTGGCGGCCGTGGGAGTCGCCGGCTTGCTCCCGCAAGAAACCAACATCGAGATCAGCGGAACCCACATCAAAGTCACGTATCTCTTCATATCACCCATCCTAACCGGCCTTGGGCCGTTCGACAATCATCGGAAACCGGTTTTAACATGGCAAGTCGTGGTTAGAGCTCTCACCCCGTTGATCCCCTCAAATCTCCGAGCCCCGGCCGCGCCGATTCATGCGCTCGAATGCCCGCACTACCCATGAACCGCAAAATGCGTTCGTTGAATTCCAATGGTTTATGCATTTCAGGTTCATGGCCCCAACTCACGTCCGCATTGGGGAGGTGTTCGCTTTCCATGAACTTGGGTGGGGTGAGACTCCGTCGAACCCTGATTGTTCTGTCGGTCCATATTCCAGGGCTCGACGGAGTCTCGCCCCACCGTTGGATGGGTTCATGGCCCCAACTCACGTCCGATTTTTGGAGGTGTCCGCTCTCCATGAACCGTGGTTGTTTGCGTGGGGAGCGCGGCCGTCCCGGCTGCACCGGTCGGCGTCTCGCCGACTGGAAACAACCTGGGGCACTGCCACGAGGGTTCGGCGGGACGCCGCACCCTGGAGTTTGGACATTGTGACTGCCTCCGTCTCCCGGAGGGAGATTCGAGAATCAGCCCGGCAGTTCACTGCCGGTTTCGAATCGACGATGGCAGAAGTCCCGCACGGACGGCTGAATTCCTCCCACGAACGGGTGCATGAAGCCTTCACTGATCAAAGTGGGTTGGCGTGACAAATCAAGTGTGGCACCTTCAGCGTGAGTGTTCCGCCGTTGCACAAAATCATTCGCGCGATTGAAAACCAGGAAGAGCATCCCCGTCGATTGACCTTCGAGGAGGAGCAGCACCTGTGCGGAAAATGTCCAGACTTCAGAGCACAGCCAAGTTGGTCGTGCCACCCATTTCAACTGCATGCTGACGGCTCAGACGCTCGGACCGGCCGCTGAATGGTGAGTGTCTGACAATTCCCGCCGACCGGCGGGGGCGCCGGTCGGAACACGCGAGGGCGCGTGTGTTCCCCGAATCGTTGCGGCTCAGCGAGACGCGACCCGTCCAAAGCCAAACTGGTCGCCCGCTCGGACGGGTTGACCGGCCTTGAAGTCAATCTCCAGGAGTTTTTCGCTTTGGACATCAACTCCGGTCTCATCCTTGAGTCCGCCGATGATCTTGCGCGTATTGGTGTCAATGACATCGCCGGTGGATGGATAGGCGAGTTTCCCATCGATGCTGAACGTGACCCAGCCGGGTTCATCTCGAAGTTCGATGCTGGCGATCTGTTTTGGCGGCATGACCGTCGCGTCGAAGAGATGCAGACGCCGGTTATGCGCGTCGGTCAGCCAGATCTCCCGTTCGTCTGGAGTCATCCCGATTCCATGGCTCGGGCAACCGTGGCGTTTGGTCGGGCCTTTTTCAAAACCTTGGACTTCGATCCGATGCAATTTCTGGCCTCCGATGAGGTCGCCCACTTCGAACCCGAGGAGGTCATTGACGTTGACGAAGCAGAGGGTTTGTTGGCCGTTCATCGTAAACGGTCGAATGACATTGCCGAAAGGGCCGACGGCTTTCAGGGTGGAGTGAGCCTTGGCATCCGCGACCGTCAACAGGGGGGAATGCAGGCCCGCCAGATAAGCCCGCGTCCCGTCGAGTCCATAAATCGTATTGTGCGCCCCGGATTTGGGGATGATCTTGCCGATGATGTCACCGGTCTTGGCATCGACCACATGCCAGTGGGCGCCTTCGAAGGACGGAACATACATCGTGGTGCCGTCTGGAGAAATGGCCATCCGATCACATCCGCCGGGATACGGTTTCTCCCACAGAATCTTTTCCGTGATCAGATCCAGGGCGGTAATCGTTCGAGTCGTGCTGATGAAGATGCGGTGCAGCGACACGCTCGCGCAAACTCCCTTGACGTTGAGCGGCTTCCCACTGTCGTTGAGCCCGGCGGTCTTGATGCGCCTGACGAAACGATGACCTTGATCCATGTCGAAGATCAACAGTCCATGTCCGCCGTATTCGAGGTAATCGCGGATGCCGGGCGCGGCGACGTAGAGCAAGTGCTGCTCGCCGGCTGCTTCATTGGCGGCAGCAAGGGTGCGTTCCACCGCAAAAGCCTGGGTCAGCGCGAGGGCGACGATGCAGCAGATTCTCGCGCCGACTGGATTCGGGAGCAGATTCCTGAGAACAAACTCCTCTTTTGAACCCCTGAACCCATTGCTCGGTGGGGCGAAACTCTGTCGAGCGATGAAATCATTGTCGGCAGGAAAGTCAGGGCTCGACGGCGTCTCACCCCGCCGCAGGTTCAGGGGCGGGAACGGAGTGAGCTTCCACAACAGGGAAAAGAAAAAGTGGTGACGATGTCGGGTCTTCATTTGGATTGATGAGTTCGTGGTTGCTGGACAGGAATACCCGAAATGCGCGAAAAGCCAATCGGAATCATGGGCCGCCCAAATGCGATTCCAGCTTGAACAATCTGGGAAGATCAGCGAAACCGGCGGTCATGAAAGCTATACGAGTTCACGAATCGGGCGGGCCGGAAGTGATGAAGATCGAGGAGATTCCCACTCTCCAGCCCGCCGACGGCCAAGTGTTGGTGCGCCTTCACGCGGTCGGAGTCAACCCGGTGGAAACCTACATCCGCTCGGGAAAGTACGCGCTGCCGCCTTTCCCTTACACTCCGGGGACCGACGCGGCGGGCGTGGTCGAAGCCGTGGGTGCGGGCGTCCAACGGGTGGCGCCGGGGCATCGGATCTACACCTCCGGAACGTTGACGGGCGCTTACGCCGAGCAGGCTCTTTGCCTTGAGTCCAAGGTTCATCCGCTGCCGGAGCGGATCTCGTTCGAACAAGGCGCGGCGGTGAACATCCCGTATGCCACCGCTTACCGCGCTCTCTTCTTTCGGGCAAAAACACTCGCCGGCGAATCGGTTCTGGTGCATGGGGCCAGCGGCGGCGTGGGGGTGGCGGCGATTCAAATCGCGCGCGCGGCGGGATGCCGAGTCATTGGCACGGGTGGGACGGAAAAGGGACGCCGATTGATCCTTGAGCAAGGCGCCCATCACGTCTTGGATCATGGCGCGCCGGAGTACCTCGCGCGGCTCGCCGACTTAACCCAAGGGCGCGGCGTGGACGTCATTCTGGAAATGGTGTCGAATGTCAATTTGGGCAAGGACTTGACCGTTCTGGCGCGCGGGGGACGAGTCGTGGTGATCGGTTGTCGGGGACCGGTTGAGATCAATCCCCGCGATACGATGAGCCGCGATGCCGCGATTCTCGGAATGACACTCTTCAACGCGTCCGAGCCCGAGCTGACAAGTATTCACGCCGCCTTGGGCGCCGGTCTGGAGAACGGATCGCTGCGGCCGGTCGTCGGTCAGAGACTTGCGCTGTCGGAGGCGCCCCGGGCGCACCACGCGGTGTTGGAGGCCGGCGCCTACGGAAAGATCGTCCTCATTCCATGATCGGACGGATTCGTTACTTCTCCACCACCCAGAGGTTGCGATAGAAGACCGGGTTTCCGTGGCCTTGGAGTTGAATTGGACCGAGGGAAGAGGTCTCGGGTTTGCCGGCGCCGGTTTTGCCCGGGATCTCGACTTGATCGTGAATGACCACGTCATTGTGGCGGATCGTGACCACGGCGTTCTTGGTTTTCTTGCCCTCGGCATCGAAGCGCGCGGCGGTGAAATCGATTTCGTAGGTTTGCCAGACTAATGGTGGAAGGCACATATTCACCGCCGGTCGTATCCGGGTGTAGATGCCGCCGCATTCGTTGGCTTCGCCCTTGAGCCCGAAGCTATCGAGAACTTGGATTTCGTAACGGTCCTGAATGTAGATCCCGCTATTGCCGCGATCCTGGCCGCGTCCGAGTGGTTTGAACGGCAAGAGGAATTCCGCGTGCATCATGAAATTCTGAAAATCGGCGCGCTTGGTTTTGGTGCCCGCAGCGAGAAGTTTGCGCCCGAGATTGTCGAAATGTCCCTCTGTCCAAACGTCGCAATGGGATCCGTCAAAAAGGACGAGGGCGTTGGCCGGCGGTTTGGCTCCCAGGGTGGGGCTTTGTCGGCGCACTTTTTTCAGCGTGAATGGACCGGAGGAATTCTCCCCGCTGAGAACATTTTGGCCAAGCTGGGCCTTCCAAGACTCTTTGGCGAAGGTCACGCGATCGCCGGCGCGCGTGGCTTCGATTTCGGTTTTCGCGGACTTGTCCCAACCGGCGCCGGGCAGACCGCCCGGGTGAAAGACCACGCGAAAGGTGTCGTTGCCGAGAGCAATCACTTGCGCGCCCAGAGCGGGTCCCGAGTACTCACCCTGCAGGTCGAAGTCGGGCCCGGCCTGGCGGGCTTGTTCTTCGGTGAGGAAGGTAGGGATGGCGGGGCGGGCCACCCCGGGATCAGCGGCTTGGGGAGCGGCAATCGCGGTCAAGGAAAGGAGGACGAACAGAATTGAGGTTTTCATAGCATGATTTTGGATGAGAAGGTTTATGAGGTCAGGTCAATTTCTGAACCGATGGAGTCTTGTCGGGATCAGGGAAAGAACTGGATCGTGAGCCCATATTCGTTCAGATCAGGATTCGGGGAGGAGTTAAAGGACTCGGCGGTCATCTGGCAACTGAATTGAACTCCCGAGCTCGGTTCGATGCGGGCACCTCAATTGACTTCAATCAACGTATTGTCATGGATGGTGGAATAGGATAGGCGTTGGCAAGTGTCGCGCCAGAATCTGGCTGCAGTTGGGTCTGATGGCGGTGGCGGCGCATCAACCTTGATCAATGAAGTCTATGAAATGGAAATCTTCCTTATGTATCGCCCTTCTGAGTGGTTTGAGTTTGACTCAGGCTCGGGCCGCTGACCTTCAGGCCGGAATGGTCGCCTATTGGCCGCTCGACGAAGTCCAAGGGTCCAAGACGCCGGACCTGGTGCGCGGCTACGACATGAGCCTGATCAATCTCACGGCGGCCGATCTCGTGACCGGAAAATGGGGCAAGGCCTTCAAATTCACGGCCTCCCGCTCAACCATTTTGGAGCGGGAAAACCTGGCGACCGATCTGATCCCGCTCTACACCAAGAACACGAATTTCACCTTGTCGATTTGGGTGAACGGCTCGGCCAATCAAACGGACAAGCGGATCTTCTGTGAATCATCGACCACTTCCAATAATCCGCTCTTCGACATCGGAACCCATCAAACCGCCGCCGACGGGACGGTGGATACCTACATCCGCACCGATGCCGGCGCGACCGCCGGAGACCACCAATGGTCCGTCAATACAGCCTATGACGACACCTGGCATCACATCGTCTATGTGCAGCAGGTTCCGGCTGGCGGCACGATGGAAGGGGCGCTTTACATCGATGGCGTCAAAGATGAGGGCGGCGACCAGCCCGGTCCCGTCCGCCCGATCACTGCCAACATCACGGCCATCGGTGGCGTGCGCCGAGGCAGCTCGGGCGCGCCGACTCGCCAGTTCTTTTTTGAAGGGATGATCGATGACGTGGCCATGTGGAACCGGGCGCTCTCGGATACGGAGATCACCCAGCTCTATACGGGAGGCACACCGAAGCCCTCGAGCGCGGTGGCGCAGCCTCTGGCCATTCGGAGTTTCAAGGCGGATCTGCCGGCCGTGGCCAAGGGCGATTCCCTTTCCCTGCGGTGGGACCTGAGCAAAGACGCCACGGCGATCGATATCGATCAAGGAGTCGGCAATGTTCTGTCCAGCACTGTCTCGGGTGTGGGCAGCGCGAAAGTGACGGTTTCTTCCGCCACGACCTATACCCTGACCGTAAAGCGAGGCACGGAAACAGTTTCCGCGAAAGTTTCCGTGACATCGATTGACGGCGTGGCTGCGAACTGGGCTTTGCTCGACAGCTTTGAGACCTATAACGTCGGAGCTTTCCCCAGCGCGGCGTGGGGCGACCTCGGCGGCAACTCCGTCATCGCCAACGTCAATGGCAACAAGATGCTTGATATGCGGGGGACGGCCCACATCGCCATCCTCTCGCTCAACGATCTAACCGTAAAAGAAGGGCAGCAACGCACGCTCTTCGCCCGCGCCTATGTGCAAGGCGATATCACGGCCGCCATCCGAAGCCGTTTCGGGCTGACCGATCGGGGGCTGCGTTTCGTGACGGACGTCACCGATGCCGGCGGCGCCGGACCCGATGCGTTCATCTCGAACGAAGCGGGCGATCTGATGGTGGGGTCTCGGTCCGGTCCGGCGAGCACCGTGGATTTCGTCCCTCCGGTGCTCGAGGCGGGTCAGGTTTACAACGTCTGGATCGACGTGAGGAATGATCCAGTTGCGAGCGGGGACACGTTTTCCGTTTGGGTGCAAAAGGAAGGCGACACGACCCGGACCAAGGTGATCACGGATTACATCAGCGACCGCGATCCAGCGGGTGACCCGGCCGGGGCTGGCGGTGTCCCAACTGGGCCGGATCTGACGAAAATCTTCTTCGGAAATGACGGCGCGAATGCCGTGTTCTTCGACGACATTTACATCAGCAAGGCGGGCTATAATTCCACCGTGCCGAGAGCCCTCGGAGCTGCTCTGCCGAAGCCCGTGGACCCGACGCCCACGAGCGATCTCGTGGCCTACGACGGATTTGACTACCCGGTGGGCGAGGTCGCCGGTCAAGGCGGAGGCTCGGGTTGGTCGGCGGCTTGGCAGCTCAATGGGTCGCCGGTGGGCGGCGCGGTGATTCAAGCGGGAAGTCTCGGGTATACGGATGCGAAAGGGAATTCCCTGGTGACCGCCGGTGGCAAAGGATACGTCACGGGTGTCAATGGCACGGCCCAGCCCTATCGAGAAATACCCAGTGTGCTCGGAATCACGGGCACGACGGCTTGGTTCAGCTTCCTCGGTCAACGAATCGGGCCGAAGACGAACAATGCCACCGAACCCGGCAATGTTTATGGGCGGGCGGCCAATGTTTCTCTATTCAACTCGGGCACGGAACACCTGGCGCTGGGCGGTAGCACGGGCGCGCCGGAGAACACTTGGGCGCTCCTGCCGGCCGGGTCCCTGGCCAACCGACAAGGCTCGACCAATGCCTTTGACAAGGTGTCTTTCGTCGTCGTGCGCATCAACTTCAAGGACGGCAATGACGACGCGTTTCTCTGGGTGAACCCGCCTCTCGATACCGAACCGAACATCAGCAATGCCGCCGCGCAGTCGCTGGACGGCTTTGATCTTTCGTTCAATCGCATCCGTCCTTTCGCGGGAAATCCGCAGGCGGCCAATAGCCGGCCTCACGCGGAAATGTTGTATGACGAAATCCGCTTCGGGAGAACCTTTGCCGCGGTTGCTCCGATCGGGAAAGGCGGCGGAGCGGCGCCATCACTGTCGCTCAAACGCTCCGGAACCGAGCTTGAGATAAGCTGGACGGCCGGGACGCTGGAATCGTCAGCGTCGATCACTGGTCCGTGGTCCGCCGTGGCAGGTGCGGCGCAGCCCTCCTATAAAGTCACACCCACTGACGCGCAGAAATTCTATCGGGCTCGCCAGTAATGGGCGGCTGAAGCGTCGATTACTTCGTCAGCACCGCGGCTCCTCTGGTGTCGGAGGACTTGTCGGGCGGCTTGGTCGCTCTGAGCGTTGCTCTTTCCGGCAACAGCCTGGTTTGTTCAATTGTTCAGCGGGCTGACAGCAGTAATAGACAGTGTCCGAGAGTTTTCGGTGCTGTTTGTTGGGGAAATCGCCCCGGCCCGATGGTGTCTCGAGCCCGAGCTCTTTGGCTCCCTCACTTCAGACCCCTTCGCCACGGACCGATTCTCCTTCCGGTCAGAACTCCGTCCCCAAGATCTCGTGCACAATCCGTCCGTCCATCACGGTCAGCAAGACCTTCACCGCGCCGTAGTCCATCGCCTCCGGGCGGCCCTGCATGATGTCATGGCTGAGGATTACGAAATCGGCGAGCTTGCCCGGAGTCAGTGTGCCTTTGACCGGATCCGCGAACTCGGCGTGAGCGGAGCCGATGGTGAAGGCCCGAACCGCTTCCGCCACCGTGATCTTCTGCTCCGGCACCCAACCATCCGGATGCTTGCCATCGAGGGTGCGCCGCGTCACGGCGGCACCAATGCCCAAGAGCGGATTGAGCGGCGCGACCGGCCAATCGGACCCAAAGGCAAGCCGGGCTCCCGCATCGAGCAACGATCGAAACGCGTAGGTCCCCTGGGCGCGGGCCGGCCCAATCCGTTTCTCCGCCCAACGTCCGTCATCGGCGGCATGATACGGCTGCATTGAGGCAATGACGGAAATTCGCCCGAATCGCGCCAGGTCCTGAGACCGCAAATGCTGGGCGTGCTCGATCCGAAACCGGCGATCCCGCGGCCCATTCGTCCGGGTCACGGTTTCGAAGATCGAGAGCATCTGATCATTGGCCCGGTCGCCAATCGCGTGCACCATCACCTGCAAGCCGGCCCGATCCGCTTCGAGCACGCGTTGGAGCATGGCGCCCTCGGGGAACATTTCATCGCCGGGCAGGCCGCGTTGACTCGGATCATCGAGATAAGGCTCGAAAAAGTAGGCCGTGCTCGAACCCAAACTGCCGTCGGAAAAACCTTTCATCCCTCCAACGCGCAGGAGGTCGCTGCCAAAGGCGGCGCGCAACCCGACTTGGCTCAATCGCGGCCACGACGGGAGTGGCGAGACAGCGTAAATGCGCGTCTTCAATTCGCCGCGTCGCTGCATTTCCTGATACAGACCGACATCCTGGTCGGCGGACATGTCCTGCACGCTCGTCACACCGAGACTGGCCGCGTGAGCGGTCGCCGCCAGCGCGCAGGTCCGCTTCTCCTCGATGGATTGGGGAGGAATCCGTCGCGAGACCAGGCTCAGGGCCGCGTCTTTCAACACGCCGGTCGGCTCGCCCGTCCGGGGATCGCGCACGATCCATCCTCCGGGGGGATCCTGGCTCTCGCGGGTCACGCCGGCGAGACGCAAGGCCTGGCTGTTCGCCAGAGCCATGTGACCATCCAGACGGCTGACAAACACCGGCCGATCCGGGGTCACGGGGTCAATCCATTCTTTGGCCGGAAGCCGGCCGCCGGGCCAATTCTCGTGATCCCAGTTGCCGCCCGTGATCCAACGCCCGGGCGGGATGGCACGCGAAAATTCCCGGATCCGCCCGACGAATTCCTTCTCCGTCTTGGCGTCGCGCAGATCGACGTTGGCGAGGCCCATTCCACCGTCGAGAAAGTGAACGTGGGCATCATTGAACCCGGGCAGGACCAGCCTTTGCCGAGCCTGGATGATCCGGGTGCGCGGGCCGGACAACGCCCGCACGCTCTCGTCGGATCCCAGGGCGACAATTCGGTTTCCTTGGACCGCCAGGGCTTGAGCCCGCGGTTGATCGGGATCGAGCGTGTGGATGGTGGCGCCAAGGATGATCAGATCGGCCGCGCCGGGCCGATCCTGAGCGGACAGGTTGGAGAATGACATAAGAGAACTCGCGACGACCGCGGCGAGGGTAACTTTCATTCTTCGCCATTAACCCAACTGCCGACCCAAAGTCCAGCCCTGAGACAGCACATTTCTCATTTTGGCCCAGGGCACTTTCCGTTCGACGCAGGTAGTCCCGGCTTGAGCCGGTTTGCACGTGGCGACCGGCTAAACCGGAATTCCATACGTGTCAAAATGGAATTGCTGGAGAAGATGGACGCCACTGTTCGCAGAACAGGAGGCCACCCTTGCCCGCTGAATTACTACCTCCCGGAGAAGCCGACCGCGAGGTCGCGGGCCATCCCTGGGATTACGCCGGGCCAATCCTGCGCCTCACCCAAGCGACTGCCGATGGCGACGTCGTCCAGGTCAAAGACCATCGCCAGCGATTTCTCGGAATCGGCTTCTTCAATGCCCCGTCCAAGATCAACGTGCGACTTCTCGAAACCGAGCGGTTCGAGATCGGGAAGACCGTGCCGTGGTCCGCCCGCTCAAGGCCTTCTTTTGAGGCGCGCGGCGATATCCACCTGGAACGACGGCGGCTCAAGTCGGAGAGCGCCCTCGAGCGCGGTCCCCTGGTCGCGCTCCACGCGCCTTCCCGCCAGAGTGTCCCACCACTCGATATCCCAGGTCCCACTGTCCACGCCCGTGACCTTCACCGACGATCCGTCCACCGGTGCCGGACTGAGCTCCGTGGCCCCTTCCGGCCAGTTCGAAGCCCGACTGAGCAACCAAACGAGCGCTTCATTTCGATTGGCGACGCCCAAGGGAATGACCGCGCGATCGACCTCCGTAAATCGGGCCGGACGCAGGTCGGATCGACCGACACCCGTGCCTTCCAGGAACGCGGACAACCCGGACCAATGGCGATAGAGGTTGGCGGTGTGAATGCTCTCCCACCACCAGGTCATGCCGGTGCCCGCCGCGCCCGCAAAGGCCCCGCTCCAGATGGCCTGATGCAACGCTCGAAAATAGGGGTCGGTGTCCGGCTTCCAGCCCTTCCAATCCGTTCCATACTCGCTCACGAAAATGGGCTTTTGATACTTTTCGAAAAAGCGCGCGACTTTCTCCGCTGTCATCTGAGCCGGGTGTTTCTCGTTGTAGGAGTGGTACTGGGCGAAGTCCATTCCGGGAAGGGCGAAGAGATCCGGCCGCTCGCTCCCGCCGGTGAAACTGGAGGTGATCAAATGACGGCAAGGATCCATGGCTCGCAAACGCCCGCTCATGTCCCGATGCCAGGCGACCACGTCCGCGTGTTTGACGTAGGCGTATTCGTTGTCAATTTCGTTGAAGAATTCCCAGGCCAGGAGATTCGGAAAAGCCGACCACCTCGCCACCATGTAGCGCAGGCGTTTCTCATAGAGGCGTTTCGCCTCCTCGCTCGTGAAGAAATCGTTCTGCGTCTGACAGGGCCCGCCGTTCACGGCATTGTAAGGATGGCGAGGCCAGAAATTGTTCCCCCCCCAGAAGTCGGGCTTCACTTCAAAGATGCCGTGATAATCGAAGCAAAGCATGACGAAGATCCCCCGACGTTCCGCCTCAGCCAGAACCCGGTCGAGCCTCCAGGCGTTATCCAGGCGGTATTGCAGCTTGTCCGTCCGATCCCACTCGATCCCGAAAGCCTGATGCCACATCCAGATGCGGATATAATTGATCCCCGCCTTTTGATAGGCCTCCAGCCAATCGTCATAATCGTAGGTGCCCCGGCTGCCATGCCAGCAGGCACACAGACCGTTGAGGAAAAGAGGACTGCCATCGTCCAGCCGAAAGTAACGCTTCTCTTCCGGCTCTATCCGCGCCAAACCACGCCGCCGGCCCCCAGCCACCTCGATGATCCCCTCCCCTCGCCCCACCGCCTTGCGGTCGATTGTCGTCGTCACCGCCAAGGTGTGACGGCCCGTTTCGACCGGAAGCCAGCGAATTCGCCACCGCCCATCTCCGACCGGGGTCAAGATCTCGCGGCGTCCTTCGAGCTTGCGCTCGAAATCACGATCGAAATAGCCCGGCACGCGGACGGATTTCCCCGAGGGCGACGTCGCCACGAGATCGAGCGCGATCGATTCGGGATCAAATGAGTTGGTTGACCCGGGCACGCCGGTGACAGAAATCTCGACGCGCTCAAACACTTCGGTCTTCGTCGGGCTCATCTTCAAGTCCAACTTTGCTTCGACCTCGGCTGCCTCCATCCGGACCGAGAATACGAACACAGTGAGAGCAGCCCAACCAACAACAAAGCCAGCCTTCGAGGAGGTCGTCTGCGTGTCGTCAGAAGATTTTCCAGCCGACGAGTTATTCTTGGAAATCGTTTTCATTTGATTCACCTGAGACAGGGAGAGCGCATGTGCCCGGCAATTCCGCCTGCCACTTGACGTATAGACGGAGCAATTGAATTGGAACAGGAGTAAACAGAGGCAAGGGCCGGCGCTTCGCCCCTGGCATCGTGACGGCTGAGCTGTCCTCCGTGTTCTCCTGTTTAAGATTGAGTCCATCCTGCTGGCCCGTAAGCATGCAATCGGAATCGGGGATCACACGCGCCCTCGCGTGTGCTGACCGGCGCCCCGCCGGTCGGATCAAGGCCCCATCCAGTCACTCAACGGTGACTCGTTCCCAGGCGCCAGTGTGGTCGGCGAGGGCGCCTGCCTGTTCGGCAGACAGGCCGACCACCGCACGCGCGCGCGCGCTCCCCAGCTCAACTGAATCGATCCGGCTGAGCGGAGCCGGCTCACATCCAGAGATTCCGGCTGACGAAGATGGTGCCTTGTCCTAGAGTTGTGCCATGTCAAATCGACCTTCCCTTTCTCACCTGGCCCGGAACTTCGGATGCGCCGGTGTCTTCTTGTCCGTAACTCTGTTCGCGGGCAGTGCTTTCGCCAGCCTCCGCGTCCCCGCGTTTACCGCCTATCTTGAACCCGAGGCCGACGGGGCTCGCGTCCGATCTCCGGCCGGCGTCTCCAACTGGCGCGGCCCCGCGCTCCAGGTGCTCTGGTTCGGTGAGCTCAAGGCGGTCGGAAAGCTCGATTGTTCCGTGACCGTGCGCTTGCCCACCAACGCCACTTCCCGCCTTCAACTGACCGTGGCCGGACACTCGCACGAGGCCACGGTCCAGGGCGCGGGAACGGAACTGGTGACGGCGAGCTTTCAGTCCTTCGACATCGCGCGTCCCGGTTACCAGCCATTCACGCTACGTTCCCTCAATTCAGCCGGGCAGCCGAACGGCGATGTGGAGGCGCTCTTGCTCGACGGTCCGGCCGCCGAGAAGGCCCACTTCAATCTCAAACCGCGCCGCAACGCCGCGTCCGTTCACCTCTTTTACCCCGTCTCGAAAGAAACCCAGGTCGAGGCGTTTTATTGCGAGATGACCGGTCTCGACGAACCGGTCTGGACCTACTACATGGCCTGCGGCTGGCACCGCGGTTACTTCGGAATGCAGGTCAACAGTCCCACCGAACGGCGCATCATTTTCAGCGTCTGGGATAGCGGCAACGAAGCGGTGGATCGGAAGAATGTGGCGTCCGAGGATCGCGTCGCCCTGGTGGCCAAGGGTGAGGGTGTGGTCTCGGGAGATTTTGGCAACGAGGGAACCGGCGGCCACAGCCATTGGGTCTATCCCTGGAAAACTGGCGCAACCCAACGATTCATCGTCACCGCCAAACCGACTGACCCGACCCACACCGTCTATAGCGGATACTATTTTCATCCGGAAACCAAGCGGTGGATGCTCATCTCCAGTTGGCGGGCGCCCAAGGAAGGCGGGTTTTTGCGCGGGCTCTATAGCTTCAGCGAGAACTTCGGCGGTTCCAATGGACATCAACGCCGCAAAGCGCTTTACGGGAATCAATGGCTCCGCACCTCCGAGGGACGATGGATCGAAATGACTTCGGCCAGTTTCAGCCACGATCCGACGGGGCGGACGGATCGCCTCGATCGTTTCATGGGGCTGGAAGATGGTCAATTCTTCCTCTCGCACGGTGGGTTCGTCACCGGCTTCACCCAGTATGGCGAGAAATTCGAGCGACCGGCCACGGGACGGGCGCCCTCCGACCTCGACCTTCCTCCACTCCCGAGCCGCTAGCACCGCCGCGACATTTATAGTTCAGCGAGATCGATCGACCGCACGAGGCGCCGGCTCGGACACAGACCGCCACGACACGAAGGAGCCCGCCATGAGCAGAGCGCAGCCCACCCAGAGCGTGGAATGCGGCGTTACGTTCAAGTAGGCGCAACTGACCAACATGGAGAGAAGCGGCGTGAAATAGGAACAAATGGCGACCAGCAGAACGTCTCCTTCCCGCATCGCGTAATCCCACAGCGCATAGGCCAATGCCGTCATCCCTCCGAGAAAGGTGGATTCCGCCACCGCCTGGACATTCCACACCGTCGCCTCGTCCACGAAACAGCGCATCCCCAAAAGAACCACACCCGTGATCGCGATAAACAAATCGACCGCCCCGTCTTGGCCGGAATCAGACCAACGGCGGGTCAAAGTCGAGTAGAACGCCCACGAGGAGGCGGCGACGAAGGCGAGGCCGTAGGCCCAAGGGTTGGTCGCGAAATGAGAGAGGAAGGAATGCCACGATACGCGGCTGCCCTGGGTCATCACCAGAAACACCCCGGCCAACGCGAGGGCGGTGCCCGGCCAGAGCAGGAGGCTGGCCCGCTTGCGCAGGAGCGGGACCGAGAGCAGAACGGTGCCCGCCGGCCAGAGATAATTGATCAATCCAATCTCGAGGGCCTGTTCCCGACCTTGGGCCAGGCCCACCGCCAAATAGAGCGCGACGGTGTAGAGCAGGAAGAGGAATCCACAACCCAGGACATAGCTGCGGGGGAGCTTGAGAAATCGGTCCAGCGCCGCGCCCGTCCACCACGAATGCACCAGGCAAAGCAATCCGCCAATCCAATAGACCGATGCCGCCGCCGTCACCGGACCGAGCTGTTCCGACAACCGGCGCGCCACCGCGATGGTCGTGCTCCAGAGTAGAATCGCCGCCAGACCGCTGACGGTGCTGAGTTTGATCTGGCCGGTTTTTCGTCGCATCGAGCCCCCTTTACATCGTTGTCCGGAGAAAAAATCCAGCTCAATCCTCCGATTCCCGTCTCCCACGGAGAACCGCCGCAAGGGTAGGGACGCGCGGCTCGCGCGTCCCTGTTGGCGCCGCTGGACGCGGTGGGGTGAGACCCTGTCGAACCCTGACCTATTTGCCGACCGAAATTCCAGGGCTCGACGGAGTCTCGCCCCACCGTTGGATGGGTTCATGGTCCCGATGCATAGGCCAAGGGAAAGTCGGCTCTCCTTGAACCCTTCGTCAACCGGGCGGGCCGATATTCGAGAGAGGGGCAGGACGATTCCGCCAGGTTTTGGAGTGCGGCAGCCCTCGGCCGCTTTCCCCGCTCCCGGCAAAAAGCGCCGGAGGGCCGGCGCACTCCAAGACGCTGGCGCGTCGCCGCCCACTCCATTCGGTTCATGGTCCCAAGGCATTCGCCAAACGAAAGGCGGCTCTCCTTGGACCGTGGTTGTCTGAATGGGGAGCGCGGCCGTCCCGGCTGCACCGGTCGGCG
>CAYHFE010000053.1:0-22650 GCA_964355375.1 uncultured Verrucomicrobiota bacterium
AATCTGTCCTGGTTTGCTAACTACAAAAGATTCCTGGTTTGAAAACTACACGACAGCCGCAGTTTTTTCTTTTGCCTCTTCTCGAAAGGGGCTCCATGATTACGGCGATTGGGATGCCGAAACACAGCGTTCGTCAGATTCTGACCCCCTGTGATGTGCAAGCGGGCTTTGGTAAGAGATACTAACAGGAAACAATATGATAGCTCATGGTGATGTGGTCGAAGGGGTTGCCGTTGCCGATGGCGACCCGACAAACGGGCGCAAGCCCAAGTATCCCGGCCTCCGGGTGACCTGCAATGGCAACCAATTGGTGGCGCAATATGTCGAAGCGCGCATCACCGAGGGCGGCATCTTCTATCCGATTACCCCCTCGACCGAAGGCGGGGAACTGTACCAACAATCCTACGCGCAAGGCGAACTGAACGTCTTCGGGCACCAGAAGATCGCGGTCGAGGCGGAAGGCGAGCATGCCGCGCAAGGCGGAGCCACCGCCTTTGCCGTCACCGGCAAACGCGCGGTGAATTTCACGTCGGGCCAGGGCATCGTCTATGCCGTCGAGCAGTACTATCACGCCCCCGGCAAGCTCTCCACCATGGTCCTGCAAATCGGCGCCCGGGCTCTGACCAAGCAAGCCCTGAATGTGCACTGCGGCCATGACGATTTCTGCGCCGCCTTGGACACCGGCTGGACGATGCTGATGGGCAAAGACGCCCAACAAGCCGCCGACCAGGCGATCATCCTGCGCAAGGTCGCCGAGCTCTCGCTTAATCCCGGGATGAATATCCAGGATGGGATGCTCACGACCCATTCCGAGCGCACCTATTTCGCGCCGGAGGCGGAAATGTTGCGCGAATTCCTCGGTGCGCCGGGCGACATCATCGATTGTCCGACCCCAGCCCAACGCGAGCTCTTCGGCCCGAAACGCCGCCGGGTTCCCGAGATGATGGATTTGAAAAACCCGGTCTTGCTCGGCCCGGTCCAAAACCAGGAGCACCACATGAACGGGGTGGTGGCGCGCCGGAATAATTTCAATGAACCGATCTTGAAATTCCTCGAGCAAGCCTACGTTGAGTTTGGCCAGCTTACGGGTCGGCATTACGGCCTCGTTTCCGAATACAAAACCCAGGACGCGGACACGGTCTTTGTCTCGCTCGGCTGCGCGGCCGAGAACATTGAAGAAGCGTGCGATTACCTGCGGGACCAGCGCAATGCCAAAGTCGGTTCCATCCACGTCAATGTCCTCCGTCCTTTTCCGGAAGCCGCCCTCATTCAAGCGCTCAAGGGCAAGAAGAACGTCATCATTCTCGAGCGGACCGACGAAGGCATGGCCGGGGACAATCCCCTGGCCCGCGATATCCGGGTGGCGCTGGGCAAAGCCCTCGAGGCGCAGAAATTTGGCGGCGAGGTCCCGCCCTTAACTCGCGACGAAACGCCCCGCCTCTTCCGCGGTGCTTACGGGATCGGGTCCCGCGATTTCCGCCCCGAGCACATCCTCGGCGCCTACGAATTCGCCAGCGGCCAGATCCGGCGCAAGGACGGCAAGAGCGCCGCGGATGGCGCCGGCTATTTCACCCTCGGGGTGGATCATCCCTACGCCGTCATTTCCAAGGACACGCCCTCGCTCTTGCCGGAGAAAGCGATTGCGGTGCGATTTCACTCCATCGGCGGCTGGGGCATGATCACGACGGGGAAGAATCTCGGATCCATCGTCGGTGAATTCGGCGATTTGGTCTCACGACAGAATCCGGAGTATGACGAAGACGGGCGCTTGAAGGAGAAGCTCTTCATCATGGCCAATCCCAAGTACGGTTCGGAGAAGAAAGGCGCGCCCACCAATTACTATCTGGTCGTGGCGCCGGAACGCGTCCGGGTCAATTGCGAACTCAATCACGTCGATGTCGTTTTGTGCTGCGATCCGAAGGCCTTTACCCACACCAACCCGCTCGAAGGCCTGAACAAGGGAGGCAGCCTGGTTTGGGAATCGAGCGACTCGCCCGAGGTCGCGTGGCAGCGGATTCCGGCCCAGCATCGGCAATTCGTCCGCGACAACAACCTTCGGATCTTTATCCTGCCGGGTTTTGAGATCGCTCGCAAAGCGACCGACCGCGGCGATCTGCAATTGCGCATGCAGGGCAATTCGTTCCTGGGCGCGTTCTTCCGGGTTTCGCCGTTTCTCAAGAATAACGGCATTTCCGAGGAACTGTTCCATGACACCGTCCGAAAGCAGTATGTGAAGAAATTCGGCCGGTTCGGCGACGCCGTGGTGACGTCCAACATGACGGTCATGACCGAAGGATTCTCCCGGGTGCAGGAAATCAAGTATGGCGAGATCGAAGCGCCGGACCGCTCCAGCATGCGCAATGCGCCGCTCTGGCCGACCGGCCAGCATCAGATCATTCCCAGCGCCGGCGTCGGCGCCAACCCCGGCATCTCCAGTATTGCCGCGCCGGCCGAGCAAATGCCTCGCGCCCCGTTTCAAACCCTGGCCAGATTCGACCGCGAGTTCCGCTGCGGACTCGGCTATCACCAGCCGGCCGGGGCTTTGGCCTCGCTCGGGATGATGGGGGCCGGCACCGGGGCCACTCAGTCCAAATACGTGGCGCGCCGCGAAACCCCGGTCTATATCGCGGAAAACTGCACGCAATGCATGGAGTGCATCACGGCCTGTCCCGACACCGCGCTCCCCAACGCCTCCCAGGAGATCGGCGTGGTCCTGCGCACGGCGGCGATGAATTACGTGACCGATGCGGGCGAACGAAAGAAATTGCTCGGCGACCTCAAAGGGGTCGAAGACCGCGCCCGGGCGCAGATGCTCGCGGCCATCGAGAAAAAGCAGAGCCGCCCGTTCAAGGAGATCATTCGCGAGGAGATCAACGGGCTGGCCCACCTTGCGGAAAAAGCCCGCGCCGAATTCACCGGGATCATGGATCAATTGCCCCTGGCCTACACGAATGTGCCGGCCATTTTCCGTTCGCTGGAAAAGAAAACCGCCGGCGCCGGCGGCGTGTTCTCGATCTTTGTCTCCGACCTCTGCAAAGGCTGCGGCGAGTGCGTGCAGGTCTGCGGCGACCACGACGCGCTGCGCATGACCGTGGAAACGGAGGAACTGAACGCGCAGCTCACGACCGCGCAAATCTTCTCCCGCCTCTTGCCCGACACGCCGCAAAAGTTCCTTGGTCTCTACAACGATCAAGCGCCGCACGATTCCCGGGAAGCCGCCTTGCGCAATCACCTCATGGTCCGGCGCAACTACGAAGCCCTCGTCTCGGGCGATGGCGCCTGCGCCGGTTGCGGCGAGAAGAGCGTGCTGCGCGCGGCCGCTTCCGTCACCGAGGCCTACATGCGCCCGCTCTATCACGCCAAGGCCGACCGGCTCCGGGCCAAGGCCGATCGCCTGGAGAAGGAAGGGGCGCAAAAGCTCGAGTCGCTCAAGCAACACAGTCCGGAGCAATACAAACTGTTCCGAACAGCCGTGGCCCATATCTTGATGGGGTTGGGCGGTGAAGACACCGCCGACACCGCCAAGCGCATCGACGCACACGGCCCCATTAGCGATGGCGAAATCATCGACGCCCTCTGCGCCGTGCTGCGCCAGGACGCGTTCAATCACCGCGACCTCCAAGCCTTGGACGGACGGCGGGCCAACGGGATGTCCGTCATGATGATGGGCGCGAGCACGGGCTGCAATACCGTCTATGGCTCGACCCCGCCCTCCAACCCGCATCCGTATCCCTGGATGAATTCCCTCTTCCAGGACGGCGCGACCATCAGTTGGCTGATGGCGGAATCCCTGATTCTGAATCACTCGCGGCGATCCGTCGTGCCGGAGCGTCTGGGCACCGCTTTGCTGGAACGGGCCGCTGGGGTCATCTCGGAGGCCGAATACTTCACCCTCACCCACTTGGACGACGCTCTGATGACGGATCAGGAAGTCCGCGAGCTACCCAAAGTCTGGGTCGTGGGCGGCGACGGCGCCTTGGGCGACATCGGGTTCCAGAACGTTTCCAAGGTCGTCCTGCAGAATCGCCCGAACGTGATGGTGCTCATGCTCGATACCCAGGTTTATTCCAACACCGGGGGCCAGAACTCGGATTCCTCAACCATGCTCGGCGGGTACGACATGAACCAGTTCGGCGTGGCCTCGCAAGGCAAGCTCATCGAGAAGAAAAACGTCGCCGAGGCGCTCACTTCCGGACACGGTTCACCGTTCGTCGCCCAGGTTTCGATGGCCAATTCCGCCCGCCTCTACAAAGCGATGCTCGATGGTCTGGAATATCGTGGGACCGCCTTCTTCCAATGTTACACGACCTGCCAACCCGAGCATGGCGTCTCGGACAACATGTCGGCCGATCAAGCCAAGCTGGTGCGCGATGCCCGGGGCATGCCCGATTTTGTCTTTAACCCGCGCGCCGGCGAAACCTCCCAGGAAGCGTTCGATCTCAAGGGCAATCCCACCGTCAATCGCGATTGGTGGCGCACCAAGTACAAATCGACCGGAGAAGAATACAATTACACCGTGGCTCACTGGGCCTTGACCGAAGGCCGTTTCCGCAAACACGTCAAGGCCATTAAAGAAGACGAAGCGCCGACGATGATTCACTTCGACGACATGCTGGTTTGCCTGACCCAGGATGACGTCATTGGCCGCCGGGTGTTTGATCCGAATCATCGATCCTTCGTCCCGAACTTCCGCTGTTACATCAAAGCCGAGCTGGACGGGAAGATGAAGTACTTTGCCGTCTCCCGGCAGATGGTTCTCTTCGCCGTCGAGCGCCGCAAAGCCTGGCGCATGCTGCAAAGCAAGGCCGGAATCGTGAACCGGGATTACCAGGCGCAACGATCGTTGCTCAAGAAGCTCGACGCGGGAACGCTCCCCCTCGCAGATCTGAAAGCTAAAACACGCGAACTGTTCGACGCCGAACTGGCCGCGATCGGCCAGTAATCCTCGCATCCCGCCAATCCGCGGGCGCCGCCCATGCCGGCCGCGGGAAGCTCCCCGGGGCGGGCGGGGCTTGAGACCTCGATCCGCGCGCTCCCGCGCAACGAAGCCCGATGCGGATCATCAGGGTTTCGCGGCCTTGATGACAGTGTCCTGAGTCAGAATGAGAACTGCTGCCGTTGCGGAGACGTTATCGGTTTGGTCACAGGCCCGGTCCGACTTTAGAACAGCCCTGGGCTTTTGAGGGGATCGCGAATCCTGACTTGCTCCGGGTGAATGACTTTGCGACTTTGCCGGCTGCTATGACCGAGTTGCTCTGGTTCGTTGCCCACACCCGTCCGCGGTGCGAGAAAAAGCTCGCTGAATACTGCGAGCGGGAGAGCTTGGCCGCGACCCTGCCATGCTACCGCAGCGTGAAGAAGTACCGCGGCAAGAAGGTGACTTTTGAGAAGCCGCTCTTTCCGGGGTATCTGTTTCTGCGAATACTGAGCACGGAAACCCGCGCCGTGCACCAGAGTGACTACGTGGCGAACCTGTTGAACGTGGTTGATCAAGAGCTCTTCGAACAGCAACTCGGGGATATTCTCTCCGCCTTGGAAACCGACCGGGAGATCTACCTGGCTCCGCAAGTCACTCCGGGGTCTCGGGTCAAGATCAAGTCGGGTCCGCTGCGCGGCCTCGAAGGATTCGTCGAGCAGCGGGAGGGACAATGCTTCCTTCTCCTGCGTCTCGACTTCATTGGCCAGGCCGCCGCCGTCAAGCTGGAGGCGACGGAAGTGGAACTGGTCTGATTCTCACCCGATCTCGCCCCACTGGCAGAGCGATTCCAGGTGCGCGGCGGATCCGTCCCGGAGCCAGCCGTCGAGTTGCGCTTGATCCTTGAGTTGCTGGCCGCGTCGGCGCGGGACAACGACAAAACGGGAGTCGATCTCCGGGACCGCCGTCATGTCGCCCCACAGTTTCTCGAACTGGGCCACGGGAAAGACGTCCTCCTGCCCATGTCCCCAACGCTTTTTCACGTCCTTGAGCGTGATATAGGTCGGTATTCGAGCGGCGAAACCACGAATCGCCACCGCGACTTTCTCGGGGCTCGACAGATCCGAGCGGCTGAGTCCGAAGGCGGTGAGCAAGGGATCGAGGTCGATCCATGTCGTCATCGAGTTGTAGTAGGAAAGCGCGAATTCGTCCTCTTCGCGCGGCATGGCCAGGCCTTCGACGAGGCGCACTCGTCCATCCACCCGGGCCAAGCCGCCGCCGCGATCCTCAAGGCGACGAGTGATGACTTCGAAGGTCAGACACGCCTTGGACTGCATGTGAAGTCCGAGCAACGCGGGATCGACGTCGGCCCCGACGGTGTCGATATTATGCAAGAGCAAGTATTTGAGCTGGGGCCGCTGCTCGAGCAGTTGGGCCAGCACGCCATTGCGGAGCAGGTTGGGAATTTCAAACCAATGCCCGACCGGATGGAGGCATTGCTGCGGGACGTTTCCCGTGTAATCGCAGGCTTCGCCCGACTGCCGGGCCCAATCGATCAGGGCCAGGTGCAGGCTTTCGCGGACCTTCTGTTTCTGCTCGTCGAGCACCTGTTGGGGCATTTCTTCCCAAGCGAACCGGAGGTCACGGATCATTGGAACGAGGCGCAGCCCGACGACGCGGCCCTGGGAAAGGACGAGCGGACCGGGGTATCCGTAGTTTCTTTGATGCGCCAGGAAGGTCTCGGTGGGACCGTGGGTCAGGTAGCTGGTGGTGAAAATGTGGGGCAGCGATGTTCCACAGACTTGGCTCATCCGGCGACTCTTGGCCAGGTGCACCTCGAGGAAGGTGCGATGCTGGCCGGCGAGTTTGCAGAACGGGTGCAGGGCCTTGACCGTGCCGGCTCCCTGGGTCCAGCGCGTGCCCAATCCCGCGGCCAGACTGACGACGGCGACGGAACCGGCCTTCAGGGCGTCGAGACCGGCTTGACCATACTCGGCGGGCAATTCCACCGTCGCGTCGAACACGTCGCCCGACTCGACATCCTTGATGCTGGCACTGGCCGGGAGTCGATTCTGGGCCAGTCCAATCCGTCCGTTGCGGAGATCATCGCGGATCTGTTCGTGCTGGACCCGATCAAACCCAGATTGATCGAGCAGCGACGACAGAGTCTGAGCGCCGTCGGCGCGTTCGCCGAGGGGCGGAAGAAGTCGGTCAAAAAGAATCTGGACCATGCCGCGCAACTCGGGCTTGACCCGGCAAGCGGAGCCGAATTTGTCGAGCTCGGCCCGGCGCAACGGAGCGAGCCGGCGCGCGTCGGTGCGGAGCAGGTTCGGAACGATCAAAGCGTAATACCCGGGCGGGAGGAGGGCCTCGTCCCCGCTCTGCAGCGTCGCACAGGTTCCGACTTCGTTGATCGAGAAATCATAGACCACCGGATCCATGGCAAACGGCAGCGCCGCCTGAAATTCCCGCTTCTTGGCCAGCATCGTCTCCTGCAGTCGGGCTTGGCCGGCTTCGCGGCATGCGGGATCAAAGATAAAGCCCATCCCTCCGCCCGACATTCCACCGAGCATCCAAAAGCCCCAGAATTTCTCTCGAAAGATCTGGACCATGTCCGCAATCAGGCTTTCCGTGTAAAGATTCGTCGTCCACGGAATGATCGTTTGGATGGGACTGAAGAAATTGCGAGTCGTGGCCGCGCCGAGACGGCGGATGTCTCCCGCTCGGAGCGCCGACAGGACTTCGTCAAGCACCGCGATGGCCTCTTGGCGTCCGCTCCATTCCCGTTCCGATCGGAGCAAGTACTTCTCGGTGACCATTTCGAGGATGGGGCCGACGTTTTGCGCGAGCCCGCCGTGAACCAGGACGAGGCTTTCTTGAAGCTTTTGCCGGGCCGCGGGCGAGACGTCCGACGAGTCGAGAAGCTGGTGCGTGGGGAGCAGTCGGCCCCGGCTGATGCCGAACTCGGGATCCGCTTCCCCAGCCCGGGCGCCTTGAATCAGCTTGATGCCCGGCCAGATTCCTCCTGAATCCTGCCATCCCCCCCCGGAGCCTCCGAGCCATTCACCCAGGATGGCCCGGACCGCGACAATCCGGCGTTCTTCTTCTTGCAGCGGGCCGGTCAATGACTTGGCCTGCCCGGTGGCCCGCATGCCGACCGAGATGAGCGATCCCAGGAGGTTCGTGGACACGGCCAGGCGGGAGCCTTTCGGGATGTTGTTCACGCAACTGACCAGTTCCAGTCCGTGTCCTGGGGCGACGATCCTCGACAGCAGCTCGGTCAGACTTTGGCTCGACCCTTCCAGGCCCGGCGGCACGATGCCTGCGGCGATGACTGCGGCTTTGAGAAGCCCAAGATAATCCTTGGCGAAGTCAAATACCTCCGGCAATTCGGTCAGATCGACCGTGGTATTAAGGTCCACGCTGGTCAGGCGCAAGACCGGTTCGTCGATGACCCGAAGGTAGGCTTCCACCGGTGGTCGCGGGGACGCCGCGCGGCCTTTCACGCACAGGTCGATCGACACATTGAGGACTCGCGCTCCCTCGGGAAAATCCATCCCGAGAAAGAAAATGTCGCTCCAGGCGCTGTGCGACAGATCCATCCGCACCGGCGTGCATTCGCGCAGGATGGGAAACGAGCCGTCGCCGCGGGATGGCTCGAGCAGTTCCGGACGAATCCGCAGCGGCTGATCGGAGGGATGGCCCATGCGAAACATCCATTGATTGCCGCGGACGGCCCGAACGCTTCGGCGAACCTGATCGGCCAGCGTTTGGAAACCGAGCTCGTGGTAGGCGGCGGACAGGGCGCTCGAAATAGCTTCGTTCGGCCCCGAATTCTTCTGGGCCGTGCGAAAGACCGCGATCGCCTCCTCGAACCGCCGATGCAGCAGATGCACGTAGCCCTCGAACGGCACCAATCCCTTGGCCCGCACTCCCGCCTTGAACGGGAGGTGAAATCGGTGGATCGCGTAAAGAAAGAAGAGCGCCCGAACCCGCTCGTAAAGATTGGTGCTGGCGCGGCGGAAACTCTCCAGTTGATCGCATTCGGCGAGCAGTTCGGGCGTCGCGATCTGGCGGCAAACTGAATCCAGCGCCTGGTTGCGAATCGCCGGGTCCGCCGACGTCACGAGGTGGATGAGTTTTCCGGACATGCGATCCGTCGGTCAGGCCGCGCCTACGGCGACTTGGACTGCCGTTGCGCCAGCAATTCGACCAGTTGGGCGAGCACTTCCTCGCGGTCTTGTCCATCGAGAGCCAGGGCGAGCTGCGCGTGGAACAAGCCAAACTTCACGCCGATGTTGAACCGGCGCCCTGATATTTGGGCGGCCAGGCAGCGTTCGCGCTCCGCCAGCTTCGTCAAAGCGGCGGAAAGAGTCACGCCGGTTCGACCAACGGCGGGATCGGTGAGTTCGCCCAGAATCTCGAGAATGGCCGGGGTGAGCACATGCATCCCGAAAAAACAGAGGTAATGCCCCGCCCGCAAGCCCGGCACCACCAGGTGCTGTTCCGCTTCGGTCGGAGTCGGCTTCTCCAGGACCCGGTCGATTTGATAAAGACCGGCGCGATTCGGGACGCCTCTCCCCCCGATGGCTCCATAGAAAGGCAAGAGACTCTCACGGGTCGCTTGGACGGCGGAGACGCTACAGGATGCCGCCGTGGCGACTTCGACGAGTTGTTGGGCGCAGCGAGTCACTTCCCGGCTGAGATAAAGGTGGTCGCTGACCAAATGGAGAAACGGTTCGCGACCGACGAATCCCCGGGCGCAGTAAAGCGCGTGGCCATAGCCCAAAGGGGCGGGCTGTTCCACGAAATGCAGGTGTTTCGCCCAGCTTCCGGCCGCGACCGCGTAGAGATCCTGGTCGCCCGGACAAACGACCAGGCAGATCTCATCCACGCCCGTGCTGGCGGCTTCCTCGAGGATGATTTGCAGGGCGGACTTGGGCACGCCGTCGCGATCGACCAGCGTTTGGAGCGGGAGTCGATTTTGGTTTCGTCCGGCCGCCGTGATTACGGCCTTTTTGATCTTCACAGTCGTGTTCTACGGTTGTGCGCCACCGTGTCATAACGCTTTCGAGCCGTCAATCCACGGCTTGGAGAAGGCAGCCGTTCTTATTTCGACAAGCGGTCGTCCCGGCTTCAGCCGGTCGCCACGGGAAAACCGGCTGAAGCCGGGACGACCTGCGTGGAGCGGACCCGGTCCTGGGCCAAAATGAGAATGGCCGGATCCGCCCATCTACAAAGCGGATGTCGCCCCACCATCCAGGCAATCTCGGACCAGTTGGGCGAGCCGGTTTGAGGGATACGGTTTCGGAAGAAAATTCACCCCTTCCCGCAAAACGAATTCGCGATCAGTCTTTTCGAGACTGTAACCGCTCGTGAAAATGACTTTGAGCTGGGGTTTCTCGGACCGGAGCTTCTGGGCCAGCTCGCGGCCGGACATTCCCCGGGGCATCATGATGTCCGTGAGCAACAGATCCACTTCCGCGGAGTGCTGCCTCCAAAGCTCCACCGCCTCCACCCCGGAAGCTGCCTCCAGGATATGATACCCATGACGGCGCAATAAACTGACGACCAGACGCCGCACGCCCGGCTCGTCCTCGACGACAAAAATCGTTTCGGTGCCGCCGCGGACTTCGGTCGCTTCGATTGGCTCGACCGGAATCTCGACCGCCCCGGATTCGATGGGGAAATACAGTTTGAAAGTCGTGCCCTGGCCCGGCGCGCTTTCCACGTTGATCCAGCCATGATGCTGACGGACGATGCCATAGACCGTGGCCAACCCGAGCCCGGTGCCTTTGCCCGATTCTTTGGTGGTGAAGAAGGGTTCAAATATTCGGCCCAAAGTGGCGGGGTCCATGCCGCAGCCGGTATCCGTCACAGCGAGACAGACGGCCGCGCCTTCCCGTGATCCGGGATGAGCCAGGGCCGCTGGCGCATCGATCGACACCGCGGCGGTGCTCAAGGTCAGGTGTCCTCCCTTGGGCATGGCATCGCGGGCATTGACTGCCAGGTTCATGATCATCTGGCCGAGCATTTCGATGTCACCCTGCACCAAGGGCAGATCCGGAGCGTAGTGGCATTGCAGAGTGATGTGATCCCCCAAGGTGCGACCCAGCATCTGGGTGAACTGCTTGAGCACGTCGTTCAGATCGAGCAGCCAGAGCTCGACCAACTGTTTCCGGCTGAAGGTGAGAAGCTGGCGGGTCAGATTCGTCGCGCGATCGGCCGCAAACAGAATCTGTTGCAAGGAATCGGTCATCTCCTCATCCAACTGGGGCTTGCCAATGACGAGGCTGGCGTGGCCTTGCACGATGGTCATGATGTTATTGAAGTCGTGGGCGACGCCCGCCGCCAACTGCCCGATCGCCTCCATTTTCTGCGACTGCCGGAGCTGCGCCTCCAAATTCATCCGGTCGGTGAGATCGAGCGCCGAGATGAGCAGACAGGGTTCCCGCCCCAGCTCGACCCGTTCGGCCGAGACAAGCGTGGCGCGGGTCGCCCCGCTCTTGGTCCGGAACTGGGCCTCGAAATTGCGGACGGATCCCTCCTTTTCCACGAGGCGGGCCAGCTTCGCATTCTGATCGGGCTGCAGCCACAAGCCCAAGTCGTGGGCCGTCCTGCCGATCACCTCGTCTCTCGTATATCCGAACATCTGCAGGAACGACCCGTTCACATCGAGAAACCGCCCATCCGCCAGCGTGCTGATGCCCAGCAACACCGAGCTCGCTTCGAAGGCTTTGGAGAACCGCTCCTGCGACTGGCGCAGCGCCTCCTCCGCCCGGGTCCGCTCCCGGATCTCGGTGCGCAGAGCCGCGTCCCGCGCCTGGATCTCGGCCAGCATCTCGTTGAAGCCGTCGATCAAACGCCCCATCTCGTCCGAACTCTGCTTGACCGCGCGGATCGAATAGTTCTTCTCCCGAGCCACCCGATTGGCGGTCTGTTCGAGATGCAAGATTGGCTCGGAGATGAGGCGCTGCAGTCTGGCCGAGAGAAAAAGGGCGACGCAAGCGGAGGTCAACAGGACGCCGGAGACGATGCCGGCATACCGGCCCATCCGTTCCCACATGCTCTGGAGGTCCATTTGAAGATAAACCGCGCCGAGCTTCTCGTTGTCGAGCCAGACGGTATGATAAACGATCAACTGGCCGTGCTCGAACCGGTGGCCATCTTCGGTGAATTTCAGCGGGTCAGCCCGGCGCACGACATCCTCCCGCACGTGCTCAACCAGGATCTGGCCCTCGGCATCATAGACCCGGGCTGTCATCAAATGCCGGTCGCCGCGCAACGCCTTGATGGTTTCCTCCACCGGCTTGGGCTGTTTGAACAGCAGGGCGGCGGTGCTGCTGTTGCCGATGATCGTGGCCTGGGTTTCGCCCTGCCGGATCATCTCCTGGCGGTAGGCGAGCAGGTCATTGATGGCAAATCCGGCCGCCGCCAGGAGCAACGCCGAGCAACTGATCAGCATGATGATCAAAGTCAGCTTGCGCCGAATGGAAATGTTCCGGAAGTCAATCCAGGTCATTTGGCCCATTTCGCGCCCCGATACACCCGGGACACCTGCAAGAGTTTGGCGCTGATCCGCAACCCCGCCCGCTCCGAGGCGTCGGTGTTGATCTGGAAGCGAATCTTGCCCTCTTCTTTGACGAAGTTGATCATCCCCCCGGCCTCGATGAACTGGTC
This sequence comes from uncultured Verrucomicrobiota bacterium, assembly GCA_964355375.1. Lineage (GTDB taxonomy): Bacteria > Verrucomicrobiota > Verrucomicrobiia > Limisphaerales > SIBE01 > CAYHFE01. The sequence continues at coordinate 12,596 of CAYHFE010000053.1, forward strand.
CCCATCCCCAATGGTCAAAGTCGGCCTATTCTTCAGCGCGGCGAGAATCTCCGGCCAGCGAGCCTTCTCCGAGGGACATACGAACAACATCTGACAAGCCGCCAGCTCCATCGGATCCCGAAAACGACGCAAGAGAAACGGGCGCCCTTTCGCATTCTGCAACTTGAGCGCGGCCTCGAATTCAGGTCCAAAGGGGTCCTCCCCCACAATGCCGAGAACGATCGGAGTTTCCGCCCCGGGGAAAGCGCCCGCCGGCCAATCGACAAAGGACGCCAACTTCGGCAAGAACGCGGCCTTCACTTGAAGCTGCAAATCGGCTGGCTCGACCAGTCGGGCCGCCCCGCCTACCTCCTCGGCGCCCGCGCCCATGCCAGAGCCAATGGTCGCGAGAATCAGCATGCAGAACGCGATCGTTCGTCTGAGCCGTGAGTATTCAATAAGAATCGGGGAGCACACGCGCCCTCGCGGGTCCCGCTCGGCGCCTCGCCGGGCGGAACGGGAACTTACAGAGGAGTCAATGGGATGGAAGACACCATGACCCTCACCCGCCCTGCGGGCACCCTCTCCCATCGGATGGGAGAGGGACGGGGTGAGGGCATCGTGTGTTCTATCCTGCGCACCCCTCAGTAATTCAGTCACAAAACGGCGACCCATTTTGGGACGCCAAAGTGGTCGGCGAGGGCGCCGACCACAGCACGCGAGGGCGCGTGCGCTCCCCATTTCAACGGAAACGATTTGGCTAAGACCTTGTTTGAAAAATGGGTGGAACGGGCTGACAATTCTTCGCAACAAGCCAGCGGCCTGTTCCACCCCGAACCGACTTTTCAAACGGGATCCGAGCCGACCGATCTGGCAGACCAGTCTGCTTCCATCCGCTTCAACGGAGGATGTTGGCACGTTCCGCATCTGCTCACCCTCACGAAACTAGAATCGGCAACTGAGTTTGACCCGGAAGGTTCTCCCGTCCTGCGGGATGACATCCTGCAGATGTTCTTCGCCGCCGGGATGACCATAGCGGGCGTCGAACAAGTTGTAGAGGCTCGCGGAAAACTCGAGCCCCGGCAGAAGCTTCTGGCTGAAGAGCGTCAGGTTGGCTGTCCAAAAGTCTCGGGCTTCCTTCCGCGCCTGAGTGAACACGGCGCTCGTGTACTGCAGCTCGAGTCCGGCGAAGATTCGATCCTTGAGCAGCGGCACGATCCAACCCAGTTTGATCAAATGCGCCGGAGAATTGCTCAGCGCCTCGCCGGTGATCTTATCTTCGGTTTCTTGATAGCCATAGCCGATCCGGGCGTGCATCCCGTTCTCGTAACGCCCCTCCAACTCCAGCTCCGCCCCGTGCGCCGTCACCTGTTCGGCGTTGCGATAAACCAACAGCCCGTCCGCTGGGTCGGTCATCAACTGAACCAAGCCATCCATCTCGTAGTAGTAGCCAGAGGCTGAGAGATGAAGGTGATGAGGAAGCGCCTGCTCGACCACCAGTTCGTAGGTTCGGATCGTTTCAGGCTCCAAGTGGGGATTCGCCTTGTTGCCCGCGCCCACGTAATAAAGCTCGTAGGCGTTGGGCGCCCGAAAGGCCGTCCCATAAAGCAACTTCAGCGTGGTCGGCTCGACCGGAGAGTAGATCAGCCCGAGCCGCGGGTTGACGCTGTCGCCAAACGTCTCGTAGCTATCGTAGCGCACGCCCGCATTGAACAGCACATTGGTCCTCAAGCTCACTTCGCCTTGCCCAAAGAGCGCCCAATTCCGGGTCGCCCGCCGATCGTCCAAATACACCGTTCGCGGCAGAACGTCATAGTTCTGCTGATCTTGCTGGAAATTATCATGGATCTCCGCTCCCAGGGTCAGGCGATGCCGGTCGAACACCTCCTGATTGACCTGAAATTCCGCCCCCCAGCGCTGCCCGATCGTGAAGTCCCGATTGAGCACCGGCGCGTAGGGATAATCTCCGTAGTAATTGTAGTAATCATAAAAGGTCCGGGCGATCACCTCGGTCTGCGTGGTAAATTCGTGCCGATACTGCAAATCCACGAAAGCCGGCGCATCCACCGTCCGGCTTCGGCGATCATTAAACGTGGTCCCAAACGAACCCGTCGGCACCCCCTTCTCGCGAGAGCTGTAGGCTCCTTCGAGCGTCCAATCGCGATAGCCCAAACTCGAAAAAAGCCGATGAGCCATCTCGCCGCTGGCCTTTTCGGCGATCCCATCGTGGGTCGCCGGATCATCATACTCGCGATAGTAAAGCCGCCTCGGTCCGACGCTGTCATAGGACGATCCGGTCACAAACCACTCCACGTCGTTGGTGAACTTCTTCCCGTAGCTGAAGACACCCTTGAAGGAATCCAAACTCCCCGCCTCGCCCGCGAGGACCGCTCCATTTAACTCCGCGCCCCGCTTGGTGATGACATTGATGACGCCGAAAAACGCGCTGTTCCCGTAGATCGAGGAACTCGGCCCGCGAATCACCTCCACCCGGTCAATCGCATCCACGTCCAGTGGAAACGCGTGCCCGAGGAGCGCGCTCTCCAAGACCGAGTCGTTCATGCGATGACCATCGACCAGGACCAGCACCCGGCTGTTGTAATCGCCGGGACGATTGAACCCACGCACCCCGAGATAACCGTAGTTCCGGTCATCGCTCACATACATGCCCCGAACGCCCTGCAGAACGTCCGTGAGCGTGCGATGGCCGAACTTCTGGATCTCATCGCTGGTGACGATCGAAACCGACGACGGAGCTTCCCGGACATTTTGTTGGAACTTCGAAGCTCCGTAAACCGAATCCACCTTGATCTCGAGCAGTTGTTCAAAGCTCAATTCCATCAGGTTCGTCCCGCCTCCGGACGCCTGACCCGCCCGGCTCGCCCCGGTCGCCAAAAGGCCGAGTCCGAGCAACGCCACGGGAAGCGAGGCCCAGCCGGGCCGGGGGGCTCGGGACGCAGGGACAACGCCCGAGCGGGGACCGGGCGCGTCCCCGGAGGATAACGCGTTCGGTTCAGCGCTCGATCTAGTCCGGTGCACTGGTGGGCCTTTCTGGAGGTGGCACGATGACGTCCCTTCGTTATCGTCCTTTGCCGGTTCGGTCAAGCGATTCCCGGATCGTTGGCCTCGCCCGGCGGCCGACCCGAACTCCGCCCTCTCGCGTCTTTCCGGGAACCTGGGTGGGGTGAGACTCCGTCGAGCCCTGACTTGCCTGCCGGCCGAGGTTCCAGGGCTCGACGGAGTCTCGCTCCACCGTTGATTGGGTTTATGGCCCCGATTCGCGTCCAATCTATGGAGGTTGTCCCTCCCCCTGAGCTCCCTCCCATTTTTTCTGCCAGGCCGGATACTCTTTCGCCAGCAAGTCATTGGCCCAATATCCGAGCCAGGAATAGCCGTTGCGCCGTTCGGAGCCGATTTCTGCCAGGCTCGACTTGGGCACGCCATCGCGATCGCAGAAGATCGGCTGGTTCGTCCCGATCACGTAAAACCGAGCCCACATTGGCGGGGCGTTCGGATCGGACACCACCTGCTTGTCGAAGCCCTTGGGCGCGCCGGGGTCGGGCTTTAGCACCACTTTGATTCCCCGAAGCTTGGCCGTGTCCAGCCACGCCACCGCCGCGCGCACCGATTCAATGATCTGTGGACTCGGCCGATCCAGGCTCATGAGAAACTTCAGGATTCGGACCGATTCCGCGCCGCTCAGCGAGGCCAGCTCGTAGCTGCGCGCCGGCCGGGGGCGGAAATCGATCTCGTCATGCTGGGCGCACCAGGCGGTCAGCTTTCCATCCACTCGAATCTGGCACTTCAGAATGCATTGAATCCCACGCGCAAAGCTCTCGCGGGCGGCCTGCCGTCGCGAGGCCGGGACGAACTTGTATAAATCGGACGACGTCACCTCCCGCTCAAACTCCAGCAATCGCACCATGGCGTCGTCATTGAACGTGATGTGCCGGTTATACCCCTGCCCCGGCGGAAAATACTGCGGCCATCCGCCGTTCGGATATTGCGCTTCCAAGATATGATCGAACCCCTTGAGAAACGCCGCCTCCAAAACCGGCTCCGGCGTCACCGCCAACGCCCGCGCCAAATACCGCAGCTCTCCGGTGGTGGCTCCGTTATCGAAGGTGCCCTGCAGCTTGGCGCGGTCCTCCGTGAACGGCGTCGCCGCCGTATCGACGTTTTTCGGCCAGCCACCTCGGATCGACTGATGCGACAGGATGTTCGTCGTCACTCGCCGGCCTTCGGCGGACCGAAACCACTCGTCCGGTTGGGCCGTCAACTTCCCCCAGGAAACGGCTCCCGCAACCGGGACAACCCAAACCAGCAGGAATAATCCCGCCCAGCAGAGTTGCGCCCGGGCCAAAACTACCCATGAACCGTTTGTCAACCGGGCGCATCGATGTTCGAGAGGAGGGCCGGAAAATTCCGCCAGGTTTTGGAGTGCGGCGGCCCTCTGCCGCTTTCGGGGCACTCGCCAAAGCGCCGGAGGGCCGGCGCACTCCAAGACGCTGGCGCGACGCATCGGGCACCGTTTGGTTCATGGCCCCAACTCACGTCCAATTTTTGGAGGTGTTCGCTTTCCATGAACCTTGGTCAGATTGAGATTTCATAGTTCTTTCCTGCTTCAGTCTGGAATTCGCGGACGTTCTTTTCCACTTCTTTCATGGGCGCCGTTTTCCCGGAGACCGTGACGCGGACCGGCGCCGGCGTCCGCACCCGGCATAATCCGGACATGGTCGGGCGGAGGACCGCGCGTTCGAGCCCGCCGTCTTTCCACGCCAAATCGACTTCAAACCCGCCCCGCGCGCGCAGCCCGGTCACCTTGCCATTGGGCCAGGCTCGCGGCAAGGCTGGCAAGAGCGAGATCTCGCCGGCATGGCTCTGCAGGAGCATCTCGGCCAAGCCCGAAGCCCCGCCGAAATTGCCATCAATCTGGAACGGTGGATGGGTATCGAACAGATTCGGCAGCGTGCTTTGGGAGATCAATCCGGCCAGCATCGTGTAGGCGTGATCCCCCTCCTCCAGCCGCGCCCAAAAGTTCACCTTCCACGCCTTGCTCCAGCCGGTGCCACCGTCGCCGCGAAACTCGAGCGATTTCTTGGCCGCCGCGAAAAGCTCGGGCGTTCCTCGCGGAGTGATCTCCTGGCCGGGATGCAAGGCCCAAAGGTGGGAAATGTGGCGGTGCTGATTCTTGGGATCATCCCGATCCTCGAGCCATTCCTGCAACTGGCCGTGACGTCCGATCTGATCGGGCGCGATTCGCCGGCGCAACCCCGCCAGTTGCTCACGAAACGCCGCATCGACGCCGAGAATCCGGCTGGCTGCGATGACATTGCCGAACAGATTGCGGATGATCTGGTGGTCCATGGCCGGCCCCGCCACCAAGCCGCCTTGCTCGGGCGAATTCGATGGCGTGCTGATCAGCCAGCGCGAAGCGCGGCGCGGATCTTCCACGAGAAAATCAACAAAGAAGAGAGCCGCTTCCTTCATGACCGGATAAGCCCGCCGGGCCAGGAATTCGCGGTCGCCGCTGAAGGCAAAATGTTCCCAAAGGTGTTGGCAGAGCCACGCGCCGCCCGTCGGCCAAATCCCGTGATTCGAATGATTGATCGGGGCCGTGCCGCGCCACAAATCGGTGTTGTGATGCAGCACCCAGCCCCGGCAGTTGTAGTGTTCCTGGGCCGTGGTTCGGCCCGACAGCACGAGGTCGTCGATCATGTCAAAGAGCGGCTGATGGCACTCCGCCAGATTGCCCATCTCCGCCAGCCAGTAGTTCATTTCGGTGTTGATGTTGACCGTCCATTTGCTGTCCCAGGGCGGCTTGAGGCTGTCGTTCCAAAGGCCCTGCAGGTTGAGCGGCTGGCCGCCGGGACGCGAGCCGGCGATCATCAGGTAACGGCCAAACTGAAAATACAGCGCGGCCAACTGTGGATCATCGCCTTCCGAGAAACGCTTGATCCGCTGGTCCGTCGGCAGGTTCATTTTCTCGCTGGTTCCCAAATCCAGGGTCACACGGTGAAACAACCGCTGGTGATCGGCCAGATGGATTTCGCGCACGGTCGAATAGGTCTTGCTCCGAACCTGCTGCAGGACCGAATCGCAGCGCGCGGCCGGAATGGCGCTGACCTCGCGGTAATTCACGAAGTTGGAGGCCGCCGCCAGGAGAAGCGTCACCGCATCGGCTTGGATGACTTCGATTTGGTTATCGGACCGTTTGACCGCGCCGCCTTCGTTGACGACTTGCACCCGCGCTTCAAACTCGATCCCACCTCCAGCCACTTGACCGTGCCACCGCAGTTGCCTATCGGCGCTCCCATTGCTCTTCCGGGCGTGCGGGCTGTCCAGCCGCGCGCGCACCGTGATCTGCCCCGGCTGATCCGCCGTCAAACGAACCGCGATCACCTGGTCGGGAGCGCTCGCCAGCACTTCTCGCCGAAACGTCACGGGACCGATTTTGTAGCGCAGCCGGCTGACCGCCGCATCCAGGTCCAGCTCGCGCCGATATTCCGTCGGCTGGCCGTGTCCGGGGAATTCGAGAAGCAGATCGCCGGTCGGTTGATAGGCCATTTGCCGGACCGGCCTGCTCATGAACCGGTCCAGGGCCAGACGTTCGGCTTCCTTCTGTTTGCCGGCAAAAATCAGTTGGCGTATCTCCGGCAAATATTGAACCGCGCCTCGGCTGGCGTAGTCGTGCGGTTCACCGGTCCAGACCGTGCTCTCGTTGAACTGAATCCGCTCCCGGGCCGCGCCGCCAAAGACCATCGCGCCGAGACGCCCGTTGCCGACGGGCAAAGCCTCGACCCACTGGCGGGCCGGCTGCGAGTACCAGAGGACCAACGGGCCCGGTTCGGCCAAAACGGGAAGCGCCGTCAGGATGAAGCGGAGCGTGAAGGCGGAGCGAAGGGTTCCATTCATACGGCATTGGACGCGGCGAACGGCCCTGCCATTGCAGCTATTTTGGCGCGAGCATGGCGCCGCCGACCGCGCTGGGTCCATGGGCGGTTTCCATTGCTCATTCTCTGATCGGGGCCCCATGGCTACAATACGAACCAGGAGATCGAGTTCTTCCTCCAGACCCCGAGCCGGATTCTCTCGACCCTGTGAGGGAGAGACGCAACGAAACATCAAGGGAAGCGGAGGCGATCACGGCGTTCCGCCCCGTCCTTCGACGGTGGACCTCCCCGGGGCGGTCGGGAAGGAATCGACCCGCGCCGGACCGATGCGCCACCGTTTTCCCGCGTGTTTGCAGATTGCATTTTCGCCGAGGCCGTTCCACGATGGGCTCATGAAGCCAATAGAGGGATTATCACGCCGAGAATGGTTTTTAGCGGCCGCCGCGGGTCTGAGCCTCCCTCGCCTGGCCATGGCCGCGCAGGGGCCGGTTCGAACCGGGAAGGGCAAATTGGGCATGCCCGGATTGTGTCCTGGCAAAGTCGTCTCGGTGTCGCATCCCGCCTGCATCGTCGGAGGCCAGTTTCAGACCGATCCCATCCGCCGGATGATGGATAGCGGGATGATGGAGTTGACGGAAGCGCCGGACCCGACGGCGGCATGGCGGCAGTTCTTTGAGCGAGGAGAAGTGGTTGGGATCAAGGTGAACCCGGTCGGCGGGCCGCAGATCATCAGTTGTGCGCAGGTCCTGCAGAAGATCATCGCGGGATTGCAGTCAGCGGGGGTGCGCCGGGAAGATATCGTGGTTTATGACCGCTATCGCGCGCAGTTCTTGAAGATGGGTTTTGACAAGTGGCTGCCGGAAGGCGTGCGTTGGTCATCCGCGGCGGAAGATTACGACAACATTCAGCAAGCGATCGAGGGCTATGATCCCGATCATTACATGGACATGGCCGTGACCTTGCCCGGTTACGACGTCTCCAGCCTGACCGCGCGCCGTTCTTACGCGGCGAAGTTCATCACCAAGGAAGTGGACAAGCTCATCAATTTGCCGGTCCTTAAAGACCACCAATCGGCCGGCGTCACGCTGGCCCTGAAGAACCTCTCCCACGGGCTCGTGAACAACGTCAGCCGGAGCCACGGCTCCACCACCCTGAACGTCTGCGGCGCGTTCATCCCCGCCGTGGTCGCGCTCCCGGTCATTCGGAACAAGACCGTCCTGCACATTCTCGATGGCATCAAGGGCCTCTACCACGGCGGTCCGTCGGCGCGCCCGGAATTCGTCTGGGAACATCGCACGATCTATTTCGCGACCGATCCAGTGGCGCTCGATCATGTCTGCTGGAAAGAGATCGACAAGAAACGCGTCGCCGTCGGCAAGAAAAAAATTGCCAGCGACGAGCCGGACCGTTTCAGCACCTTCCACCACCGTCAACCCGAGCACATCGAGATTGCGGGAGCCCTGGGGCTGGGGGTCTGGGACGAACGCAAAATTCAGGTGCTGCCGGTCACTCTCCAGGGTTAGCCCGTGGCGCGGTCGTCATCCGCGGCGAACGGAAGCGACTCTGCTGGTGAAACCGCCAGGACAAACCGAGGGCCGCCACGCCCAGTCCGGTCGCGAGGCCAAGCCAAAGCCCCACCGCACCTTGGTGATAGGTAAACGCCAGGACCGCGCCGAGCGGCACCGCGACCAGCCAATAGGCGAGCGCCGCAATCAGCGCCGAAACGCGGACGTCGTTTAACCCGCGCAACGCCGAAATGGCCGCGATCTGAATTCCATCCGCGACCTGGAACGCCGCCGCCACCACCAGCAGTTGAGTAGTCAGCGCGATGACGCTTGGCGCGCTCACGAAAGAGCGCGCGATCGGTTCCCCGGCCAGGACAAACAGAGCCGAGAACATTCCCATGACGCCCGCCGCCAGGATCAGCCCGACAAAGCCAATGCGGCGCAGACGCTCGCGCTCTCCCGCGCCCCAGGCGTGCCCGACTCGGATGCAAACGGCCATGCCGATGCCCAGGGCGAACATGAACGTGGTGGCCGCGCACGTGATCGCGATTTGATGCGAAGCCATGGCGTCGGCGCTGATCCACCCCATCATGAACGCCGCCAAGGCAAAGGCGCTGACTTCGAGAAGATGCTGCGCGGCGACGGGCCCGCCCAGTCCGAGCAGGCGCCGAAACCGGTCGAGAGAAAGCGGAGCCCTCCAGCCCGGCGGCTGAAACGCGCGGAGCGAGGGCGCGAAGACGACGTAGGCGATCAGGGAAAGAGCCATGACCAGACGGGCGATGAGCGTCGCCCAGCCCGCGCCCTCCAGCCCCAGAGCCGGCGCCCCCCAGTGGCCGTAGATCAGAACCCAATTCAACAGGATGTTCAGCCCGACGCCCCCCAGGAGCAGCCACGTCGGCATCCACGGACGATTCATCGCTTCGCTGAACTGTTTGCAGGATTGAGCCACCAGCGCCGGGAGGAGCGATGCGCCGAAGAGCACAAGATAAGTTCCCGCCGCCGCCACCACTTCCGGTGGTTGTCCAAACCGATCGAGAAAGGGCCGCAAACCGGCCAATCCCACCGCGGAGAGAAGGCCCGCGCCGGTGGCGATGATCAGGCCGTGGCGCAGCACCTCGCCGGCCTCCGCCGCCCGCCGCGCGCCAAAAGCCTGGGCTGCCAGCACGGACATCGAGGTCAACAAACCCAGCGCGAACACAAAGGGCAGATGAGCCACCGCGTTGACAAATGACGCCGCCGCCAAGGGAACGACGCCCACCCGTCCCACCATCAGGGTGTCCGTCAGACCCATGAGCATCTGGGCCACCATCCCAGCGACGATGGGCAGGGCGAGCTTGAGCGTGGGCTTGAGCTCCCGGGTCCACGGCCGAATTCTCCGCCCGGCGCTTCTCCATTGCCAAAGGTGTCCGCGAGGCCTCCTGCCGCTTTGGTCGGATGTCCCCAAAACGGCAAAGGGCTGCCGCACTCCAAGACTTGGCGGTTCGCGGAGAGCCTCCAGTCGCTTGGCACAGACCTTGGGACCATGCACTCGTTCCAATGGTGGGGCGAGACTCTGTCGAGCCCTGGAATCTTGGCCGGCAGGAAAGTCAGGGCTCGACGGAGTCTCGCCCCACCCCGGTTCAGGGGAAGGGAACACCTCCAACGATTGGACGTGAATCGGGGCCATGAACCAAACGGT
>CAYHFE010000054.1:0-22492 GCA_964355375.1 uncultured Verrucomicrobiota bacterium
TCCCGGCCGTTCAGGGCTTCGATGGCCTTCTGCGCCTCTTCGGGCGTGGACATGGTCACGAAACCAATACCCCGCGGGCGATTGGTCATGCGATCCATCATCAGGTTGGTTTCGAGAACCGTGCCGTGGGCTGCGAACGTGTTCTGAAGGTCGTTTTCGGTGAGGTTGAAGGAAAGATTTCCTACATACAGTTTATTGCTCATGCGATGCAGTACTGTCCGACAAACCGGTGCTTTCTTCAGACTGTTCCCGATCGCCGGGTTTCGAATCATCACTGAACCAAGTTCACCTGAGGATTTACCAAGCCTTGAAAGAGACAAGCTATCTAACAGATGGAGAAAAGTTGCCAAGTTCCCGCCGGATAGCAACAATAATCAGCAACTATTTCGGGGAGGAAAGAGTTCCCCAAAGCGGTATTTTCGCTCCCGGAATTCGGGAACCCATCCACGGGTCGAGCGAAACTCCGTCGATCCATGGAATGGGGGTCGGCCGGAGAGTCAGGGATCGAAGGAGTCCCGCCACACCGAGGTCCACGGAAAGCCTCCCCGGAGCGTCCTCGCCGGTCTTGCCCCGGTGGAAGCCGAGGCGAATGACGGACGGCGGACAACAGGCTGGACGTGTCTAAGGGTTGGGCTTTATGTCCGGCGGAGCGCTGTTGACGGGTGGAGTTTCCCGGGCTTGGCTCTCGCGGGCATGCTTGGCGCGTTTCTCGCGCGGCAACGGACTGAGGATGACGTGCAGGTCCCGGTCTCCCGCCATTTTGGGAAGGGCGTCCGCTTTTCCATAGGCGGCGGCCTCCACGATGAACTTGTTCACAACTTCGAAGCCATACTCCTTGTGAGCCTTCTGCCGGCCTCGGAAGCGCAGCCTGACCTGGACTTTCATGTCGTCGCAAAGGAACTCGATGGCATGGTTCAGTTTGACCCTGAAATCGTGCGGATCAATCGTCGGACTGAGCTGAAGCTCCTTCATCTGGGTCGCCGGCTGGCGGGCGTGCGAAGCCTTTTTCTTCTTGGACTCTTCGTAGAGAAACTTGCCGTACTCCATCATGCGGCACACGGGTGGAGTGGCGTTCGGGGCGATTTCGATCAAGTCCAAGTTCTTGCTCCGGGCCAAGCGCAAAGCGTCTCCGAGTTGCATGACGCCCAGTGGTTCTTTGGTTTCGTCCAGAAGCCGAATTTCGCGGGCTCGGATCTTCCCATTTCTTCGATGCGCGGGTTCCCGAGAAGCGTAGGAACGAGAGGGGAATGGCCGGCTCATGGGTGGAACGGATGGCCAGAATCTCTTCGGAGATGGGCCCGGGTCGATTTAATCAATGTCATTACAGTATTCTGGTCAGAGTCTGCCTCCGCGATGGCTTCAAGGCAACGCAATTGGGAAAAAATATGCGCTGGAGGCGATTCAGGAGTTTCGTGCCAATGTCCACTTCATGCTCTTTGGCTCAGCAGTTCTCATTTTGACAAGTATGTAGTCCCGGCTTCAGCCGGTCGCCACGTGAAAACCGGCTGAAGCCGGGACTACCTGCGTGGAACGGACGGTGTCCTGAGTCAAAATGAGAACTGCTGTCTTTGGCTCCGCCCCGGTTGACAAATTAACAAGCGCATTCTCAATCTGGCGCCAGCCAATGACTCTGGACCGACGTTCGGCTCCGGTAAATCGGAAGGGATTGGGTAGTTATGCCCACCGTCTTCCGGCAGGTGAGCTTGCCTCTGGCGCTGTCCCCGGATAGAGTTCGACCATGAGCATGACCGAAATTCTCGAAGAACTGCCAAGGCTCGCGCGTTCCGAACGCGAGAAAGTGCGGCGACGGCTGGAGGAATTGGAGTTGAGGGAAATCGAGGAAACTCCGGAGATGCTCGCGGCCATTGATGCCGGCCGCCGTTCGTTGCGCGAGGGCATAGGTTTTACCGTCGAACAAGCCCGGGAATTACTTGCGCAATGGACTACAAGGTCATCCTGAGCGATCTCTTTATCTCCGATCTCAAGGAAATCGTGGATTACCTGACCAGCCGGGCGGGGATGGAGGTTGCCTTTCGGGTTGGGAACGAGTTACTCGACTGCGCTCTGGAAACCGGGCGTAATCCATTGATCGGGCAGCCGGTCAGGCAACGACCGGGAGCGCGCAAGGTTCTGCGCTATTCCTTCCTCATTTACTACGACGTGGACGAAGCCCGGCGCACCGTGGAAATCCTCCGCGCATGGCACGGGGCGCGCGATCCTAAAACCCTGCGCCTGGACGGCTGAAATAGGCCTTCCGCGCCAGCCGCGCGAGCGTAGCTTTCGGAGCGTGATGCAGGCCGCGCTAGCCGCTCTTCCCCTTAGCGGCCGAGCCGCCGCCAGCCCTTGGAAGCCGCCCTCCCTCGCACCGTTACATTCCGACCTCCCCCCCGAAACGGGGTCAGGTCCTATTATTGGTTAGTCTGGTGAATCAGGTGGCCGATTCTACCACCCAATCAAGCCTTTGGAGAGAAACCAAATTCCCGGTAACCATCCGGAGTTTCCGCCGCCGGCGTGACCCATTCGACGGTCGAGACCGGGCTGGCCGCGCTCCTCTCCGGAACTCAGCAATTCTCGTTTTGGCCCAGGACACTGTCCGTTCGACGTGTGTAATCCCGGCTTGAGCCGGTCTTCACGTGGCGACCGGCTCAAGCCGGGATTACACACGTGCCAAAAGAAGAATTGCTGTCCGAAACCAAGTCGGGCTTGCCGCGTCGGAGAAAGCTGGCTTAACCTTCGTCTCATGTTCAGACCGTGCATTGATCTGCACGAAGGCCAGGTGAAGCAGATCGTCGGCGGCACCCTCGGAGGGGATCCGGCGCAACTCCGCACCAACTTCGTGTCCGAACGTTCGAGCGCGTGGTACGCCGAACTTTACCGGGAAGACGATTTGCCGGGCGGACATGTCATCATGCTCGGCCCGGGCAACGAACGGGCCGCGCGGGAGGCCTTGGCCGCCTATCCAGGCGGTCTGCAAGTCGGTGGCGGGATTGGCCTCGACAACGCGCCGGCCTATCTCGACGCGGGTGCGTCGCACGTCATCGTAACCTCTTGGGTTTTTCGCGACGGCCGCTTGGATGAGGAAAGGCTGAGAGCTTTGGTCGAGGCGATCGGCCGATCGCGGCTGGTTTTGGACCTCAGTTGTCGGGAGCGCGGCGGGGAGTATTTCGTGGTCACAGACCGGTGGCAGAAGTTCACCGAATTGACCCTTAATGCGCCGACCTTGGACTGGCTTGCAGCCTCGTGCAGCGAGTTCCTGGTTCATGCCGTGGACGTGGAAGGGCTTTGCCGGGGCATTGACCGGCGTTTGGTCGAGATGCTGGGTCAGTGGTCGCCCCTGCCCACGACCTACGCCGGAGGGGCCCGATCGCTGGCGGATCTCGAGGATGTGACTCGTCTGGGCCGAGGCCGGATCGACGTCACGATCGGTTCGGCGCTCGATCTCTTCGGAGGAACTGGGGTTCGCTATGCCGACGCGGTGGCCTTCAATCGAAAGACTGCCGGCTCCCACCGTTGAGCTTTCAACATTCGGTCATCGCGAGGACGGGCACCAACTATTCAGTTGAGATGGGGAGCGCGCGCGCCCTCGCCGACCACGCTGGCGCCTGCGAACAGGTCACTGTTTAGTGACTGGATTGGGCCTTCGTTCCGACCGGCGGGGCGCCGGCCGGCACACGCGAGGGCGCGTATGCTCCCCAGTCCTGACGGCACGCTTACGGCTTGGTGCGCCGGTGGACTTTATGGATGGCGGCCTGATCGGTGCATTTGACCAGCATCTCATCGATGCAGACGTGCGGTGGACGGCTGGCCATCCAGACGAGGATTTCACCAATGTCTTCAGCCGTGAGCGGATGGACGCCGTCGTAAATCTTCTTCGCACGGGCTTCGTCTCCTTTGAAGCGCACGACGGAGAATTCGGTTTCGGCCATGCCCGGATCGAGGGTTCCGACGCGCACGCCGGTCCCGCAGAGTTCGAGACGGAGGGCGCGGGTGATTTGGAGTTCGCCGGCCTTGGCGGCGCAGTAGGCGGCGCCCCCCTCATAGGCGACGCGTCCGGCCACCGATCCGACATTGATGATGGAGCTGCCGGGATGGGGCGTGAGCAACGGCAGAGCGGCCCGGGTCACGCGCAAGACCCCGAGCACATTGCTTTGGAACATGCCTTCCCAATCATCATCCTTGCCGGTGGCCACCGGATCCATACCGAGGGCGCCGCCGGCGTTGTTGATCAAGACATCGAGCCGATCGGTGTGAGTGCGGACCCAGCGGAAATACTCTTCCACACTGGGCGTCTGGGTGACGTCGAGCGCGTGGACATGGGCGGCCGGGGCGCCGAGCTTGCGGGCGTCGGCCGCGACGGCTTCGAGGCGGTCCAGGCGACGGGCGCCGAGCAGAAGCCGGGAACCCTCCGCGGCAAAGGCGCGAGCCGCGGCTGCGCCAAATCCGCTCGAAGCGCCGGTGATCAAAATCCATTGGTCTGCAAGTCGTGAAGGCATGGCCGCTTTTTAAGGAAAACCCTTCGGAATGCAACAGAAGAAAAATTCAGCCCACGGCCCGCGAGTCGTGGCCTGTAACCTGCTAGCGACGAGGAATGATTCTTCTGGGCAAACGCGCTTTGGTTTGGACGATGGGTTTCCTCTGGTTCTGGGGGGGAATCATCTCGACCCCAGCCCAAATCGCGATCACCGAATTCATGGCCAATAACGGGAAAACGCTGGCTGACCCGGAGGGTGACTACTCGGACTGGATTGAGTTGTTCAACGGCGGGACGAGCGCAGTTGAGCTCGCCGGCTGGCGCTTGACCGACGATGCGGCGGACTTGAACAAGTGGCGTTTCCCTGGCGGCGCCATCGCTCCCGGTGGGTATCTGATCGTGTTCGCCTCGGGCAAGGACCGATCCGTCGCGGGCTCGCCCTGGCACACCAATTTTCGTCTTGAGGCCAACGGGGAGTACTTGGCGTTGGTCCGGCCCGACGGCGGGATCGCGTCCGAGTTCGCCCCGGTGTTTCCGGAACAATTGGCCGACACATCCTACGGCGTCTGGCAAGGGACGAATTATTATTTCAAGAAACCGACGCCGGGATCGGTCAATGCCACGGGATTCATCGCCGTGGTCGCGGACACCAAGTTCAGCCATGACCGCGGCTTCTACGACACCCCATTCACGTTGTCCATCACCACGGAGACGACCCATGCCGTCGTTCGCTACACCACCAATGGCGTTCCGCCCTCGGCGACGAATGGCCTCATCTACACCGGTCCGATTCTGATCAGCGGCACCACCACGCTCCGGGCCGCGGCCTTTCTGAACGGCTACCTGCCGTCCAACGTGGATACGCAAAGCTACCTTTTCCTCGACGACGTGCTTCAGCAATCTCCGACCGGGCAGCCGCCGCCCGGATGGCCGAGTTCGTGGGGGGCCAATAGCCGGGACTACGGGATGGACCCCGATGTGGTGAACAACCCTCTCTACAAGGGGACGATCAAGAACGATCTGAAATCAATCCCGTCGTTCTCGGTCGTGATGGATTTGAATGATCTCTTCAATTCGACCCGGGGCATCTATGCGAATCCCGGACAAGATGGCCGGGATTGGGAGCGGCCGACCTCTCTGGAATTGATTCACCCGGACGGTCAGCGCGGGTTTCAAATCAACGGCGGCATCCGCATTCGCGGAGGATTCAGCCGGACCACCTCCAATCCCAAGCACGCCTTCCGCTTCTTCTTCCGCGAAGATTATGGGGCGGCCAAATTGAAGTACCCGCTCTTCGGCGACGGCGGCACGGACACCTTTGACGCGCTTGATCTGCGGACTTTTCAAAACTATTCCTGGAGTTTTCAAGGGGACAGCCGGGGCGTGTTTCTGCGCGATCAGTTTTCGCGCGATCTTCAATTGGCGATGGGCCACCCGGGGGAGCGCGGCGGATTTTATCACCTCTACGTCAATGGCCAGTACTGGGGGCTCTACAACACGTGCGAGCGGCCGGAAGCCTCCTACGGCGCCGCTTATTTCGGAGGAAACGCTGAGGATTACGACGTCATCAAAGTGGAAGCGGGCGCCTACACGATCAACGCGACGGATGGGAACATGACGGCCTGGACGCGCCTCTACACCCTGGCCAAAGCGGGCCTCGAGACGACGGAGGCGTACCAAAATATTCAGGGCAACAATCCGGATGGAACCCGCAACCCCGATTATGAGGTCTTGGTCGATTTGCCGAATCTGATCGACTACATGCTGGTGATCTTCTACGGCGGCAACCTCGACGCGCCGATTTCGAATTTCCTCAGCAACACTCGTCCGAACAATTGGTACGGAGTGCGCAACCGCCGCGGAACCGAGGGATTCCGTTTCTTTGCCCATGATGCCGAGCACACTCTCCTCAATGTCAACGAAGACCGGACCGGGCCGTTCTCGGCCGGTGACACCTCGGTCGTCTATAGCAGCCCGCAGTACCTCTGGAAAAAGCTTCAGGCGAACGCGGAGTTTCGGCTGCTGGCGGCGGACCGGATTCATCGCTACTTCTTTAACAAGGGTCTCCTGATGCCGGAGGCGACTCGGGCGCTGTTCTTGACCCGCAAAGCGGAAATCGATCGAGCGGTGGTCGGCGAATCCGCCCGCTGGGGCGATGCCAAGCGAGCCGCCCCCTTCACCCGGGATGTGGATTGGGTGCGCGCCATCAACGATATTCTGAACAATTTCTTCCCGCAGCGCACCGCGATCGTTCTCAATCAGCTTCGGGCCGACGGGTTTTACCCGAATGTTTCCGCTCCGGTGTTCAGTCAGCATGGCGGAAATATTTCGCGCGGTTTCGGGCTGACCGTGACGGCGTCCGCGGGCACGGTTTATTTCACCCGGGATGGAAGCGATCCCCGTCTGCCCGGCGGCGGCGTGGCGCCGTCCGCCCTCGTTTACAGCGCGCCCGTCGCGCTGAATGAGAGCGTGCAGGTCAAATCACGGCTCTGGAGCAACGGGACGTGGAGTGCGTTGAACGAAGCCTCGTTCACCGTCATCCAGACATTTCGGGATCTCGTCATCACCGAGTTGATGTACGACCCGCTGGCGCAAGACGGGATCGATGGCGACGAGTTCGAGTTCATCGAACTCAAGAACGTGGGGGCGCTGGAACTGGATCTGAGCGGCGTTCGCTTCACCAACGGCGTCGGGTTCGCGTTTCCCAACGGCTTTCATTTGGGACCGGGCCAATTCGCCGTGCTCGCCGGCAATCCGGAGCCGTTTCAGAAGAGATATCCCGGGGTGCGCATCAGCGGTGTTTACGCCGGCCGCCTGGCCAATAGCGGCGAGACCGTGGCGTTGGTTCACGCCGTGGGTACGCCCATCGCCACCGTGAAATACGGCGATCAGCCGCCGTGGCCCGCCACCGCGGCGGGCCGTGGTTTCTCCCTGGTTCTCGCCAATCCAAGTCTCAATCCCGAACCGGGCGATCCGAAGAATTGGCGCGCCTCGACAAAGATCGGCGGATCTCCGGGCGCGGATGACCCGCCGTCGTCCGTGGAGGTCGTTTGGATCACGGAAATTCTCACCCATACCGATCTACCTCAGAAAGACACGGTCGAGCTTCATAATCCGACCACTCACGCCGTGGACATTGGCTCCTGGTATCTGACCGACGATCGGGCCACGCCGAAGAAGTTCCGCCTGGCTCCGGGCACGATCATCCCGCCGGGCGGATATTGGGTTTTGACCGAAGATGATTTCAATCGCGCCACGGCTTTGACGGCCGGTTTCAATTTCAGTTCTCACGGGGAAGAGGTTTATCTTTACGCGGCGGACGCGGCGGGGAATCTGACTGGATTCAGCGATGGCTTCAGTTTTCCGGCCAGTGCCAACGGGGTTTCCTTTGGGCGCTATGTGACGAGCACCGGCGAAGTCCAGTATCCGCCGCAAATCGCGAATAGCTTTGGCGCGGGCCAAACGGGACCACGAGTCGGGCCCGTCGTGATCAATGAAATCCACTATCATCCGGCCCCGGGGAGCGACGAGTTCATCGAGTTAAAAAATGTGACGAGCCAGTCGGTTAAACTCTACGACCCCGAGCGCGCCACCAACCGGTGGAGGATCAACGGGGTGGGTTTTGATTTTCCGGCCTTTTCCGAGCTTCCCGCCCATGGCTTGGCGCTCATCGTGGCGAGTGATCCGGTGGCTTTCCGGACGCGAAATGGCGTGCCCTCGTCCGTGCCCGTCTTCGGCCCATTCCCCGGAGTGCTGCAAAACGGAGGCGAGCTTCTCCAACTGCAGCGGCCCGATGCCCCGGACGTGGCAACCAACGGCATCGTTTTTGTTCCTTTCCTGACGGTGGATGAAGTCCGGTACGGCAACCAAGCGCCCTGGCCCACCCATGCGGCGGGAGGCGGGCCATCCCTGGAGCGAATCAACGCCCTGGCCTACGGGAACGATCCGATCCAATGGCGGGCCAGCTTCGGCACGCCGTCACCCGGGATCGAGAACGGTGGCAACCGCGCGCCGCGCGTCAGCATCGGCCCCGAGCGCACTCTCGAAGCGAGCGTGTTCCCGGTCGTCCTGCCACTGACGGGATCGGCGGACGATGACGGATTTCCAACACCTCCGGGGGCATTGACTGTCGCCTGGACCCAGTTGAGCGGACCCGGACCGGTGGGATTCGGCGATGCCAGTCGCACGAACACGACCGCGAGTTTCCCGGGGGTGGGCCGGTACGTCGTGCGGTTGACGGCGCATGACGGTGAACTGTCTGGCAGCGCCGAAATGACGGTGGCGATCCAACGGCTGCCTTCGCAAGTGACGCTGGTCTCGACCGGTGCGGTCTGGAGATACCTGGATGCGGGCTCCAATCAAGGGACGGCCTGGGTCAACCCCGGGTTCAACGACAGCGCTTGGTCCTCGGGCAAAGCTCAGCTCGGCTACGGCGATGGTGATGAGGGCACGGTGGTGAAGTTTGGACCCAATTCCCAGACCAAGTACACGACCACCTATTTTCGCCGTTCGTTCGCCGTGGAGAATGCGCGCGGGTTCCGGCAATTGACTCTGAGGCTGCTCCGCGATGACGGCGCGGTCGTGTATCTCAACGGGACCGAAGTGTTTCGCAGCAACATGCCGGAAGGCCCGATTCTCTCGAGCACCTTCGCCAGCAGCAACGTCAGCGGGACGAACGAATCCGCCTTTCTGGCGAAGCAGGTCGATCCGTCCTTGCTCACGGAGGGGTCCAATTCCCTGGCCGTCGAAATTCACCAGTCCGACTTCGTCAGTGCCGACATTAGTTTCGATCTCGAGCTGAAGGGGCTCTGGCTTCCCGACAATCAGCCCCCGACCATCAGCGCCGGAGCTGATCAGACGCTGAGTCGTCTGATGGAAACCACGCTCAAGGGAACAGCCTTCGATGACGGGCTGCCCAGTCCGCCTGGGCGCCTCACGATTTCCTGGTCGATGGTGAGCGGGCCAGGTGTCGTGACCTTGG
This sequence comes from uncultured Verrucomicrobiota bacterium, assembly GCA_964355375.1. Classification (GTDB taxonomy): domain Bacteria; phylum Verrucomicrobiota; class Verrucomicrobiia; order Limisphaerales; family SIBE01; genus CAYHFE01. The sequence continues at coordinate 9,453 of CAYHFE010000054.1, forward strand.
CCAGTCCGGACGCGGCGGTCACGGTCGCCAAATTCAGCGCCTCGGGCCGTTACGTGTTGCGTCTCTCGGTCGGCGACGGTGAGTTCTCCGTGCAAGATGAGACCGTCATCCAAGTCGAGGATCCGGGCATCGCGGTGTGGAAAGCGAAGTATTTCAACGCCGCGGAGCTGGCCGACGCTGCGATGAGCGGAGACGCGGCCGACCCGGATGGTGATGGGCAGAGCAATGCCGAGGAATACGTCACCGGGACCGATCCACGAAATGGCGCGAGTGTTTTGAAGGTGAATTCCGCGGAGCGAACGCTTCGCGGGGTGGCGATTCGCTTCCAGGCGATGGCCGGAAAGACCTATACGGTTCAATACCGGGACACGTTGACCGGCGGCGAGTGGCGAAGCCTGAGCGATGTTGATTCCCGGACTGACTCCTACCTGGCTGAGATTCTTGATCCGTCCGGAGCCGGACTGCGGTATTATCGCGTGGTTACTCCGCAACAACCGTAGGCGGAATGGACTGATTATCGCAAGGTCCCCCTTGCTGACTAAAGGGCTGGGACGTCTCACCCGTGAGGCAGACGGCGCCCGAACTTGTCGATCGAAACGGTGATCTGGTCAGGTCGGGGAGCCAGGGGACCTTCGATTTTCCAAGACAGCCGAGCGGCGAAATGGTAGAAACCCAACTCAAGAATTCCTCGGCAGCGCGGTGCGCAGAAACGGTGACGGACGATCCCTTCCGCCGCGTCTCTGCCCCCTCGGCCGCGGCATCCCAAGCACATGAACAGAACGACCCGGTTGGACAATTCCTCTTCCATCATCGCCCAGGACCGTGTCCGCGCCGCCGCGGTTCTGGCGTGCCTGGCTGCGGCGGCTCTCCTCTCCGATCCGCCGACCTGTCTCGGCCAGACGAACATCCCCGCGGTCGCGTTTTCTTCGCCGACCTTCTTCGCCTATGAGGATAGTGGGTCCGCGACGATCACCGTGGTGCGTTCAGGCGATTTGACCCGCGCAGTCACCGTTAATTATGCGACCGGCAAAGGGTTGGCCACGAGCGGAGTGGACTACACTCCCCAGTCGGGCACGCTTTCGTTTGCCCGCGGTGAAACGAACAAGACGTTTGCGATTCCGTTGTTGGACGACACGCTCGCGGAAGGGAGCGAACCCGTTGAATTGAGCCTGAGCAATCCCACCGGAGGGGCGGTCTTTGGCGCTTTGGCGCGAGCCCGGCTTTATGTTCAGGACAATGAAAACCGCGGGACCCTCCTCGATTTCACCTTCACCAATTCCATCCAGCCGGCTGATGCGGTGAACGCGCTCGCTCTCCAGCCCGATGGCAAGATTTGGGCTGGCGGAACCTTCGCTTCCGACGACCCGACCAATCCGAATGCGGTGATTCGGGTCCAGGCGGATGGGCATCGAGACACCGGCTTCGAGAAAACGGTCGCCCAGCCGAACAACGCTGTTTATGCGATGGTTCTGCAGGCCGACGGCAAGGCGATTATCGGCGGGGAATTCACCGCGGTGGGCTCCGCGCCGCGGAATCGCATCGCCCGACTCAACTCGGACGGGACGCTGGACACGTCTTTCAATCCCGGGGCCGGAGTCGCCGGGGCTGGAACCCCCGCCGTTTATTCGGTCGCACTTCAGCGCGATGGCAAGGTTTTGATCGGCGGGATCTTTGACACCGTGAGCGGCGTCTCCCGGATTGATGTGGCCCGGTTGAACGCGGACGGCTCGCTGGACCCCACCTTTCAGCCCGGCGCGGGACTCACCAGCACGAATCGCAATTTCCGGAAGCCATGGATTTCCGCGGTGGTGGCTCAACCTGATGGCAAGACTCTTCTCGGAGGCCAGTTTACCGAGGTGGACGGACTCAGTTTGCGCAACATTGCGCGACTGAATGCGGATGGCTCGGTGGATTCGACCTTTGATCCGGGATTAGGAGCGACCGGCGATTACGCCAGCGTCGAGGCGATCGCCGTCCAGCCCGACGGAAAGATCATTATCGGAGGAGATTTCGACTCGGTCAATGGGCTCGACCGCCGCGCGCTCGCTCGCCTCAATCCCCATGGTTCGGTGGACTCAACCCTGGAGATCGGCAGTGGGGTTAAGGACATCGATGCGAGCGGCGCCGACCTTTCGGGTTTGGTGACCTGGGTGATCGTGCAGGGCGACGGCAAGATTCTGTTCGGCGGGTCATTCTTGACCGTCGATGAGATCAACCGTCACGGCTTGGCCAGGATCAATGGCGACGGATCGTTGGACGGCACTTTCGGGCCGTATTTCGGCACCACCTACCGCAACGATTTGGGCTATGAAGAAATGACTTCGATCCCGGTGTTGGCTCTGCAACCGGACGGCAAGATCGTCATCGGCGGGACCTTCGCTTCCGCGGACGGAAGCGAAACCAATCGGCTGTCCCGGCTCTTGAGCACGAATGTTCGGACCAGCAGCTTTGAATTTTTCAGCCCGGGCATCGTCACGGGCGAAACCAGTGGTTCGGTCTCGATGGACGTCATTCGGCGAGGAGATAGCGAAGGCGCTTATTCCGTCGAGTTTGCCGCCGTCGCCGGGACGGCGGTGGCGGGCGGAGATTTCGCCCCGCAAAGCGGCGTCCTGCAGTTTGACAAGTTCGTGGTCGAGAAGACCATCACCGTGTCGATTCTGAATGACGGTTCCCTGGAGGACGATAAGATCTTCAGTCTCGTCCTGAAGAATCCGGCGCCGGGTGCGTCGCTCGGCGCGCCGACGAATTTCGTGGTGCGCATCATCGATGGCAAGAAGCCGGGGAATCTTGATTTTGGGTTCGCCGAGGTAGATATCCCCTATCCCGACGATCCGACTTCGACTCTTCCGGTCACCGCCCTGGTGGCGCAGGACGATGGGAAGACTCTGCTCGCGGGGAATTTCACATCGATCAATGGGGAAGCCCGACCGGGGATCGCGCGGCTCAATCGGGACGGCACCGTCGATCTCACCTTTGCGCCCGCGCCGCCGCAGGGATCCCCGGTTTACCAAGTGCTCGATCTGGGGGTGCAGCCGGACGGTCGGATCATCGGCGGTTACGAAGGGGTTTTTCGGCTGAATCGCGACGGTTCGCTCGATCGCGGCTTCGATCCTGGTCTGGGTTCATTGACGTCGTTCATGGTGCAGAAGGACGGCTCGTTTGTCGTATCGGACGAGTTCTTTGACCGGGCGTCTGACTCCTACCTGGATGAGGTCATGCGGTATTCGCTCGATGGCGCGATTGATCCGTTCTTCAGTTCACCGGTTCTCAATGATTGGGTGACCATCACGACCGCACAACCGGATGGCAAAGTGATTATCGGCGGCTACTTCACCCAGGCGGATGGAGTGGCCCAGAATCGCCTCGCCCGGCTGAATGGCAACGGGAGTCTCGATCCGAGCTTCAACATCGGCGCGGGGCTGCAAGGGACCAACTCCGCGGTTTACGCGCTCGCCCTCCAACCGGATGGCAAAGTCCTCGCCGCCGGCAGTTTCCTCAGCGTCAACAATGTCGCCCGGCGTTACCTGGTCCGTTTGAACGCGGATGGAATCGTGGACTCGACGTTCAACATTGGCACCGGACCGAACAATGTGGTGGCGGCGGTGGTCGTGCAGCCCGACGGAAAGATCTTGATTGGCGGCGCCTTTGTTTTGTTCAACGGCCTCCCGCGCTTCGGCTTGGCGCGATTGCATCGCGACGGCAGTTTGGATACTCGATTTGTGCCCTCGCTGAGTTACCCCGGTCCAGTTTGGGTGAACGCCATCGCCGTGCAGCGGGACAGCCAGATTCTCATCGCTGGGCTGTTTGGAGCGGTCAATGGAGTGACCCGCTATAGCCTGGCCCGGTTGAATGGCGATGGCCATTATGCGCAACTCGCTTCCGGGGCGCGAGGTCCGGCCGGCCAATTTCACCTCACTGCCACCTCGTGGCCGGGCCAGCAGTACCGAATCGAGGTTTCGTCGGACTTGGTGAAATGGCTCCCCGTGAAGACCAATCTGGCCGCGAGCTTCACGTTGGATTTTGAAGATCCGACCTTGCCCCTTCCCCCGGCGCGCTTTTATCGGGCCGTGGTCCTGCAACCTTGAGTCCACGCTGGGGTCGAGGCGCGCCGCGCCGCCTGGCCACTGGCGCGGCCCCCGTCGGCGGACCGACGCTGCATTCGGCTAGACATTCGTTTCTCCTCGCCTGAAATTAGCCGCATGTCGCATGCGGATTTCGTCCATCTCCATCTGCACACCGAGTACTCGCTGCTCGATGGGGCTTGTCGTTTGGACCGGTTGATGGAGAAGGCGCATGAACTGAAGTTTCCCGCCCTGGCGATCACCGATCACGGAGTGCTTTACGGGGCGATTGATTTCTATCAAGCGGCCCGGTCCAAGGGCATCAAACCGATTATTGGCTGCGAAGTCTATGTGGCTCCCGGCAGCCGCCTGGAGAAGAAGGCGGCCAGCGGCGGCCGCGACGCGTATCATCATCTCGTGCTCCTGGCCAAAGACGAAACTGGCTACCAGAATCTCATCAAACTGGTCACGGCTGCCCATATCGAGGGATTCTACTACAAGCCGCGCATCGACAAAGAAATTCTCGCCGCGAACAAGCGGGGATTGATCGCCTTGTCCGGGTGCTTGGCCAGCGAAATTCCGGAATCGATTCAGCGGGATCAATGGACCCAGGCCCGGCAGGCGATCGATTGGTACAAGCAGACTTTTGGCCCGGGGAATTTCTACCTGGAGTTGCAGAATCACGGCATTCTCGATCAGGCCAAAGTCAACCGGCAGTTGATTCCTTGGGCCAAGGAATTCGGCCTCAAGCTCGTGGCCACGAATGACGTGCACTACGTCGAGAAACGCCATTCCCGCGCCCATGACTGTCTCGTCTGCATCGGGCGCCAGATCCTGGTCAGCGACCCGTCCCCGCGATACGTCGGCGAGCAGTTCTTCCTCCGATCCGCCGAAGAGATGAAGGCGATTTTCGCCGAAGTTCCGGAGGCGGTTCTGAACACCCGCGAGGTGGCGGAGCAGTGCAACCTCGAAATTGAATTCGGCAATCTGCACTTCCCAGTTTTCACCGCGCCCGAGCATTTCACCCGCGAAGGATACTTGCGCCAACTCCTCGCGGAAGGCCTGCTTCGGCGCTACGGCATCCACGCCCGCGCGGTGGGAGACTCATTCGTCGTGGAACGTCTGGACGATCCGAGACGGCTGCCGACGTTTGTCTCCGGCGGAAGGGGCGGCGACCCGACGCAGCCCTCTCCGGATTCCGAAGCCGGAGGGGAGGGAGCGCCTTCCGCGATCCTCTGCGATCTGAATGAACCGGCCGTGGCCGCGGCTCTCCAAACCGTGACCGACCGCCTGCAGCTCGAACTGGAAACCATCGAGAAGACCGGATTTACCAGCTACTTTCTCATCGTCGGCGACTTTGTCCGCTACGGGCGGAGCAAGGGGATTGCCTGCGTGGCCAGGGGTTCGGCCGCCGGCTCGATCGTGACCTATCTGCTCGAGATCTCGAACGTCGATCCGATTCGCTATGGCCTTCTCTTCGAGCGGTTCCTCAACCCGGAACGGGTCAATCCTCCCGACATTGATATCGATTTCGCCGACGACCGACGAGCCGACGTCATCGAGTATGTCCGGCAAAAGTACGGCCGCGATTCCGTGGCCCAAATCATCACCTTCGGCACGATGGGCGCCAAGTCGGTCGTCCGGGATGTGGGCCGCGTCCAGGGCCTCAATTACGGGGATTGCGATCGCCTGGCCAAGATGATTCCGAACGAATTGAAGATGACGCTGGAGAAAGCGCTCAAGCAATCCCCGGAACTGAAACTGGCCTATGACACGGACGAACAGACCCGCGAACTCATCGATACCGCGTTTGTCCTGGAAGACATCACCCGCAACGCCTCGGTTCATGCCGCGGGAGTGGTCATCGGAGATCAGCCCCTCGTCAATCTCCTTCCGTTGAAACAGGACGACGAGGGGATCATCGTCACCCAGTTCGCCATGGGACCGGTCGGAGATCTCGGTTTGCTCAAGATGGATTTTCTGGGCTTGAAGACGCTCACGGTCATCCGCAACACCTGCGATCTGGTCCGACAAACCCAGAGAATCGAAGTCCCCATTGATCAGCTCCCGCTCGATGACGCCAAAACCTACGACCTCCTGAACAAGGCCAACACCGTCGGGATCTTCCAACTGGAATCCGGCGGGATGCGGGACCTGTGCCGCAAGTTCCAGATCAGTTCCGTCGAACACATCACGGCGTTGATCGCTCTGTATCGTCCGGGGCCCATGGAACTGATTCCCGAGTTCATCAAACGCCGTCATGGCGAGGTGAAGATCGAGTACGAGCATCCGCTGCTCGAGCCCATCTGCCGCGAGACCTACGGCATCATGATTTATCAGGAGCAAGTCATGCAGGCGGCGCAAGTCCTGGCCGGTTACACGCTCGGCGGAGCCGATCTGTTGCGCCGCGCCATGGGCAAGAAAAAGGTCGAGGAAATGCAGAGCCAACGCGACTCCTTCGTCAAAGGATGCGCGAAGGCGAACCACATTTCCGCGGCCAAAGCCCATCAGATCTTCGATTTGCTCGAGAAGTTTGCCGGGTACGGATTCAACAAATCGCACGCCGCCGCCTACGCGATCGTGGCCTACCAGACGGCCTATCTGAAGGCCAATTGCCCGGTCGAGTTTCTCAGCGCCATGATGACCAACGACATGAGCGACACGGCCAAGCTCAGCGTGCTCATCAACGAAGCGCGCGCCTTCGGCGTGGAAGTTCTGCCGCCGGACGTGAATGAAAGCGGGGTGGTCTTCTCGCCCGCCCGCCAGGGCACGGTCATTCGCTTCGGCCTGGCCGCCATCAAAGGCGTGGGTGAAATCGCGGTCGAGTGCATTCTCACCGCCCGTGGCCAAGGCGGGAAATTCGGGTCTCTGCCCGATTTGTGCGAACGGGTCGATGGCCGGACGGTGAGTCGCAAGGTCCTGGAAGCGCTCATCAAGAGCGGCGCCTGCGACACCTTTGGCGAGACGCGGGCCACGCTCTTCGCGAAGATCGACCACACGATGGCGCGGGCGGCCAGCCTCGCGCAGGACCGGCAGCGCGGCCAAGCCTCTCTGTTTGGCATGCTCGAAGAGAAAGCGGCGCCCGCCGCCGAAGCGATCCATCAACTTCCGGAGTGGCCGCAAAGCGATCTGTTGGCCGCGGAAAAGGAATTGCTCGGCTTCTATGTCACCGGCCATCCGCTGACTCCCTTCATCCCCTTGCTCGAGCGTTATGCTCTGGCCAACACGGCGTCGGCGGCGCAGTTGCCGAACCGGGCCTTGACCCGCATCGGCGGATTGATCACGGCGGTCCAGCAGGGCATCTCAAAGAAGAGCAACAAACCTTACGCCATGGTCACGTTGGAGGATTTGTCCGGATCGGTCCAGGTGCTCTGCATGACCGAGAATTTTGACAAATTCCGCGACTTGCTCGTCGTCAATCAAGCCATTCTCGTGATCGGCGAAGTCAACAATGGGGAAGATCGGCTCAAGGTTTTCCCCCAGGAGATCATGCCTTTGGATGACGCGCCGCGCCGCTTCACCAAACAGGTCCATCTGCGTTTGCCGACCGCCCATCTGAACGCGGCTCAATTGGAGTCCGCCCTCCAAGTCGTGACCGCGCACCCCGGCAAATGCCCTCTGTTTCTCTGCCTGATGCGGCCCGCCGGAGAGATCATCTTCATCGAGGCGCACGAGCGGTTCTGGGTTGCGCCTTCCCGCGAGCTGGAGCGCAAGATGAACGAGTTATGCGGCGAAGCGACCTACTACGCGAAAGTGGACACCGCGCTGCCGGAGCGCGTTCCCCGGCAGTGGGAGCGGAAAAACGAGCCGAGCGACTCGGAAGCGTGAATCCGTGAAGAAAAGGCGGCGTCGGTGTGAGCATTCCGATATTCATCGTGTTCCTGCACCCGGTCAAGCAGGACTTCGCCGGCACGATGAAGCTTGAAGCTGCTGCGCAATCCTGACTTCCAAAAGCTGCTGCTGGGATATCCCCGCGCCAAACGCACCTTTCTCACGACCATCGAAGACAAGGACGTGGTTACGTCGCAGCAGCTCGAACGCTACGGCCAGTTCGACAACGCCGAGGATTATCTCGACGCCTTTTCCGAATTCGTGAAGGCCAACGCTGACAAAGTCGCCGTGCTCTCGATTTTGCTCCAACACCCAAAGAACTGGCGGCCTACCGTGATGGAAGAACTCAAGCGCGCCATGAATCAAAACGGCTTCGAGGCGGATAAGCTCCAACGTGCCCACCGCGCCAGAGGATTCAAGGCGCTGGCCGACGTGATCTCCATTGTCAAACATGCCTCGACGGCGCAATTCCCACTGCTGACCGCCGAGGAACGGGTGAATCGGCGGTGGACAATTTCCTCGCTGCCCACAAGCTGACGCTGGAGCAGATGCGATGGCTGTCCCTCGTGCGTGAGCATCTCGTGAAAAACCTCTCGATGGACGAGGAAGATTTTGACCTGACGCCGCTGCTGCAAAATCGAAAAGCTTTTGGATACAATTTTGGCGCGCCTTCTTCGGATCCCGCAACTTCCGGATAACGGAAATGCGAAGCTGGAGTTCTACCAATAACTGAAGCTAGTCGAGGCAGTCGTGTGCAATGTCGAACCTGGCCCCAACGCTGATCTGTTTTGCGCTATTGCGAAGTTGAACTTAGTGCGCAACCAATGAGCCCACAATTTGAAGAATCCAGACCAGGTCGAAAAAGACGTGAGATCCTTGATCGATTCATACTATGCAAAAGCAGATGGAAAGAACGACAAAGCGAAAGAATTGCCTGGGCTCTTGAAGTTGTGCTTGGTCCAGCTCTGGCAATTCCTGTTGAAAGTCAGAAAGCACTTTCACGAGGTGGAATTGAAGAGTATGTCTGACTAGTTGACTCCGCATCACATATTTCTCATGTCCGACATCGCCCAAATTCTCTGGAGCTTCTGCCACACGCTGGGCCATGACGCCAGCCCGGCAGGGCGAAAGAAAATAGCCCAGCGATTTATCGCTGGATGCACCGTCACGAATCAAAACAAGTCCCGCAGGGACGACAGAAGACCACCATGCTCTCGTTTACCAGTTGCCTGATGCATTGCGTGTGGGCCGCTAAAGAACGCCGCCCGCTCATCCAGGCGGAGTTGCAGCAACGCCTCTGGCCCTACCTTGGCGGCATCGCGCGTGAGAACATGATGAAAGCATTGGGGGTGGGCGGCGTGGAAGATCACGTTCACGTTCTGGTTTCGATTCCGTCCACGCTTTCGGTCGCCAAGTCCGTCCAGCTTTTGAAAGGCAACTCCTCGAAATGGATTCACGACACCTTCAATGAGTATCGGGACTTTGAATGGCAGGAAGGCTACGGCGCTTTCAGCATCGGCATCTCCGGCGTCGAGGACACGACAAAATACATTCAGGGCCAGGCCGAACCCACCGAAAGATGACGTTCAAGGAAGAGGTCGAAGCGTTCCTCAAAAAAGCGCGGCCTGGAATATGTGGAAAAGGATTTGCATTGATTTCTTTCGCCCCTGCGGGGCTTGGACGGGTTTGCCTGCCGTTATCCCAGCGATGAATCGCTGGGCTATTGTCGCTCGTCCCTGCGGGACTTTCTGCACCCGGCTTTCGACTATCAACCATCAACCCTCCACCATCAACTGAGTGAGCGACATCGTCCAGAAACTCTGGGGCTTCTGCCACACGCTGCGTCACGACGGCGTGGACTACGGTGACTATATTGGACATTTGACGTATCTGCTGTTCCTCAAGATGGCCGATGAGCGCGGCGCGAAAGTCCCGAAAGACTGCGATTGGGAATCGCTCAAGCCCAAGTCCGGCACGCAATTGCCGGATCACTACGCTGACATTCTGCGCAAACTCCGCGAAGCCGGCGGGCCTGCTCGCCGACACCTTCGCCCCGGGCCACGCCGTGCTTTAACAATCCCGTCAACCTCAAGCGCGTCATCGCCATGATTGACGAGGAGGATTGGTTCGCCATGGACGTGGACGTGAAGGGCGCGGCGTTCGAGGGCCTGCTCGAAAAAGCCGCCAGCGAAGGCAAGAAAGGCGCGGGCCAATAGTTGCCTGCTCCGCGCAGGCCTTGCGGTCAGGCTTCGCCGGAATGCGACGTGCGCTGGCGCGCATTGCAAACACGCCCCGCCCGCTCATTTAGGCCATAGTCTCGGTGATGAAGCCTGACCCGCGCCTGCCTGCCTGCCGGCAGGCAGGCGGCAGGACATGACTTTCGCATCTTCGACCCGGGCTGCGGCACGGGCGGCTTTCTCGTTTGCAGTTACGAATGGCTGGTGTCGAAAGAAGTCTCCGGCGGCGTGTTCGACCGCGCGGACGCCCGGCGCATCAAATCGCAAACCTTCATCGGCCAGGACCTCGTGCCGCGACCGCGCCGGCTCGCGCTGATGAATCTGTTTCTCCACGGCGTCGAGCCGCACATTTATCTCGGCGACGCCATTTTCGAACCGGAACGCGGCGAGCGTTACGACGTGGTGCTCACCAATCCGCCCTTTGGCACGAAAAGCGCGAATCAAGCGCCTGACCGTGACGACTTCACCATCGAGACCAGCAAGTGCTTGCGCACGGCCACCACAGCTCAGCTTCGTTCAGCACGTCAGGACCGCGCTCAAGCCCGGCGGCCGCGCCGCGCTGGTGCTGCCGGCCAAGCAGGCGGGGCCTGCACCCACCATTCGAGGGCAAGGCCGGCGAAGTCTTCGAGTTGCTCGTGCAGAATTGCGCGTTGCACACCGTTTTGCGCCTGCCGTGCGGCACGTTCACGCCCCACAGCCAGGGCGTGAAGGCCAATGTCATCTTCTTCCAGAAAGTCCGGCCCACCGACGCGGTCTGAATTTTCGACGCGCGCTCCAGCGTGCCGGGCATCACCAAGAAGGACCGCCCGCTCACCGCGCAACACTTCGCCGACTTTGAGAAGTGCTACGGCAAAGACCCCAACGACCTGAGCAAGCGGACCGATGCCGGCGAGGCCGGCCGCTTCCGCAAATTTCACATCAGCGAAATCAAGGAACGCGGCTACAAGCTCGACGTGACCTGGCTCCAGGACGACTCGCTCGAAGACGCCGACGATTTGCTCGAACCGCAGGACCTCGCTGCCGAGGCCATCACGGAACTCGAAGCCGTGGTGGACGACCTCCGCGAAATCGTCGCGCTGGTAGAGAAGGACGAAGGGGTGGAGCGGTGAGGCGTGTCAGCCGGTCTCAAATTCGCTAGATTACCACCATGAGCACGGTCACTGAAGGCCCGCGTATGCCGCTCTGCCACCCGAAGCAAAGCGACAGGCCCGCAAGGCGTGGTGGCTCTGGCAGGTCAACCCGCGACACTCTTCCCTCCGCTTCGAGCCGAAAGGCGAATTCTGGTCGGTCCGCAATTCGCGCGGCTGGCGGGCGTTGGGCCGGTTTCACGAAGCCACGCTCTACTGGTTCTGGATTGGGCCGCACGACGAATATGAACGACTTCTGCAATCATGAACGACGAGCTGCCGCATTGGAGGCCGCCAGTTCGGCCGGTCCGGGCGAAAGAGAATTGCCCACCGATTCATCGGAGACATTCCGGTTGTCGCAAGGGGCCGAGTCCCGTCTGAGACGAAAGAAATCGATGGCTCTATCCCGCACATCCTTTCGCCTCTGGCGGACCTTGGCAGAATTTGGGACTGGCGGGAGCAACAGCAAAAATGGGGCGGCCAAGGAACGAGTCACGGAGTCGGAAAGGTCCGGCCCACTTTGGTCGCCGATGAGAATATGCTCAAACCCGATTTGAACTGCAAGCGTCCTCTCAACACCAATCAAGCTGGTGAACGCGGCCCGGGCCAGTCTGGAGGAATTGCTGGAAGACTACCGTGATTTCCTGCGAACGCGTGATGCCGTGCTCTGGGAAAAGAACTCCAAGGGAGCGCTTTTTGTCCGCAAGCTGGGCGCAAAGCAGGATGCGTCGGATGAGACTTATAGGTCCTATATTGAAACCCGCCCGCCCGAAGTGGTGGCCAACATCATCATCTGCCTGATTCACCAGACCAACTACCTGCTCGACCAGCAGTTGCGGCGGCTGGAAAAGGATTTTGTGGAACACGGCGGCCTGCGCGAAAACATGACCCGCGCCCGGCTCGAACACCGCGCCAAACAACAACGGAGGTCAGAGTGAGCAACGAACTGCCGCAAGGGTGGGCCGAAGTTACGCTTCCACAGGTTGCGGTGTTGAACATGGGACAATCTCCTCCATCCAACACCTACAACGCGGATGGGAGGGGTTTGCCGTTCTACCAGGGCAAAACCGAGTTTGGAAACCTGTATCCAACGCCAATTAAGTTTTGTTCGGTTCCATCCAAAGTTGCTGAGAAGAACGACATTCTGGTTTCAGTGCGTGCTCCCGTCGGCCCAACGAACCTCTGCCCCGAGAAATCTTGCATCGGTCGCGGTTTGGCAGGGATTCGGCCTTTGGGAGAAATTCCAAGCCGCTACTTGCTCTACTACTTGCGAAGCGAGGAGGCTTGGCTGGCAGCGCAAGGCACGGGTTCAACTTTCACGGCAATCAGCAAGACGGATTTGACGCAACTCAACGTGCGTCTTGCCCCGTTCGCCGAGCAGCGGCGAATTGTGGCGAAGCTTGAGACGCTGTTAATCGTGCGGCGAGTGGATGGATTGTTTGCGCTGGCCGACCAGCTTGAGCTGCGGTTGGCCAAGGCGCGCGACCAAGTGGACCAGCTCACGCCCTCCCTCCTCGGGCGTGCCTTCGCCGGCCAACTCGTCCCCCAAGACCCCACCGATGAACCAGCCGAGAAATTGTTGGACCGAATCAAAGCGAGCAATGAATTCAAGTCCCATCGGGACACGCGAAAATAGCCCAGCGATTCATCGCTGGGTCATCGTGCGTAAGCGGAATGAGTCCCGTCAGGGACGGCAGAACGCATTCGTTCCATGCGGCGTTTTCTTTCGCCCCTGCAGGGCGTGGTCATCATTGCATTTGCAACCCATGATTGACACCGTAGGC
>CAYHFE010000055.1:0-22248 GCA_964355375.1 uncultured Verrucomicrobiota bacterium
AACCGTCTGCTGGGCGGTCCAGGTGCCGCGCTCGTGAACTCGCTTGCACCTGGCTGATATCCATGGACCCTCCGGGGCTCAAGGGCGGCTACCCCTGAACCGTTCATCAATCGGGCGGGCCAATATTCGAGAGGAGGGCAGGAGAATTCCGCCAGGTTTTGGAGTGCGGCAGCCCTCTGCCGCTTTCTCCGCACCCGGCCAAAGCGCCGGAGGGCCGGCGCACTCCAGGACGGCGCGACGCAGTCCACTCCATTCGGTTCATCGTCTCAATGGAAGCGCCCAGCGTATCGACGATCTCGCGGATGAGCGCGACGGATTAAGTCCTCCGACGATAGGGCAACGTCCACGGAGTTCGATACTCGACACCGACGAGCCGATCGGCTTCGGCGTCGCCGACAATCTGTTCCTTCACCGGATCCCAGACGATCTTGTGGCCGGAGCGCAGCGCGATATTTCCAAGGTGAGCCACGCTGGAAACGTGGTGGCCGATCTCGAGGTTTTCGACCGGCTGCGCCCGTGACTTGAGGCAATCGAGGAAGTTGCGCACGTGAGCCGGGCGCGAATCGCCCTGGCCCGGGCTCTTCTTTGCGGCCAGGCTCTTTTTCGTGGGCTCGGGGATGATTTCCCAGCCGTCATCTCGGGCGATGAGCGTGCCCTCGCTGCCCGTCCAGGAAATACCCCAGGGATGTCCGTTTAAGCCGACGCCGACGCCGACCTTGTGTTCCCAAATCATGGTGTAGGTCGGGAATTCATACATCGCCACTTGGGTATCCGGAGTTTCGGAATTGTCCGTGAGGACGAATTTCCCTCCGACCGAGCTGACCGATTTGGGATGTTCCGGGCCCATCGCCCAGAGCATGACATTGATGAGATGCACGCCCCAATCCGTCATCAGGCCACCCGCGTAATCCCAGAACCAGCGAAAGTTAAAGTGGTAGCGGCTCGGATTGAACGGGCGTTTCGGGGCCGGACCGAGCCACATGTCGTAATCGGCGCCGACCGGCGGAAGGCCATCGGGTGGATTTCCGATGCTTCCGAGCCAATCATGGTAGGCCCAGCCGCGGACCAATCCGACTTTGCCGAGCTTGCCGGAGCGGACCATCTCCACCGCTTCCGCCCAGTGTTTGCCGCTGCGCCATTGGGTGCCCATTTGCACGATGCGATTGTGGCGTTTGGCGGCCTCCAACATGGCCCGGCCTTCGTCGATGCTCGTGGCCAGCGGTTTCTCCACATAGACGTCTTTGCCCGCTTGGCAGGCCAGGACCGTCGGCAGGGCGTGCCAATGGTCGGGCGTCGCCACGAGCACGGCATCCACATCCTTGCGATCCAGGATGCGACGGAAATCCTTGACGGTGTCCGGCCTCTTGCCCCGCTTCTTCTCCACCACTTCGACGCCTTTGGCAATCATGGCGTCATCGATGTCGCACACGACCGGGCAATCGACTTCGGCATTGAGGAAGAAGGTCTCCAGATCCCCGCGACCCATGCCGCCCGAGCCGATGAGGCCGACGCGGATCCGGTCATTGGCACCGACCGCGGCGGCGCGCGCCGACCCGCCGGGAGCGATCAGGAGGCCGCCGAGGATCGGACTGGCCGCGGCGGTGATCATGGATTGGGCGAGGAAGGCGCGGCGGGACTGTGGCCGTGCAGGGGAATGAGGAGTGGAGGTGTAGTTCTTCATGAGACGAAAAATAGGTCGCCAGCCGCGTGGGCTCAAGACGGAACGACGGGAAAAAGCTGTTCGTTCAGCGCTTCGATGAACGGGGGAGTTGTGCCACAGCAGCCGCCCAAGAAGTTCGCGCCGGCCGCGATCAGGGCGGGCGCGTAGCTCGCGAATTCCCGGGCCGTGGTGTGGTAGAGGACGCGCCCTTCGACAATTTCCGGCAGGCCCGCGTTGGCTTTGATCCAGATGGGACGATCGGTGGCGGAGCGCAATCGCCGGCAGATCTCGACGAATCCGGCGACGCCTTGGCCGCAATTGGCGCCGATGACATCTGCACCGGCTTCGACCAGGATTTGCGCGACCTGCTCCGGGGTCGTTCCCATCATGGTCCGGTCCTTGTTCTTGCCAGAATCGAAGACCATGGACGCCACCACCGGCAGGCCGGTGGCGTGAGCGGCCTTGATGGCTTGCACGGCTTCGGCAGGATCGGACATGGTCTCGATCACGAGCGCGTCGGCGCCGCCGTCGGCCAGCGCGAACGCCTGCTCATCGAACGCCGCCCGCAACTCGTCCTCGGTAATTTCCCCGGTCATGAGCAGCTTTCCGCTCGGGCCGATTGAGGCGAAGACGCAAGCTTGCCCCTCCGCGGCCAGGCGTGAAATCTCCACGCCCTTGCGGTTGATTTCAATGATGCGATCGGCCAGTTCGTGGCCGGCCAACCGCAGCCGGTTGGCTCCGAACGTATTCGTCAGGATCACCCTGCTGCCGGCTTCGACGTAGCTTTGCGCAACGTCGGCGACTCGATCCGGATGGGTCAGATTCCAGGCGTCGGGGAAATCGCCCGTGCCGAGTCCGCGGGCTTGCAGTTCTGTTCCCCACGCGCCGTCCGTCAAGACCGGACCGTCGGCAATCAGTTTTTGAATAAATGGGTGCATGGTTTCGGACCATGTCCGCCCGGAACACTCCCGGCCGCCGGATGGCTCAGACGCGGGGCCGTCGTGGACTGTCGGAGCGGTGGCATGAGTTGAATGGTTGAGGCGGCGGGCGACCGCACGGGCGATCACGCCGGAGCCGCCATCGTTTTCCTGGCGAGCGCTACCGCTTCGGCCGCGTTGTCGCTATAGCCGTCCGCGCCGATCTCCTCGGCGTACTTTTGCGTGATCGGCGCGCCCCCGATCAAAACCTTCACTTGTTGGCGCAGGCCAGAGGCGGTCAACGCGTCGATGGTCGTTTTCATTGACGGCATGGTCGTGGTGAGCAAGGCAGAGAGGGCGACGATCTGGGCGTTCTTTTCCTTGACCGTGGCCACGAATTTTTCCGGGGCGACATTGACCCCGAGATCGAAGACCTCGAAACCGCCACCTTCGAGCATGGCGGCGACCAGGTTCTTGCCGATGTCGTGCAGGTCGCCTTTGACCGTGCCGATGACGACGCGCCCGACCGGTTGATCGCCGCGCGCCGTCAACAAGGGCCGGATGAGCTCGAGGGCGGCTTTCATGGCGCGAGCCGAGAGCAGCAATTCGGGCACGAAATACTCGTTGCTTTCGAAGCGACGCCCGACTTCATCCATGGCGGGCGTCATGTATTGATTGACCAGCGTCAGGGGATCGGTCCCTGCGGCCAGAGATTGTTCAGTGATGGTGCGGGAGGCCTTGGCGTCCCCGGTCACGATGGCGTCGTAGAGTGGCTTCGGATCTTCCATAACAAGTAAGCGGAAAGAATTGTCTCGTCCCCACGATTACTCTCCTCGGCCGCGGAGTTCGTTGATCCAGGTCAATTAGAAAGCCATCATCCCAACCCCAGTAGAGTCCCGTTGCCAGACTCCCACCGGAGAAAGGACTCTTAAAACAGGCGCTTAGCCGGTCCGCGGCAACTTCGCGTCTAACGCCGCCAGGCTGCGCTCGGCGATCTTCTCCGGCGAGCCCTCGGCCAGGATGGAAATCAGAAGATTCTCGCGACGATAGAATTCAATCAACGGCGCGGTGCTTCGTTCGTAAACCTCCATGCGCACTTCGATGGCCGCGGGTTGATCATCTTCCCGTTGAAATAGCTTGGCGCCGCAATGGTCGCAGATGCCCTCGGTTCGGGGCGGACGCGCTGTGATGTGGAAGACGGCCCTGCAGCCCGAGCAGGTGCGGCGACCACTCAATCGCGCCACCACGTTCGAGAGGGGCAAATCATAACTGAGCACCGCATCCAATTCGCGTTGGTTCTCGCGCAGAATCTCCGCGAGCGCTTGGGCTTGCGGGACGGTCCGCGGGAATCCGTCCAAGAGAAAACCGCCCTGGCACCGCAGACAACGGATTCGCTCCCGCAGCATTTCCAGGACAGTGGCATCGGGAATGAGCTCACCCCGCCGCATGCATTCGAGGGCTGATTCCAACGCCGGACTGCGTTCGCTTGGATCGAGGCATTTGGCCGCGCGAAAGACATCGCCGGTCGAGAGATGACAGGTCCCCAGGCGCTCGCAGAGCAGCTCCGCCTGGGTGCCTTTGCCGATCCCGGGGGCTCCCAGCAAGACGAGGCGGCGGGGTTGCGGCACTGGCTTCGCCGGCACTTGACATCGAGCTTTGCCTCCTTGCAGCCAGGATGTCCGATCACGCTCTGCGATCATAATCGATTTCGCCTTTCATGTTTCGCCCAGACGAGGACTGATTCCACGGTGGGCTCATCACTATTTCCCCCCGCACCGCCGGACGCCGCCGGTCTGGTCGCACTCCGGTTCCGCAGGTCTGGATCATTGGCCCAGAAAACGCCGGTTCGAACCACCCAGAGGTTGGCAATTGTTGGACATTTATTGCCCGCCCCTGGACCAGCCCGTTTCTTCAATGCGGCGCACTTCCGACGGCAGATCATTTCCCTCGTAGAACGAAAGCCAGCCGCGCAGCCGCTGCGTCTGGCCCGGTGCGCAATCTGGAAACTTGGGATCGGAATGCAGGCAAGGCACCGGAGGATTGGCCCAGGGGCGATGACACGGCTCCCACGCCGTGATCACCCAGCGTTGACCGTCGGCCGAGCGGCACGCCACGTAGGGTTTGTCGAACACCTTGTTGTCATTCGTTTGCTGGTTGAATCCGGCCGCGCTCTTGAGCATGACGCAATTCTGCACCCGCAGATCACTCAAGAGCGTGTCGGTCCCGTTCTTCAGCCACAGCTCCATGCGCACGGCGTCGCGCCCCGGACGAATCTTGGCCCCAAAGGCGATCTGATTGGGCAGGACCCGGGTGAACTCGAGCGTGCCATCGGTGTTCCGTTCCCATTCCAGCGGCGGCAACGTGATATTCTGTTTGCTCCAAATCGTCGGCACGTGCGTGTGTGCGAGATAGGTCAGACCCAAATTCGACCAGATGGCCTCGGGCACATCCACAACCACGCAGCCCCCTTCGTTCCACGGCGTGAAGACGCTGATTTTGGTGTCGCGCTGCGGCTGAACCGCGCCCTCCAGAAACCCGATGCGCGGATGTCGGCCTCCCGGATAGGGCAAGACCAGGAGCGGAGCATCGGCCGCGCGTTTCGGGCGTTGGTCCGGAGCAATTCTAAGTCTCTCCAAGGCCGCCCCAATCTCCCGTTCGCTCAGTCCGGTGGCCTCCCGGATTTCGTCCCGGGTGAACCGATGATGCCACATCATGTTCTCCAGCCAAAATCGGAGCTCGGTCTCGCCGGCCGGCCGACGGTGCGTCGAGGGCTCGGCGTCCGCCGCGCCAACCGAGCCGGAAGTGGCCCAGAAAGCGCAATGAAACGCCAGGAGGCTTCGGCAGACGGCCAGCGCGGTCCGCCTTCCGATCCAGATCGGCGCTGCCAAGATCCGGCCGACTCGGGTGCTGCGTTCAGCAAGAGTGACGGCGTGGTGGATTGAATCGAGGTTATTCATGGCGCAGGATTTCATGGCTCACGGGTGAGGTTGCCGGACGCGGGCGCGGGTTGGGTTTCAGCGATGCACCAAAGATGTTTGTGAGTTCGAATGAAGAGTTGACCATCCGAAACCGCCAAAGTGGAGTTCGTCAGTTCTCCGTCCAGAGAATTGACCGCCACCATTGCGAATTTCGGGCTGGCTTTGAGAACGTAGGTTTCGCCGGATTGATTCAAAACATAGATGGAATCTCCCGCCAACACCATGGAGGACCACGATTCGGATTTGGCCCCGCGCCCGCGCAGGCGCTCCTCCCAGACCTTTCGGCCGGTCAGCAGCTCCAGGCATTCGGCGATGCCCTCGGTATTGAGAACGTAAACATGCCCATCGCGGACCACTCCCGAACCGAGCCGGTTCTTGGTCCGGACGGATTGCCACAATCGGTGCGTGGCCGTGACATCGCCTTGCCCGCCCAACCTCACAGCGATGGTCGTGCCGAGAAATCCACCCATCGCCACAACGACGCCCTCGCCTTGAATCGGCGAAGTGTAGATTAACGGATTCAAGCCATCGCACCGCCAGAGTTCGTGTCCGTTCCGCGGATCATAGGCCCGCACTTGCTCGGGCCAACTCATGATCACTTCGTCGCGTCCGTTCGCCGACACCACCAGCGGCGTGCTCCAGGAACCCGTCACTCCACCCCGCTGATCGCCGGAGAAACCGTCGGTCCGCCGCGCCGGCCGCGCCGGAGGCAGATCCACTTGCCAAACCGTCCGGCCCGTCGCCTGATCGAGCGCCATCAGAAAAGACCGTTCGCCCGGACCGAAATGAACCAGGCAGAAATCCCCCTGAAGAACGGGCGACGCCGCGTATCCCCATTGATGGGCCTGCCGCCCCAGATCCCGGCGCCACAATTCCTTTCCGCGGAAATCGTAGCTCACCACCCCGGCCGATCCGAACCAAGCGAACACTCGCTTCCCGTCGGTCACCGGAGAGGCCGAACAGGACGGATTCGCCTCGTGGGTCTCCTCCTTCTCCTGAAACACGACGCTCGATTGCCAGACCAGCTTGCCCGTGACGCGGTCCAGGCACATCACCCCGCGCCTCCCCTCGCTCTCCACCGCCTGCGTGAGGAAAATGCGGTCGCCCCAAACGATCGGTGACGAATTCCCCCGATCCGGCAGAGGCGTTTTCCATCGCACATTTTCGCTGGCACTCCAGTGCTGGGGCAGGTGGTTCTCCGGACTGACTCCCGAGCCACTGGGGCCATTCCAGGCCGGCCAGTTTGCCGCCGCGCCGTCCAACCCGGCCAGCAGCGTGACTGCGAAACATCCCGCTCGAGTCCACGACGAAACCGAGCATGAATGGGGCAGGGGCATGAGCATGGCGCGGAGTATAATGAAATCCTCCATCGTGTCCAAAATTTCCGCCGGGAAATTCGGTCGGACCTCCCGGGCCCGGCGCGCGGGCCGCCCGCGCTCCCTTTGCCATCGCAGGGCCACGGCTCCGCTCGCCTCAAAGTTTCGCGGGCGCCAATCTCGGTGAGAGCAGGTGGATGACCGCCAGGGCCGCCACGTAGGCAAATCCCGCCATCATGAAAATGGGCACGTAGCTGCCGGTGCGCTGAAGAATTTCACCGACGACCAGAGAGATGAGCATGCCGCCAATCGCCCCGGCCATCCCGCCCAAGCCCACGACCGAGCCGACCGCGCGCCGCGGAAACATGTCCGAGGTGAGGGTAAACAGGTTGGCCGACCAGCCTTGATGCGCCGCGGCCGCCAGCGAAACCAGACCGACCGCCACCCAAAGGCTCGACGCGCGCGCGGCGAAAAGGATCGGCACCACGGCCAGAGCGCAGACCAGCATCGCTGTCTTGCGCGCGGTGTTCGTGCTCCAACCACGCTTGATCAGCGACGACGATAACCAGCCGCCGCCAATGCTGCCGACATCGGCGACGAGGTAGATGACCACGAGGGGCAAGCCGATTGACTTCAAATCCAGGCCATGATTCCGGCTCAGAAAATCGGGGATCCAGAAAAGGTAGAGCCACCAAATCGGGTCCGTCATGAATTTCCCGAGGGCGAACGCCCAGGTCTGTCGGTGGGGCAACAGCTTCGACCAAACGATCGCGGAATCAGCCTCGGGTGGGTCGCTGCGAATGTAAGCTCGTTCCACCGCGGAAAGTTGGCGGCTCCTTTCGGGAGGTTGATAAATCCACCACCATGCGACCACCCAGATGAATCCCGTGAGGCCCGTGAGGATGAAGGCCCATTTCCATCCCCATTGCAGCGTAATCCAGGGCACGACCAACGGGGTCACGAGCGCGCCGACGTTGGTGCCGGAGTTGAAAAGGCCGGTGGCCAGCGCCCGCTCCTTTTTCGGAAACCATTCGGCGACCGTCTTGATGGACGCCGGGAAATTGCCCGCTTCGCCGAAGCCCAAGGCCAACCGCGCGATCACAAAGCCCGCCGCCGCGCCGGTCACCGTCACCACGGTGAGCCCGGTCGTGGCATCGAGATTCAGCGTCGGCAACTTCAGTCCCGGAAACCAATCAGCGGCGGCGTGGGCCATGGCGGCCACGCTCCAGAGAATCACGGCGAGAGCGAAGCCGCGCCGGGTGCCGATCCGGTCCATCACCCGGCCCGCCACGACCAAGCCCACGGCGTAGGCCAGTTGAAAACTGAAGACGATGCTCGCATAAATGCGCTCATCCCCCCACTGAAACTCCTTGACCAGAGTCGGCTTGAGGATGCCGATGACCTGCCGGTCGATGTAGTTGACGGTGGCGGCGAAAAAGAGCAGAGCGCAAATGACCCAGCGAAAGTAACCGGGACGAGTGTTCACATCGAGAGGCGCGTCAGGCATTCGAATGAAGGGCTCGCGGTTTCACGCACCGAGGCAGCCGCCAAGATCCAGGCCATGAGCCGAGGATGGCGACTGGCCTTCTCACTTGAGCAGCGGGCCGATGGCGGCTCTCCAAATGGCATAGCCTTTTTCGTTCATGTGCAGCCGGTCTTCGACGTAGATGTCGGGCTTGGGCAGTCCATCTGGACCAAGCATAAGCGGGAAGACGTTGATGAAGGTGAGTCCATGCCGCCGACAATAGTTCTCGGCCAGGGCGTTGAAGCGTTTGACTTTTTCCCTCTGTTCCCACCGTTTCGGATTCGGAGCGCTCGAGATGAAGGCGAGGTGGGCTTGCGGCAATTGGGCTCGCAGCTTGGTGGCCAAGGCCACAAAATCGCCGAACACGAGCTCCGGTGACTTGCCCGCATTAATGTCGTTGCCACCCGCGTAGATGACCACCTGACGAGGCGCAGAGGGGGTGATAATGCGCTCGGCAAAATTCACCGAATCGGCGAGTTGCGAGCCGCCAAAGCCGCGGTTCACCACCGGCAAGCCCGGAAAGTCGGACGCCAGACTCGTCCAGCGCTTGATGCTGGAGCTGCCGACAAAAACGATGCAGCCCTTGGGCGGCGGATTGGTCTGGGCCGCAGCCTCGAGCGCGGCGATCTCTTTATCCCAATTGGCCGATTTGTGGGTGGCGAGAGTGTTGGGCGGCGGCGTGGCGCACCCGGACATCAGCCATCCGCCGAGCAGCATGACGCCGACCGTCAAGAAACGGCGCCGGAGCATCATGAGCGGGCGGACCGGCGATCGGGCCGAGGGGTCGCCGGCGGCGGATGTTCTGCGCCAGCGGTCATTTCTGAGTAGGAGATTGATCATGCAAATTGGGGTTCGATTTAGAGTTCGTTGCGTTCTCGCCCGCCCGCCCGCGCCACCGGACACATTCTAGCTTGATCCTCGCGCCTCTGTCCAGAAAAGACATAGGGGTCAAGCCCTATTATTGGCAACTTTAAGCGGTGACTCCACGGTTGCACCCACGCCGCTGGCAAGCTGAGGGTTGAGTATCCGGGTGCGGTTTACTACGTTATGAGTTGTGGCGATCGCTGCGAACCCATTTTCCACGATGACTTCGATCATGAGCAGTTTCCGGTCACGCTGGGAGAGGCTTGCCAGCAGGCGGCCTGAAAGGTTCACGCCTTTTGCCTGATGCCCAATCATTTTCATCTCGTGGTCGAGACGTGGCAGGGCATTCTTGTCGTCGGGACGCGGTGGTTGCTGGGTGCCTACCCCGGTCGGTTCAACCGGCGGCACAAACTCTTTGGCCATCTTTTTTGAGGGCGTTACAGGGCGTTGATCGTGGACGGCGGCGGGGACGGTTACCCGAAAACGGTGGGCGACTATGTGCATTTGAATCCTGTGCGCGCTCGTTTGCTGGCGGCGGCGGAGCTATTGCAGGCGTATCTCTGGAGCAGTTTCCCGGAGTATCTGAAGCCGACGTCACGGCGGGTGACGGGGCTGCGGGTGGATCGACTGTTCGGTGAATACCGCATCCTCAAGGACGGCACGCTGGGGCGGCGTGTGGTTGAGGCGGTCATGGAGGCGCGGCGAGAGCAGGAGGATGGCGAATCGTTCGAGGGAGTGCGACGCGCTTTGGTGCCTGGTAGGGAGCGATTCCGGCAGGAATTGCTGGCGCAGGTGGATCGACAATTGGGCGCGCTGCACTTCGGGGTGGAGCGGACGGAGAGTCGGGCGGCGCGCTTGGTGCAGGAGGAACCGAAGCGTCTGCGATGGACGGAGGCGGATTTGGCTGCGCGCCGGAAAGGCGATCTGAATAGAGTGCGACAGGCGCAGCGTTTGCGAGAGACGACGTTGGTGACGTTGGCGTGGATCGCCAAGCGGCTGCAAATGGGTAGCGCAACCTGCCTGAACCACCGACTGTATCTGCCGCGAAAGGGAAGATCGAATTAGCTGGTAATAGGACCTGACCCCTTTGACGATTGAGTTTTTTGTGTCGTCACCCGCGGGCAATTTGCTGCAGGGTCGCGGCGTGCCATCCAAGACAGAGCTCGGGGTCGGCGCGCCCCTTGGATCGAGTTCGGCTGCTCCGATGAGCTCAGCCGTCGAGATCATTCGCGTCAGCCGAAGCTTCGGCAAAGTGAAAGCTCTCGACGACGTGACACTCTCGATTCATCGGGGAGAGTTCTTCTCGTTGCTCGGCCCGTCGGGCTGCGGAAAGACCACCTTGCTCCGGGTGGTGGCGGGATTGGAATTGCCGGACCATGGAGAATTGCGCCTCAGCGGTCGGGAGGCGACGGGGATTCCGGCCCATCAGCGTCCGGTCAACACGGTGTTTCAGTCCTACGCTTTGTTTCCCCATTTGAACGTTTGGGAAAATGTGGCGTTTGGGCTGCGCATGAAGAGAACGGCGGGGGCGGAAATCAAGCGACGGGTTCAGCGCATTATGGAGAGCGTTCAAATCGCCGAGCTCGCCACCCGAAGACCCAGCCAGCTTTCCGGAGGCCAGAAGCAGCGGGTCGCCCTCGCGCGCGCGATCGTGAATGAGCCGGAAGTGCTGCTTCTGGACGAACCTTTGGGCGCCCTCGATCTGAAGCTGCGGAAACAACTTCAACGTGAGCTGCACGAGCTGCAACGGCGTCTCGGCCTGACGTTCATTTACGTCACCCATGATCAGGACGAAGCCCTGGTGATGAGTGATCGCATCGCCGTGATGAACGGCGGGAAGATCGAGCAGATCGGCTCGGGAATGGATCTTTATGAGCATCCGAAGAACCGATTCGTCGCGGAATTTGTGGGCTCGTGCAATTTGTTGTCCGGGGTCGTCGCGGAGAATGATGCAACTCGGACGGTGGTGCGGACGGCGGCAGGGCTTTGGCGAGTGGCGCCGCACGCGACCGTCCATCCCCTCCGGACGGGCGACGCCTGCACTCTGGCCATTCGTCCGGAAAAAGTGCGGCTGAGCGAGGCGGGGAATCTGGGCGAGCCGAATTGGCTGGAGGCCCGCGTGACGGATGTGACTTATACCGGATCCGAAACCCAGTATCTTCTCCAGACTCCGGCGGGTCCGCTGCGAAGTTGGATGCTGAACGACCAGGCGGGCCGCCGCGCGTTCACGGTCGGACGTGAGATCGCCGTGCAGCTTCCACCGGAGGCGTTGCATATACTCGATGACTAGGAAACGCTTTGTCTCGACCGCCACCCCGGTGCGGCGGGAGATGCATTTCGGGGAGGCGGTGACGCCGCGCGCTCTGCTGGGTCGTGCCTTGGCCTGTGTCGCGCCAGCGGGATCGTGGCTGAGCGTCTTTTTCCTGATTCCCCTGGGCGTGATTGTCGTCGTGAGTTTTTTGTCGCGCGGAGAATTTGGAGGGATCGAAGCCGGCTGGACACTGGAGAACTACCGGCGACTCGCGGGCTTTGGAATGTTGGGCTTTGACGCGGTTTACCCGGCGATCATCGGAAGGAGTCTGGTGATGGGCTTGGGCGCGGCCGTCGCCTGTGTCGCGGCGGGATTGCCTCTCTCCTTCTTCATCGCCCGACTCTCCGGTTCTCGGCGGAACTTCGCTCTGACGTTGGTGGTGATTCCATTTTGGACCAATCTTCTCATCCGCACTTATGCCTGGCAGATCGTGCTCGGACCGGAGGGGTGGCTGTCGCGCGCGGCGATCGGGCTGGGATGGATCGGTGAAGGGCAGGGGCTCTACCCGGGATTGGGGGCGGTCTATCTTTGCTTGGTGTGCGATTTCCTGCCTTTCATGGTGTTGCCGCTTTATGCCTCGATCGAGAAGATGGATGGGAGCCTGCTCGAGGCGGCGATGGATTTGGGCGCCAATCGATGGAATGTATTCCGCCATGCAGTCTGGCCGCAGATCAAGCCGGGATTGATGGCGGGTTTCATTCTGGTCGGTTTGCCCGCGACCGGTCAATTCGTGATTCCGGATCTGCTGGGGGGCGCTCGGACGGCGATGTTGGGCAATGCCATCCAGCAACAATTCGGGCCCGGAGCGGACTGGCCATTCGGGGCGGCGATTACGGTCGTTAGTCTGGCGACGGTTATGTTGGGGCTGCAATTCCTCTCTCGTCAGACTGCAGAGAAGGAGGTGGACCTGCTGTGAAGCCTCCTTCGAAAAAACTGACCGCGATCGTGACGGTCCTCTATCTGTTCCTCTACGCTCCGATCGCGGTGGTGATTCTCTATTCGTTCAACGCCGCGCGCTATGGGGTGGGCTGGCAGGGCTTCACCGTCCATTGGTATCGCGCTCTCTTGCAGAACGAACAGGCCTGGTCGGCGACCGCCAATACCGTGATTCTGGCCGCTCGGAGCACGGCGATCGCGACCGTGCTCGGGACGCTCCTCGGCTTTGGCTTGAGTCGGTATCGGATTCCGGGCCAGCGTATCGTCGGCCGGTTGCTCTACGTTCCGGTCTTCATTCCGGACATTGTCATGGCGGTCGCGCTGCTCCTCTTTTGCTCCACGGTTCGACAGTGGCTGGGGTGGCTGGAGCTGGGTATGACGACGATGGTGATTGGGCAT
Organism: uncultured Verrucomicrobiota bacterium; assembly: GCA_964355375.1. GTDB lineage: Bacteria > Verrucomicrobiota > Verrucomicrobiia > Limisphaerales > SIBE01 > CAYHFE01. Next base: position 12,907 of record CAYHFE010000055.1, read on the forward strand.
GTGACCTTTCAAATTCCGTTCGTCGCCATCGTGGTGCGTTCGCGTCTGGCGGGGATCGATCCGGCGCTGGAGGAAGCCGCCCATGACTTGGGGGCCGACGCCTGGCAGACGTTCTGGGGTGTGACCTTCCCCTTGATGTGGCCCGGGATTGTCGCGGGAGGCCTGCTGGCGTTTACGCTGAGCCTGGACGATTTTGTGGTGAGCTTTTTTACGAGCGGCCCGGGCTCGACCACGCTGCCCATCTTGATTTACTCCTCAGTCAAGCGCGGCATCACTCCGGAGATTAATGCCCTGTCCAGCTTGATCGTTCTGGTGTCGTTGGTGGCGACGATCACGGTGACCTTGCTGAAATCACGACGAACGAGCTAGGATCCGATTCCATGAATCAGAAGAGCATTTTTTTGCCGCGCGGAATGAGGAAATCCTCCGATGGATCGGGCGATTTAACTTGGGTGGCGTGGCTTCAGCAGACCGTCCGAGGCGTTTTGGCGCGTGCCGGGACCATGAGCCAGTCCACCGGTTGGGCGAGACTCGGTCGAGCCCTGAAGTCTTTTCGGGCGGGAAGGTCAGGGCTCGACGGAGTCTCACCCCACCAAGATTCATGGAGGGCGAGAACCTCCAAAGATTGGACGCGAATCGGTGCCATGAACCTGAAACAGCGATGGGGAGCGCGGGCGTCTCGCCTGCTGGGTTCGGCGTCCCGCCGGACCCTCGCTGTGGTGTCCCATCCTGATTCCGGTCGGCGGGACGCCGACCGGTGCAGCCGGGACGGCCGCGCTCCCCATTCAAAACGTCGCGGTTCATGGGAAGCCACCTTCCACTTCGCGCACACATTGGAGCCACGAACCGTGGCTGGGGGGCGCCGGTCTCCGACCCGGCGAATTTGGACAGCGGGGCGCGGTGGTCGCCGGATCGGAGACCGGCGCTCCGTTTCCGGGGAAGGGCTTCCGTTTCTCGGGCTTTCGGTTGGGCAAGGCGCGATCTTGGTGCTGACATGCCTCATTCTGGCGTTCGGTACCGACCGCGCCGCCGCCGCCGCGCCCAACCAGCTCAATCTCTTCATCTGGAGCGAGTATATCGATCCGGAGATCGTGAAAGATTTTGAGAAGGAGTTTGCCTGCAAGGTCACGATCGACCTTTACGAGGATGACGCGGCGATGATGGCCAAATTGCGGGCGGGGGGAGCGTCGCTCTATGACGTGGTGGTGCCGCCGGATCACCAGGTGCCCGCGCTCATTAAGTTGAGCCTGATTGCGCCACTGCGGCACGAGAACCTTCCCAATCTGAAGAATCTCGAGGAGCGGTTTCGTGATCCGTCCTACGACCGAGGCAATCGGTTTACCGTCGCCTATCAATGGGGGACATTGGGCTTGTACGTCCGTCAGTTGAACGGACGGGCGTTTCCCGCGACTTGGGGTTTGATCTTCGATCCCAAGCTGCAGCCCGGACCCTTTATTCTGATGGACAATGCCCGCGACCTGATTGGCGCAGCGCTGAAATTCAAGGGATACAGCCTGAATAGCGTCGATCTCGCCCAACTCAAAGAGGCGCGCGACTTGATCCTGCAGGCCAAGAAACGCGGTTTGGCCTTCGAAGGGAGTGTCGGAGGCAAGAATCGGATCCTGGGGAAAGCGGCGGCGGTGGCGATGGTTTACAGCGGCGAAGCGGCGCGAGGCATGGGTGAGGACAAGCAGACCACTTACCTCATTCCCCGGGAAGGCAGCCAGATCTGGCAGGATAATCTCGCCGTGCTGGCCAAGGCTCCGCATCGGGATCTGGCCGAGAAGTTCATCAACTTCATGCTCGACGCCAAAGTCGGAGCGCGCGTCTCCAACTTCACCCAGTTCGCCAGTCCGAACCAGGCGGCCCGCCCGTTTCTGAACCCGGACGACCTGAAGAACCCCGCCATTTATCCGCCGCCGGAGCTCATGGCGAAGCTCGAGTTTCTTCGCGATCTCGGCCTGAACAGCCGGCTCTACGATGAGGTCTGGACGCAGATCAAATCGAAATGAAGATTAAAACTCCGCGTTGCCGGGCGTCCGAGCGAAGGGAATGACATCGCGGATGTTGGACACGCCGGTCAGAAACATGAGCAGACGTTCGAACCCGAGTCCAAAGCCGGCGTGAGGTACGGTCCCGTAGCGGCGCAGGTCCACATACCACTGATAATCTTGGGCGTTCAGCTGGTGGCGAGCCATGTTCTCCTGGAGAACATTCAGTCGCTCTTCCCGTTGTGAACCGCCGATGACTTCGCCAATTCCCGGCACGAGCAGATCCATGGCGGCCACGGTCTGGCCGTCGTCATTGAGGCGCATGTAGAACGGCTTGATCTCTTTCGGGTAGTTGAAAATGGTCAACGGGCATTTGCAGTGCTCCTCCGTGAGGAAACGCTCGTGTTCCGACTGGAGATTCAGGCCGTATTCGACGGGATGTTCGAAGGCGCGGCCGGACGATTTCAGAATCTGGATGGCCTCGGTGTAGGGAACCCGCTGAAACGGGCGGTCGATCACGAAGCGAAGACGATCGTGCAGTCCTTTGTCCACGAACTTGGCAAAGAGCGCGAGATCCTCGACGCAATGTTCCACCGCGTATCGGGCCATGGCTTTGACGAACTCTTCGCCGAGGTCCATGTCACCCTGGAGATCGCAAAATGCCATCTCCGGCTCGATCATCCAAAACTCGGCGGCGTGCCGGGAGGTGTTGGAATTCTCGGCCCGAAAGGTCGGGCCGAAGGTATAGACATTGGAGAGCGCGCAGGCCATGGCCTCGGCTTCGAGTTGGCCGCTCACGGTCAGGAACGTCGCTTTGCCGAAGAAATCCGCCGCCGGATTCTTTTCCGCCTCACCTTTCAGAGTGGTGACTCGGAACATCTCGCCCGCGCCTTCACAGTCGCTGGCCGTGATGATGGGGGTATGGACATAGACAAAATCGCGCTCCTGGAAGAACTGATGCACCGCGTGCGCCAGGCGACTCCGGCTCCGAAAGACCGCGCCGAACAAGTTGGAGCGGGGACGCAGGTGCGCGATGGTCCGCAGAAACTCGAGGGTATGGCCTTTCTTCTGCAAGGGGTAGGACGCTTCCGCCGGACCGATGAGCTCGATCTGGGTCGGTTGCATCTCCCATTTTTGCCCGGCGGCGGGCGAGACGATCAAACGGCCCTGGGCGATGACCGACGCTCCGGTGGTGAAGTGCGCGAGGTTCTCGAGGCCGGCTGTTTGGCCGTCCACCACCACTTGGAGATTGGCCAGGCAGGAGCCGTCATTGAGCTCCAGAAACGAAATCCCCTTGGAGTCCCGGCGGGTGCGGATCCAGCCTTTGATGACGACGTTTTCCTGGGGTTGAGTGGACGCGAGAGCGTATTTAATCAGAGTGCGCATAGGCCGGAAGACTCATTGAGAAACCACGCATGAACACGAATCGAACCGAATGAGCCTGGCTGCGGGAAGTCCCGCGGGCGGCCCGGATCGTCACGTTGCGGTGACTTCGGGCAACCCACTCGGCCTTCGATCCAACCTCGATTTGTCCTGGTGTTGATGCGTGCGTCGTCGTGGTTGATTTGAATGGATGCGATTGGGGATGGCATGGTCACGGAAGGAAAATCCTGGCCGAGCGTGAATGAACTCAGCGGGCCGGCGGAGTCGATCGCCTTCCCGCAGGCAGGCCTTGGGTTCCGGGCAGGAGCGCCTCGAGTCGCGCTCCGACCTGGAGGAGGAGCGGTTCGGAGAGCGGCGGGCCCGTGACTTGGACGCCGATGGGCAAGCCTTGGCTGCTTAAGCCACAGGGAGCACTCAGGGCGGGGTTCCCGGTGAGGTTCGCGATCACACTGTAGATATCGACCAGATACATCGCCAACGGGTCGTTCGTTTTTTCCCCGATCTTGAAGGCCGGAGCGGGCGCGACCGGGTGGAGGATGACATCGCAGTGCTGGAACGCTTCCTGGTAATCATTCCGGATCAATGTTCGGACTTTGGCGGCTTTCAAGTAAAAGGCATCGTAGTAGCCCGAGCTCAGGACGTAAGTGCCCAGGATGATTCGGCGTTTGGCTTCGGCGCCGAATCCCTCCGCGCGGGTCGCGCTCATCAAATCGAACACGCCGCCGTCGGTCTTGGCGCGGTAGCCGAATTTGCAGCCGTCGTAGCGCGCCAGATTCGAACTCACTTCCGCCGAGGCAATGATGTAATAGACCGGAATGGCGTATTCGGTGTGCGGCAGGCTGATCGGAACCGCTCGGGCGCCTTCGGACTCTAACGCGGAAACCGCTTTCTCAGTGGTCGCTCTCACTTCCGCGTCCAAGCCGGGGCCGAAAAACTCTTGCGGGATGCCCACGCGCAGGCCTTCCGAATTGCCGGCAGGCAGCGCCGCCGACGCGGAATTCACCGGGAGCGAGGTGGAGTCTCTCGGGTCGTGTTGGGCGATGACGGAAAAGAGCAACGCCGCGTCCGCCATGTCTTTGGTCAAGACACCTACCTGGTCGAGCGATGAGGCATAAGCGATCAAGCCGTAGCGGGAGACTCGTCCGTAGGTTGGCTTCAATCCGACCACTCCGCAATACGAGGCGGGCTGGCGAATGGACCCGCCCGTGTCGGAACCCAGGGCGAAGATCGTTTCATGAGCGGCGACGGCCGCTGCGGAGCCGCCGCTGGTTCCACCCGGGACGTACTCGGTGTTCCAGGGGTTGCGAGTGATGTGCATGGCCGAGTTCTCGGTGGTCGAACCCATGGCGAACTCATCGAGGTTGGTTTTCCCGATCACGATGCCGTCGGCCCGCTCGATGAGTTCGATGACGGTCGCGTTGTAGGGTGGAACGAACTCCGCCAGCATGCGAGAGGCGCAGGTGGTTTTCAGGCCGGTCGTGCAGAGGTTGTCCTTGACGGCCACGGGCAGGCCGGCCAGCGGCCCCATGACCTCGCCCGATTTCCGGCGTTGATCTGCTTGATCCGCGAGCTGAAGCAGTTCCGTTCTGGGGCGAACGGTGATGTAGGCGCGAAGGCCTGGCTCCTGCTCGTCAATGGAATCCAAAACAGACTCCATGATTTCCCGGCAACTGGTTTCGTTGCGGGCGAGCCATTGTTTCAACTGGCCACCGGTCATCTCTGCTAGGCGCATACCGAAATCAAGATTGGTTGCGCTCCGAGGGAGTTTCAAGGCTAATTCCCGAATCCGCCGAGGTTCGACTCAAAGGATTCGCGAATCGCCCCGAGGTCAGCCTTCGCCCCCAAGAGCAGCATCAACTTGATGCGGGCTTTGTGGCTGGGAAGCATTCCCCCAAGAATCACGCCCATTTGCCTCAATTGCCGGCCGGCGCCTTCGTAGGCATAGGTATCGAGCACCCGCCCGCGCGGGCAGCGCGAAGTGATCACCACGGGAATGTCCTCGCGGATGGCGTGCGCAATCGCGGGCAAGGCCGCCACGGTGACGTTCCCACGTCCCAGCCCTTCGATGACCAGCCCGCGCGCGCCATCGTCGGCCGCGAATTGAATCATCCGGCCATCGGCGCCGGCCGCCAGTTTGATGATTTCGACCCGCTCCACTAATTGGGTCGCTTTGATTTGTTCGTGCCGGACCGGCCGGCGCACGACGATGATGCGATCCTTATCGACCACGCCCAGCGGTCCGAAATCCCGGCTTTGAAAAGTATCGACGGCTTCGGTGTGGGTCTTGGTGGCCTCGGCGGCGGCGAGCAATTGGTCGCCCATCACGACCAGAACTCCGAGATCGCGAGCGCCGGGATCGAGGGCGACCCGCACGGCCGAACGCAGATTGGCCGGTCCATCCCAACTGAGCTCGGAGCTGTTGCGCATGGCGCCGACCAAGACGACCGGTTTGCTCGAATGCAGGACGAGGTCGTGCAAATAGGCCGTCTCCTCGAGGGTGTCGGTTCCATGGGTGATTACGACCCCGGCGATTCGCGCATCCTCCAATCGCACCGCGACTGAGCGAGCCAGTTCCCACATCTTTTGCGGTGTCATGTGCGGTCCCGGCAGCAGGCCGAAGTTGATGACTTCGATTTCGGCGAGGTCCGTCAATCCTTCGACCCGGGCGATGATTTCTTCGCCGGAGAGCGCGGGCACCGGACCGCCGGTTTTCGGATCGACCCGCATGGAGATGGTTCCACCCGTAAAGAAGATGGCGAGGCGTTTCACTTCAAGAGGGAGGTTCGTTCCTGAATCCAGGCTAGATCGGCGTTCTTGGGCGAATAGACGTTGTGCCCGATCTTGACGCCGAGGGCGGCGGTGCGAACCGTCCGCGGATCCCGCCAGCGATGCGCTTCGGCATGTCCATCCGTAAAAGAGGCCACGCCGCCTCGGTTGTGATGCGTCGCCGGAAAGTGAAAGAACTCATCCGCCGAACTTCCGGGCATGAGCACGATGAACGCGGGAGTGCAAAGGTTCTGCGGCGTCAGATCCTGAAAAACGAAAGTGCTCGCCGGGGCGAGGAGATCGGACGCTTTGCGGTAAACCCGATACCGCGATGAGGCGTGGCGATCCATGGAACTGGTCGGCCCGAGATACGAGTTCATGGAATAACTGCGAACCTGGGGAATGGGCCGTCCGCGATTGACCACGTAGGTGGTGGTATCCGAGGGGCATTTGTAAGTGTGCCTCGTCGTCAGGTACCGTCCGAAGGCCGCGTATCTCGGGTCGAGCAGATAGATTTCGTTGGTGAAGGCGGGGATGAAGTTGTGGTAGTCGCCGGCCACCCAGAGGGTTTCTCGTTGATTGGGCGAAGGCGTTTGCGCGCCATTGAGCGCGAGCAGTTCGTTGGAGTCGGTGCTGTAAAGCGCCCAGGTCAGAGCCAATTGCCGTTGGTTGTTGAGGCATTTGATGCGATGCGCCTCCTGCTTGGCCTTGGCCAGCGCGGGGAGCAACAGCGACGCCAGGATCGCGATGATGGCGATAACGACGAGAAGTTCGATGAGCGTAAACGCCTGGTTCAGGCGCCTGGCACAAGCTGGGGTCATAGGGTTGATCCTGTTTACACCATCTCCGACTCGATTGCACTCAAAGAATATCATCAAAGAATATCATCAAAGAATATCAGAACCACTCCTTGAGCGTCGGGAGGCTCTCGATGAACCTGGCAGGAGACGAGGCAACGAGATGCACTTTTTTGGGCCATAATTCTGAGTCTCCTGACGTCGTTTCCGACAGGAAAGGTGGTTCAAGGTCCCAAGGCGCGCCAAGACTGGCGTCGGGGCTACCCATGAACCGGGGTGGGGCGAGACTCCGTCGAGCCCTGACTTTCCTGCCGGCCAAGATTCCAGGGCTCGACGGAGTCTCGCCCCACCCTGGGAACGAGTTCACGGTTCCAAGGCCTGGGCGAAGCGAAAGGGAGCTCTCCCTGAACCGTTCGGCGACCACGCGGGCCAATATTCAAGAGGGGGCAGGAGGACTCCTGCCAGGTTTTGGGGTGCGGCCGCCCTCTGCCGCTTTCAGAGCCCGGCCAAAAGCGCCGGAGGGCCGGCGCACTCCGAGACGCTGGCGCGACGCAGCTCACTCCCTTCGGATCCTTACCACCAGAAGTGCGGCTCGGAACCGTCCGTGCGAATGACCATGGTTTGAAACTTCCGCCATTCCGAATGACCGTCGAGCATGAGGAGATTGCCGCCGCTGGGCATCTTCCCGGCGAGGTGGGCGGTGTTGTGCGGTTTGGACCATCCGCCCATAATGCCGGTGTAGCGGTTGAGGGCTCGGTTGCTGAGATTCCCGTTATTGGAGATGGTTCCATCGGCGACGACCACGCGCTCGGCCGGTCCGGGGTTGATCATGGTGCCGTCCGCCATCTTCCAGGACTGCGGATTGAAGGACTCGGTGATATTGGTCGAGCGGATCCGGCCCGATCCTTTGAAGGCGACGGCGTAGCCGATGACACGATAACCCGTGGCCGTGGCGGCGGCCACTTCGGCCTGTTGACCGGTGGTGAAGGACCAAAGCTCGTTGTCATTCTGTTTCCAAAACGCCGGGCAATAAAGGATGTTGCGCGTGCCTCCGTTGAGCACGAAGGCATTGGCCGCCTTGGCCGGAAGATCCCACGGCCAGACCGCGCCGGAGCAGTCCGGGAAAAGGTCGCGGTTCTCGTCGGCGTACATGCGGATGGCAATGCCCAACTGTCGGATATTGCTCCCGCACTTGACCTGAAGCGCCTTGCCTTTGGCCTTGGACAACGCCGGCAACAACATCCCGGCCAGGATCGCGATGATGGCGATCACGACGAGCAATTCAATGAGAGTGAAGGCCCCGCTTCTGGGGGAGGGTAGCCTCATGTCTGGAACGGAACGGTTGCGATGGCTCATAGGGTTGATCAGGTTGATAGCCCATAGCTCCTGCTCCCGCGCCTCGGCCAATGCACGAAAGAGCTCAGCAGGAATTTCACACCACGGGTTTTGGGCGGAGAACATGCCCCCCACCTTGGGCCCGCACCATGAGATTTCATGTGGTTTAGTTAAGCTTTTTTCTCCAGAACGCAATTCTTATTACGGTCCATCGATTCAGGTCTTGAATAATGCGCCTTGGACGGCTTCAGTGCCATGACCTCGATGCACCCAAAGCGATCACGAATGCGCCTCTCTTTTGCCGCTCCGGAAAATTTCAAAGGAAAATTACGCGAAAGCTCATGGCTGAAACCGAGGCGCCGCGACGAACTAAGAGCCGGTTTGGAGACTCAGTTTTGGGTGGAACAGGCCACTGGCCTGTTGCGGCGGGCAACCAACCCGCTGCGCTTCTCGGCGGCAAGTTGCCGCCGAGGACGGGCTGGTAGCCCGTTCCACCCAATTCTCAAGCCGGCCCAAAGGGGGCGCCAAAAAAACTCACCGACATCCTGGATCCGAACCGGTCGGTGGAGGCCAATTTCCGCCTCTGGAACGTCGTCACCAAAGGCGGCTAAATTTATTCCAGGCGCTGGGAGACGGAAACTCAAAACAGCGTGGAAATCCTCGATACCACGGCGCAGCGCCACGTCATTCAGCGGAAGGATATCGCCTCGGTGCAGGTTTCCCAACTCTCGATCAGGCCGACCGGTTTTGAAGCTCTGCCGCCGGAAGATTTGAAAGCGTTGCTCGAGTTTCTGACGCAGGCGCACGAATAGACTATGAACAAAACCCCGACTCTTCGACCAATCCCGACAACCCTCGCGTGCGGTAGTCGGCGCCCTCGCCGACCACATTGGCGCATTTGGATGAAGTACCTTTCCGCGAGCGAATCACGTCCTCGTCCCGACCGACGGGGCGCCAGACGGGACACGCGAGAGCGCGGGTGCTCCCCAATTCCGACGGCATTCTTACAGTTACTGAGGGCTGCGCAGGATAGAACACACGATGCCCTCACCCCGTCCCTCTCCCATCCG
>CAYHFE010000056.1:0-20773 GCA_964355375.1 uncultured Verrucomicrobiota bacterium
ATGGGGTAATTCTATTTGATTCAATCGTCCATGGGAAGGCGCTGGTTGGAAGGGGAAAGCCGATCTCCGGCAGTCAATCGGGCGGGAAAGACTCACCCGCTCAGCGCGGCGGCGCCGCTACCGCTGCGGAGGGCGCCCGTCCGCGGGCGCAGAATCGTCGGTAGCGTGAGAGCGCTGGATGGTTCCACAGCGTTCTGGCAAGCGAGGGCCGCTCCGGCCGAGGACGGCCGCACTCCTGGACCCGCCCCGGCGGGCCGAGCGGTCAGCCCACACGCTCCACCGCGAATTCTCGCCGCCCCGTCTCCAAGAAGCCTCGGGCGGCCGCGCCTCGCCCACCTCCATCACTTTTTCTCTGTCACTTTTTCTCTTGCGGCCCAGATGGGTTTCACTTATTCCTAGGATAAGAACCTAAAACCCGATCCCGATCCATGACGAACGTACCACCAACCAAAGGGCGCCGTGTCCTGAAACCGTTTTGCCTCGCGCTGAGCTTCGTGCTTCTCAGTGCCGGGGCCATCATGGCGTTTCAAGGCCGGCCGGCCCGCGGGCCCAGCCGATCCTGGGGTGCTTCCGGAAGGCCGACCGGTTTGCTCACGCATCCGATCTACTTGAGGCATCTCGCGGGCAATACCGGACATCCGGAGAAACCGGAGCGGCTGATCGCCATCCAAACCGCCCTCGACCAAGGCGGCGTTTCCAGAAGCCTTTATCGAATCAGACCGCGCCGCGCCACCGAACAGGAATTGGAGTTGGTCCATTCCCCAGCCTACGTGGCCTTGGTCCGCCGGGAAGTCTCCAACATCACCGGACTGGGTTACCTGAGCACCGGCGACACGATGGTGACGCCAGAATCTCTGGACGTGGCCGAATTTGCCGTGGGCGGAGTCTTGAACGCGGTGGACGCCGTGATGGCGGGGACGATCAAGAATGCCTTTGCCGCCGTTCGGCCGCCCGGCCACCACGCAACGCCGGACCGGGGCATGGGGTTCTGTATTTTTAACAACGTCGCCATCGCCGCCCGCTATCTCCAGCAGGTCCATGGACTGCGGCGCATTCTCATCGTGGACTGGGACTATCACCACGGGAACGGCACGCAGGACACCTACTACCAGGACGGCTCGGTCTTTTATTTCAGCACCCATCATTACGGCGCCTACCCACGCACGGGGTCGGAAGCCGAGACTGGCGCCGGTCACGGCGCCGGAAAAGTGCTCAATGCTCCTCTTCCTCCTGGAGCCAGCGACGCGCAGATCCTCGAGGCCTTTCAGACGAAGCTGGTGCCGGCCGCCCGCGATTTTCAGCCGGAATTCATTCTCATCAGCGCGGGCTTCGATGGCATGCGCCACGATTTGCTGGGGCAATTCGACGTGACTCCGGAGGGGTTTGCCGCGATCACTCGCGTCGTCACCAAGCTCGCTCACGAACTCTGCCAAGACCGCATCGTGTCCGTTCTTGAAGGGGGCTACCGGCTGGATGGATTGGCCGAAAGCGTCGTCGCCCACGTGAAAGCCCTGCAGGAGAGCAGTCCATTGGCAAGCAATCCGGTCGTCGGCTCGCGCTGATCAAGCCGCACGTCCTTTCAAGCCCCACGATCCCGCGGGCTGTCTTTCGGTCTGTTTTGACCGTGCCTTGGGACCATGAACTCGTCCACCGGTGGGCCGAGATTCTGTCGAGCCCTGGGAGCTTGGCCGGCCGGGAAATCAGGGCTCGACCGAGTCTCGCTCCACCCAAGTTCATCCGAAGCGATTGATCAGTTGCGGCAATTTCAGCCCGCGGATGATCGCCGGAGATCTGACCGGAACGGACTCGTAGAGAAACATTAAATTCGCGCACCCGCTTCCGGCGTCCAAAACACTGATGTCGTGGACCAATGCCATTGAAACCGGATTGAAGGAAATCTGGGCGCACAAGTTTCGCTCCTTGCTGACCATGCTGGGGATCATTCTTGGTGTGTCCAGCCTGGTCGCCATGTCCGCGCTGGTGAAAGGCATGGAGAACGGCATGAAGGAAGCGCTCATCACCCTGGGTGGTCTGGACAAAGTGCTCCTCCGCGACCAGGAAGTGCCCTCCTACCAAACCCACCTGGCTGAACAATCCATCGGCCGGACGATTCGCGACGTCTATGCCCTCCAGAACAGCGCCCCCTTGATCCGCATGATCTCGCCAGAAATGGATTTATCCCGAGTGACGATGACTCGGCGCGGCAAAACCGTCCGACCCTCCGAGCTGGTCGGGGTCTGGCCGGTGGTTTTGGAGATGAATCTGCATCAGCTTCAGCACGGCCGGTTCTTCACCGACCTGGACCAAGAGAAAGCCAGCAGCGTCTGTGTCATCGGGACCGGCATCCGCGATGACTTATTTGGCTCACCCGAGGAGATAGGCCGCGAGATCGTGCCCCTCGGCGAAACCGTGAGCATCAACGGTCAACTGTTCACCATCATCGGGATGTTCGCGCATTACGAAAGCGAGAATGACCGCAAGAAACGGGAATTCGCCAAGCTCCATGCGAAGGAGAGATCGACGAACGGCGTGACCCGGAGCCGAGGTTGGATGGGCAGCCGGAATAACTGGGCATTCTGGCGGAAAAACTACACCGCCTACATCCCGCTCAATACCATGTGGATCAAATTCCGCTGTTCTTCCGGAGCGAACAACATCCCGGACCCGCGCCTCTCCGACATTGATTTGAAAGTGGCCAGCCTCGATCTGTTGGAGCCGGCTCTGCAGCAAGCTCGAAATGTTCTGATGATCACCCATAATGGCATTGAGGACTTCACGTTTCAGACCCAGGAGAACTCGATCGAGAGCATCAACACCACCATTCGCAATGCCCGGTTCAGCGGCGGCATCATCGCCGCCATCAGCCTGCTCGTCGGCGGCATCGGCATCATGAACATCATGCTGGCCAGCATCACCGAACGAGTCCGCGAAATCGGGATCCGCAAAGCCGTCGGCGCCACCACCGGCGCGATCTTCACTCAGATCCTGGTCGAGAGTGTCGTCATCGCTCTCGTCGGCGGACTGGCCGGGCTGGCCGCTTCCTCCGGAATGGTTCATCTGCTGGCGGTGCTCAGCCCGACCGACAACACCCCCGTCATCACGCCCATGGCCATGGCCGTGGCGTTTGCTTTCAGCGCCTGCGTTGGCATCGCGGCGGGCCTGGTCCCGGCCTTCAAAGCCGCCAAACTCGATCCGATTCAAGCGCTCCGCTACGACTGACTGGCGGTCTGCTGACGAACCTCGAAATCCGCAACCCCAAGATGAAGACCACGACGAACCCATCCCGGTCGCCCCACTCTCTCACTTTGCTGTCACGATCTGCCGATGGCCAGAATGCGCCTTCTTGTCGTCGGCTTCGAATCAGCCGGCTCGTGAAGGCTGCTTTTGTCGGGTGTTTGGTTTGGATTCCAACGACGACGGGGGCCGCCGACAAAGGTGAACTTGTTTTCACCACTCTTCCCTTGGCGCGCTACCATGTGGAAGGACCCATCGGACAGCGCCTCCAGGTCAATACGGCCCACTGGCTTCTGCGCGCGCCGGAGGCGAATCCCGGGCTGATTCAAATGTTTTATCAGCGCGACCGCCAGCCTGCGCCCAACCTCGTTCCCTGGGCCGGCGAGTTCATCGGGAAATATCTCATCTCGGCCGTGCAAGCGCTGCGTTTGGCCGAAGAACCCGAACTCCGCGCCCGGGTCGGGGACCTCGTTCAACAACTGATCGCGAGCCAGGCTCCCGACGGCTACCTCGGACCGTTCCCGGAAAAGATCCGGTTGAAGGCCCATTGGGATCTCTGGGGGCATTATCATTGCCTCCTCGCGCTCTTGATGTGGCACGAAGCCACTGGTGATATCGGAGCTCTGACCGCGAGCCAGCGCGCCGCCGACTTAATCTGCCAAACCTATCTCAACACGAAGCAGCGGGTCTTCGACGCCGGATCGCACGAGATGAACATGGCCATCGTGCATGGATTGGGCTGGCTCTATCGCATCACCCGCGAAGGGCGCTATCTGCAAATGATGCGCGAGATCGAGAAAGACTGGGAACGAGCCGGAGATTATTTTCGAACGGGCCTGGTTGGAACCGAGTTCTTTCTCACGCCCCGACCGCGCTGGGAAAGCCTCCACGATCTGCAGGGCTTGGTGGAGTTGTTTCGCATCACCGGGGACGAACGGTACAAGACGGCTTTCCTCCACCATTGGCGCAGCATCTTGCGCTGGGACCGCCGCAACACCGGCGGCTTTTCGTCGGGCGAACAGGCGACCGGCAATCCCTACGCCCCCACGGCCATCGAGACGTGCTGCACGGTGGCCTGGATGGCCCTGACCTTGGATGCCCTCCAACTTACGGGCGACCCGCTGGCCGCGGATGAGCTCGAGCTCTCCACCTTCAACGCCGCGGCCGGCGCGCAGCATCCTTCCGGTTGCTGGTGGACCTACAACACGCCCATGGACGGGACGCGCGAGGCCTCGGCGCACAGCATCGTGTTTCAAGCCCGAGCGGGCACGCCCGAGCTCAACTGCTGTTCGGTGAATGGTCCGCGCGCCCTGGGAATGCTCTCCGAATGGGCGGTCATGCGAAGCGCCGACGGCTTGGCCGTGAACTACTACGGCCCCGGTTCGTTCCAGGGGAAACTCGCCGACAACACTCCCGTCGCCCTGCAAATCGAAACCGATTATCCCCTGGCCGGCCGAGTGCAGATCCGGGTGCAACCCCTCGCCGCCCGGCGTTTCACGCTGAAGTTGCGCATCCCCGCCTGGTCCCACAACACCGCCGTCCGCCTGAATAATGCTGCCATCCCCAATGGGGTCCCCGGCCGCTATCTTGACCTGACCCGAGTCTGGAATCCGGGAGATCGGATCACCCTGGACCTGGAGCTAAGCTGGCGCGTGGCGGCGGGCGACCGGGAAGCTTCCGGATTCGCCTCGGTCTATCGCGGACCGCTGCTCATGGCCTACGATCAAAAGCACAATGACTTCGATGAGGACAAGATCCCAACGATTGACTTGCGGCGACTCGAAAGCGCCGAAGAAACGGGGGGCTGGAAGAAGGGAAACCCTCCCCGGCTTGGGCCTTGGCTCGTGACCGAGCTAACCGCTTCCGATGGACGCCGGGTGCGGCTGTGTGATTTCGCGAGCGCCGGCATGACGGGGACACGCTATCGCTCCTGGCTGCGCGTCGAACCCCTCCCCCCGCCGCCCGCCCGACCCCGCGAACCCGCCGATCGGGCCACCATCCCAGCGGGCCCGGCGCTGTTTCGCTGGACCGCGGCGAAGGTCACCGCCGATCGCCCCGTGCGGTATCAATTCCTGATCGCCACGACCGACGATTTCGCCGATCCCATCGTGGACCTGCGCGATCTCACTTCCAGCCGCGCGATTCTGGATCGCGAGGTCGCGCTGCCGCTGAAGGCTGGATCCACCTATTACTGGAAGATCGTCTCCCGCAATGAATCGGGGGTCACCGACAGCGCGCGTCCCTTGACTCGATTCTCGGTGGATCCATCGCTTCCTCCCCTCGCGCCGGAGCGGTTGACCGCGACCAACTCATCCGCACTGCTTGTGGCCGACGCTCTGGCGGGTCGGCCCATGCCGCAAGCGGGACGGCTCGTCAGCGCCAAGGGGTATGCCGCGGCCTCGGGTCCAGCGGGCCTCGCCGAGCGCGCGGTCCAGACGGACGGCAAGAGCGGCCTCATCACCTATCAGATTGCCGAGTTTCCTGACGAAGACTTCGCCGCCACTTTGTGGGTCAAATTCGGAGAAATGCCCACCAATAGGTTGGGACAGATTCTGAGCGCGTGGGCCGGGCCGATGGATGATCCGCTGCGCCTCTGCGTGGATCAGGGAAAGCTCTACCTTCGAATCGAGGCGGGTGGCGGCTACTCGACGGAGGGCCTCCGCGTGCAACCGAACCGCTGGTATCACCTGGCCGCCGTCAAACAGGGAACGGACTTGTCACTCTACGTGGATGGTGAGGTTCGAGGACGCGCGACGGTTCCCTTGTTCGTCCATTCTTCCACTCGAGAAATCGCCCTCGGCGGAAACCCCCGCTACCCCGGCAACGAATTCTTGGCCGCTCACTTCTCGAATTTGTCCATCTACCCGAGAGCACTGGCCCCGGCTGAGATTAAGAGCCTATTGGAAAAGTAGGAGCCGCAGGCAGAAGGCTCAGTTTTTCTCATTGGCGACCGCGGCGAGTTCCTCGGAAATCAGAGTTTTGTCACCTCGGATCCTCCGGCAGGAACGGACGTCGCGGACCCGCTCCAAGCCGATGGCCCGACCCGCAACCCGGTGATTGAACCGGCTCAACCCGCACTTCAGTCGCGGCACAACCCAACCCGCTGCGCAGCACCCTTAGTGCGAATGGGGCGCGCCGGTTCCGCAGCGGCCGCAAGAACGCGGGGTTCCGGTACAAGCGGCACCTTCGTCTCCACCCCCGCCGCCCGCGCTGGAGGCAAAGACGGAGAACTTCTTCGCGAGCTTCGTCGAGCCGCACTTCGGGCAAGGCGTTCCTTCCCACTGGCTGGAGCGGACGAGGACTTCGCTATCTTGCCCGCATTTCTGACAATGAAATTCGTAGATCGGCATAGCCAATAGAGTATTCGAGAACGGAAGAATCTCAAGCCTCGCGACAGCCTCTCGCCTCAGTGTTTGATCCCGCGCAAATGCTCGTCAAACCAATCGGCAAAGAGCGCCATATCCTGGACCATTTCCTTCCAGCCATGATCCTTGCCTTCGCGCACCACCAACTTGACGTTGGGGATGCCCAATTCTTTCGCCTTGTTCACAAATAACTCGGCCTGATAAATCGGGACCAAACGGTCCGCGTCGCCATGGATAATGAGCGTCGGCGGCGTGTTGGTGGTCATGAAATAAAGCGGCGAGATCTCCCGTCCGTACTCCTTTCGACTTTCCGCTGTGGCGGTGCGCGGTCCGAAGGCCGGCTGGAACTGCACCAGTGTTCCGATCCCAACCGCATCATCCCCCGGCTTGCCCCAATTCAAAAAATCCGTGGGCGGGAAGAAGCAGGCTACCGCTTGCACGGCGCTGCTCTCTTGATCCACCGGATCCTTGGCGTCGGCTTTGCCTTTCGCGCCTTGGGTGCCCATGGTCAGCGACAAGTGCCCGCCCGCGCTGCCGCCGGTGATGCCGAAACGGCCGGGATTGACCCCGTACTTCGCAGCGTGGAAGCGCACAAAACGCACCGCCCGATGGATATCTTCCTCGATTTCCGGGATGAGGAAGCGCGGCTGCGAACCATGCACCACGGCGAACACCGTGTAGCCCCGGTCTAGGAGAGCCTTGTAGAACCCGGCGTTGATGGCCTCATGGCTGGAAAAAAAACCGCCGCTGACCATGAAGAACACGCCATACCCGTTGGCCTTGGCCGGCTGAAACACATCGAAGGTGAGCGCCGTGCCGAACTTGCGGCCATAAATGACATCTTCGGTCCGGGTGTAGTCCTGAGTTGTTTGAGCCGCCGTGCCCGTGGCGACGACCACGAGCAGCCAAGCGATGGAGAAGAACTTTTTCATAGAGAGTCTTGATTTGCGTTCGGCCGGACTGTAGCGACCTTCCCCGTCTTTCGGCAAGCGAACCGTTTCCACTGGCAGCAGTTCTCATTTTGACAAGTATGTAGTCCCGGCTTCAGCCGGTCGGCACGTGAAAACCGGCTGAAGCCGGGACTACATGCGTGGCACGGACAGTGTCCTGAGTCAAAATGAGAACTGCTGTTCCACTGGCCGGGCCAGATCAAACGTTGAATTTGAAGAGGAGCACGTCGCCGTCTCGCACGACGTATTCCTTGCCCTCCATCCGATAAAGTCCGCGTTCGCGGGCTGCGGCCACGGAGCCGCACCGGACCAAGTCGTCAAAGGCGACGGTCTCGGCTTTGATGAAACCGCGCTCGAAGTCGCTATGAATGACGCCGGCGGCTTGGGGTGCGGTGTCACCGGCGTGAATAGTCCAGGCCCGGGCTTCTTTTTCCCCCGCGGTGAAGTAGGTGCGCAATCCCAGAAGATGATACGTGCCTCGAATCAACGCGCCCACCCCGGACTCCGCCACGCCCAGTTCCCGGAGGAAGGCGGACGCCTCGTCTGCCGACAGGTCGATCAAATCGCTCTCAATCTGCGCGCTGATCACGACCGTCTCGCACGAGTGATGATGGCGGGCGTACTTGCACACCTTGGCCACGTGCGGATTGGTCGAGGCGGTGGCGAGTTCGGTTTCCAGAACATTGGCGGCGAAGACCGTCGGCTTGTCCGTCAGGAGGAAAAAGTCCTTGGAGATGGCCTTTTCCTCCGGGGTCAGATCGAGCGTGATGGCGGTCTTGCCCTGGTTGAGATGAGGCTCGAGCTTCCGCAAAACTTCCGTCTCCGCCAAAGCGGTCTTATCGCCGCGTTTGGCGTCCTTGGCCACTCGCTCCAACCGCCGCTGCACGGCCTCCAAATCGGAGATGGCCAGCTCGGTCGTGATCGTTTCAATGTCCCGCACGGGATCGATGGAACCGGCCACATGATGAATGTTGGGATCTTCGAAACAGCGCACCACCTGGATGAGGGCGTCCACCTCACGAATATGGGTGAGAAACTTGTTGCCCAGCCCTTCGCCTTGGGCCGCGCCTTTAACCAAGCCGGCGATATCCACAAACTCGATGGCCGCCGGAATAATCACCGCCGTTTTCGCGATTCGCGCCAGCCTCTCTAATCGCGCGTCCGGCACCGTCACGACCCCGATATTGGGATCGATCGTGCAAAAGGGATAATTGGCCGCTTCGGCCTTGCGCGTCCGCGTCACCGCATTAAAAAGAGTGGATTTCCCGACATTGGGGAGACCGACAATACCCGCCTTCAACATAGTTTTGATGAGGAGTCTGCGGGGACCGTTTCCACGGCCTCACGGATCATCTCCTTGAATTGATCGATCCCTTGGTCAAAGGCCGCCGCGATGGGCAGCACCGGCACGCGGCGGATCTTCTGTTTGAATTTCTTGAGGTTCTTTCCGGCGGCCGGCTCGTCCATCTTGTTGGCCACCACCAGGCGCGGTTTGGCCAGCAACGCCGGATCATAAAGTTCGAGTTCCGCGAGCAATTGCTGGTAATCGTCCCACGGCCAACGCACGTCCACGCCCGCCATGTCGAGCAGGATGACCAGAATCTTGCAGCGCCGAATATGCCTGAGAAAGGAATGGCCCAGGCCGACGTCTTGGTGCGCCCCGGCGATCAATCCCGGCACATCGCAAACCGTGAGCCGATGATAATCCGCGTACTCCAGAATCCCCACTTGCGGATGCAAGGTGGTGAATGGGTAGGACGCGATTTTCGGCCGCGCCTTGGAGACGGCCGCCAGCAGGGTGGATTTGCCCGCGTTCGGATAGCCGACGAGTCCGACGTCCGCGATCAAGCGCAACTCCAAACGGAAGTTCCCCTCGACCCCGGGCTCGCCCGGCTGGGCGAAGCGTGGTGTCTGTCGCCGTGCCGTGGCAAAATTTCGATTGCCAAGTCCGCCCCGCCCGCCCTTGCAGAGAAC
Organism: uncultured Verrucomicrobiota bacterium; assembly: GCA_964355375.1. Lineage (GTDB taxonomy): Bacteria > Verrucomicrobiota > Verrucomicrobiia > Limisphaerales > SIBE01 > CAYHFE01. Next base: position 9,524 of record CAYHFE010000056.1, read on the forward strand.
AAATTGCTGCCCATGCTCGGTCAAATCCGTCACCAGCTCGGGCTCGATGATCGCCGCCGATTCAGGCGGCTCCTCGATCTCGCTGGTCAAGTCGATTTCCAGCGCCCGCTCGCCGCCCGCCGATCGCAAGACCGGGCGCTGGCCCGTCGCCAGCCGGAATGGCAGGGTCGCGGATTCGTCTTCGAGCGCGGGTTCTTCTGGTTCCGTCGGCGGAGGTGTCTCGGACTGGAGACGCCAAACCAGGGTGCCGCACGGAACCTTTACGATCCGATCCTTGCCGGCGTGACCATCCATTCCTTTACCCATCCCGGGATCCCCGTTCGGGGCGATGAGTCGAGGAGTGTAAAACTGCGCGATGAGGTTGTTGAGATCGTGGTCGGCCTGCAAGATGACGTTCCCGCCCCGCCCGCCATTCCCTCCGCTCGGACCGCCTTTGGCGACAAAAGCTTCCCGGTGAAATGCGATCGCCCCCTTGCCACCATGCCCGGACCTGGCGAAGACCTTGACTTCGTCGATAAACATGGCGCTGATCAGCCCTCCGGTGGGAGCCGGAGGTCATTCCCGGGAAACGGTCTGGGTTTTCGCGAACGAAAAAGGCGAGGTGCACCACCTCGCCCATCGCCCAGCGTCTGGGAAATCTGCATCAACCTAATTATTCGCCGGAACGGCGATCGGGAGAACATTGATCCGACGGCTTTCCTTGTCGAACGCCACTTTGCCATCGACCAACGCATAGAGAGTCCAATCCCGGCCCGTGCCGACATTTTTTCCGGCCACGAATTTAGTGCCCCGCTGGCGAACTAAAATGCTTCCGGCGGTGACCGACTCGCCGCCGAACCGTTTTACTCCGAGTCGTTTGCTGTGGCTGTCGCGCCCATTGCGAACGCTGCCTTGACCTTTCTTATGTGCCATAACGAACTAAATTTTGATTTCCTTGATTTTCACGACGGTTAATTCCTGTCGATGGCCGACCGTGCGATGATAGCCTTTGCGCCGTTTCATCTTAAATGCTACCTTCTTCGGCCCGCGCTTATGTTCCACCACATCCGCGACGATGCTCGCTTGAGCGACGATCGGAGATCCGATGGACAGTTTGCCCTCTTGGCTGACCAAAAGAACTCGGTCGAAAGTGTAGGTTTGTCCCGCCTCGACTTCCAGACGTTCCACTTCGACCGTATCGCCCGCGGCGACCCGATATTGTTTGCTGCCCGTTTCAATTACTGCGTACATAATACTAATGCCCTTTTCAAAAGGGGTGCAATATGAGCAAAACCAACCCCGGGTGTCAACGCCGCATTTTCGCCGATCAAGGTCTTGGGCCAGGGCGATCGAGGGCTTGCCCGGCGCGACCGTGGTTGGGACGGAGCTGGAGGCAGCGCTGAAAGGCCGCGACGGCGCCTGCCTGATTGCTCAGGACAGCATTGGCTTCCGCGAGATAAAACCAACCGAGAGGATCGTCTCCCGACAGTGCCGTCGAGCGTTGGAAGAGCTGCTGCGCCTGGGCCACGTCATTCCGGAGCCAAGCCAGTTTGCCGAGTTCAAAAAACACGCGCGCTTGGTGGCGGCGCCTCGCCACGTCGTCGCTCAGCTTCTCGCAAACCCGCACGAGCAACTGTTGAATCTGGAGGTTGCCCGTGGCCGAACGGTTCGCGCCCATGCGCTCGGCGGCGAGCAGCGAGCGCCGTGATTTCTCGAATTCACCCAGCTCCAGCCATGCCTGGCCGATGAGTTGATAGGCCTCGCCGTTCGGCCCGCTCACCTCGAACAAGCGTTCGATCTGCTCGATGGCTTTGGCCGGGCGACCCGCCGACAACTCCAACTGCGCCAGTTTCTCGAGATAGGTCTCCGGCCAACCCCTGGCCAGGAGATCCTGCACCGGAGCCTTCGCCTCCTCCCATTTCTGTTCGGCTTCCATCTGCTGGCTTTGCCGAAGCAGGCGCAGCCCCCCAAACTCCTGGCGGATTTGCTCGTCTTGGGCGGTCACGGAATCTTTCCGGGGCATCACATCCCGGCTTCGCAGGGCCAGCGCCCGCTGGCTGGCCGCGGCTTCAGTATGGCCCAGCTCCTGTTCCGCCCAAGCCTTCATTTGGCGCAGTCGCAGATCCCCAGGCGAGAAGTCCAGCGCCTGGTCCAGGAGCGGCATCGCCTCCCGCACTCGCCCGCTGCGCATGAGCAACCGCGCCAGCAGGACGGTGCTTTCCGGGGACGGCGACGCCTCGCGCAGCCTGGATTCGGCCTCGGCGACGTTTTCTTCACGCAGACGATCCTCCGCCAGCATCATGCGGCATTCGTTGGTCTGGGAGACTCCCAAGGTGAGCGCCCGGGCAAACAGGGGGGCGGCGTTCGTCGTATCCCCCAATCGGCTCAGCGTGACGGCCCAAAAGAACAGATACTCCGGATTGGGCGGCTGCAGGCGGTCGGCCGTTCGGTAACAAAATTCAGCGGCCGGCCAGAGTCCGAACGCCCGATACACTTCAGCCAGACGCAGCCAATCCGCGGCCTGGTTGGGCCGGAGGGATCGTTCGATCGTTTCGATCTCCTTCACGACTTCCGGCTCGAGAGCGGCTTTTGGAACCGCCGGCCAGGGCGCCGCGGCCTGGGGCCATCGCCACGCCATCAGAAGGGCGACGCTTTCGAAAAGCATCCCGAGAAGAAGCGCTTTATGAATGGGTCTCACGCGGTTGGCAGGCCTGTTGATTCCATGAATTCGCGCTCGATCGGGCGCTTACTTGGGCCGGCTGATCCAGGTGGTAATCCGCGCGAGCTCGCGAGGCAACGGAGACGTGGGCAGTTCCAGGCCGCCCGCCACCACATCGGCGCGGCCGTCTCGATTCAAATCGCCGCAAGCCACGGTGATGAGCGCGACCGGCGCCGTGTCCACCTTCCACATCTGGAAGTTCTGATGGCCGTCATTCTCGAGCCACACGACGCTCGGATGTTCCCGATTGTTCCAATCGTTGGACATGCTGACCAAAGCCACGTCCATATCTCCGTCCCCGTCGAAATCCCCGGCCGCAGCGGCATAGGTGCCGCCAAAGCGAGCAATGCGGTGCTCCTGGAATTTCCAGCCGCCCAAGTTCTCAAACCAAAGGCAGCCATGATACGGCTGGGGCCACCCATAGCCGTGTTCGAGATTGTCACCCAGAGGCAGGAGGAAATCCAAATCGCCATCTCGATCCAAATCAGTCGCGACCAATCCGCCGGACCCGGCGTCGAAATTGTGCGTGAACCACAACCGCTTCGGACGGAACTTGCCGCCGCCGAGATTCTCCAATCCCCAGAGCTCTTCTTCGTCCTGGGAAACAATCGTGGCGATGTCCAGATCGCCATCCTGATCGAAATCTCCCATCGGCACATGAATGGCCCCGGGACGGTCGAGCAAATGGTGATCGCGGAACTCGAGCGGACCGCGCTGTTCCAGCCAGAGCACCTCGCCATGCGCATAGCCAAACACCGCGACGGCGAGGTCCACATCTCCGTCGCCATCCAGATCCCCGGCTTGGACATCGGCGACACGGTAAACGTCGTCCAGGAGCACCTGCTGAACGAACCGGCCCCCGTCATTCCTCAAGAGGACGACCTTCCCGATCATTTCGTCGGAGGGGAGCAGATTACCCAGAATCGCCACGACCACATCTTGGTCGCCATCTCCATCCAGATCGACCATCGTAGCGTGCGCAGGCGCGCTCAACTCCGTCCCGAGCGTTCGCTCTTCCCACCGCCCGGCAGACGTCTGCCGATAGAGCAACACCGCGCTGCGGCCAGCATCACAAACGAGGATCTCATTCGTTCCGTCCTTGTCGAAATCGACAATCTGGACATTGGTCACTCGGGGATGGACGCGAGCCGTTGGGTTCAACTCGGATTTGGACCAGAGAAGCTTGGACGAAGCGGGCACCAGCGGAACAAAGGAGCGCGGGCCGGGCGGAGAAACGGTCCGCAGCCTGTGGGCTAAGGCCATAGCCAGCGCCAACCCTCCGAGAGCGAGAAAGAGCGTGAGCCACGATCGGTTCCTCGGCGAAGGCCTGGTCTGGCTCGATTTCATGGGTTGGCCGCGCCGGTTGTCCGAGCGCCGGGTGTGGATTTCGTTTAGGAGGCGGAACGTAGCAGGGACCTAAAATCAATGCAAAGAACATAAAGATGAGATCCCCTCTTTGACGCTGACGTGCTTTCCTGGCATGGTGCGCGGCGCAGACTATTGCAGACGATGAATTCCAAAATCAGACAGCGGTTTCTTTCAGCCTTTTCAGCGCTGCTCCTTTCGCTCTGGGCCGTCTCCTGCAATCGGTCGGGCCCGGATTCTCTCCCCGCGGGTTCGTCTTCCGAAGAAAAGGGCTCGTCCAACCAAGCTCTCGGGGATCAACGAGGGCCATCGACACCGACGTCCGCTCAGAAATCAACCTCTCCGCGCCAGACCAAGGCCCAGCCGCCGGAGATCAGTTCATCCGAGAAACTGACGGAGATTCTCGGGCTGGCGAACCGGCCCGAGCGCAGGCAGGCACTGGACGAATTGGCGGAGGGACTGTTCCAACGAGATCCCAAGCAAGCCGCGGAAGTCACGCGCCGGATCTTGCAGGAGAAAGGCGAGTCGTCGGGCGATGCCTATGATTTCGTCTCCGCCTTCATGTCCCGCTATGCGGTGTCCGATCCCACCGCGGCCGCGGCCTGGGCTGATTTTCTGCCCCTCACTTTGAAGTTCAGCGCCTACACGCCGGTGGCCCAGAACTGGGCGGCGAACGACTGGGAGGCCGCGACCCAGTGGGCGCAAAAGATCGAGGATCTAAGTCTGCGTTCGTCTGTCTTGCGGCGCATCAGTGAAAAGCTCGAAGGATCGGGTTTGACCGAAGCGGCGGGGACGTGGGCGCAGGCGCTCTCCAAAACAAGCGACGCGGCCCAGCATACGGAGGTCATCAGCCGGCTCTGGGCCGCGAGGGACGTCGATGGAGCCTACCAGTGGTCCGCTCAATTGCCAGCGCCCGAAGATCGAAGCAAGGCTCTGGCCGCCCTCGCCGGCGTCTTGGCGGAAAAGGATCCGCTGGTGGCCAGCCAATGGGTGGAAAAGTTCCCTGACGAAGAGGCTCGCCGTCACGCTGCGGGCATCACGATCACGAAATGGGCCCAGACCGATCCGGAGGCCGCCACCCGCTGGTTGACTCGACTGGGCGATCCAGCGCTCCTCGAGAGCGGCGTTCGCGGGATTGCCAATCTATGGCTGCAGAAAGACCGCCCCCGAGCGGAGCAATGGATCCAGAGCGCACCGTTGTCGCAACCGACGAAAGAGTATCTTTTGGGTGTTGAGCCCAAAAAGGTCACTTCACCATAGCGTGGCGGAGACGCGAACAAAGTCGTCAATGCTCCGCCAGGTTTTGGACTGCGGCAGCCCTCTGCGGCTTTCCCAGCGTCGGGCCAAAGCGCCGGAGGGCCGGCGCACTCCAAGACGCTGTCGCGTCGAAACCCGCTCCTCCCGTTCATCGCGTGACGGCGCGGCAATATGCTGTGAAGGCGCGCCATGAATCGTCGAATAAGTTCTTCCGAACGCTAACGGGGACGGGCTTTCGCCCGGAAGGTTTCTCCCGTGCCTTTTCCAATCACCGAACACGGACGCGGTGAGGCGATTTTCCAACCACCGCTCAAGCGCCTGGTTTGGACTTGGCGAGCTTGTTCAAGGCCTCTTGGGCGCTCTGACGCACCGCTTCGTTCGAGTCGGCCACGGCTCTTTTCAGCGCGCGCAGAACGTTTTCGTCCGTCCGTCCGATGTTCCCGAGCGCACCCGCCGCCCGGCTGCGAACTTCCCAGCGATCATCCTGGAGGCGACGGAGCAGACTCGGAACGGACGAGGACGCCGCCGGGCCGATCAGAGAAAGCGCCTCCGCGGCAAAACCACGGACTCCGTCGTCCTTATCCTGCAACGCTTGGATTAGAGGGGAAACCGCTGGTTCTCCGACTCGCGCCAACGCCGTCACGGCGGTTCCAGGAATTCTTTCTTCAACGGTCGGCTGAAACATCTTGATCAGCTCAGAAATCCACAATTCCGGAGATTGGCCAATCCGCGACAGAGCTTCGGCAGCGGCGGTGCGGACACTCGATTTGTTTTCTGGTGACAGAAGTTTAACCAGTTCCGGAACGGCTGGACTGGCCGCACTGCCCACAGCTCCCAACGAGCCGATGGCATTCCCCTGCACGACTGAACTCTTGTCACGCAGAAGCCGAATCAGACCGGAAACAGCTCCGGCGGCCGGTGCTCCGACCGAACCCAGAGTCTGAGCCGCGATTCCTCGAATCTGCTCCTCCTCGTGGCCCAGGAGATCGATCAGAACTGGCACCACCAACTTCGACCGCGCGGGGTCGATCCGATGGAGAGCGGAAGCGGCATAAAGGCGGACCCGGGGGCGTTGGTCCTCGAAGGCCTTCTGCAACGCAGGAGCAGCCGACTCACCCATCCAAGTCAACGAGAGAGCGGCGTTGTGCCGCACCGTCCAGTCGTCGTCCTGCAGGGACTCGATCAACCCGGCGATCGCAGGACTCGTCTTCTGCTGGATTTTGCCGAGAGCCCAAGCGGCGGTGGCGCGAACCCGGACATCTGCGTCCTTCTTCAACGCGTCGAGCAACGCAGGAACGGCCTCGTTTGCCGAACCTGCCCGCTCACCCAACTGCTCGGCCGCGGCTCGGCGCGCCTCGACATCGGGAGCCCCCAGTTGTTTAACCAGGGTGGCGGTCTCTTGCGCGAATGAATTCAGTACCAGGTGGGAGCATGCCGCCAGAACTGCGGCGTTTCTCATCAAGATTCGGATTGGGACGATCGTCATGCGGGGACTTGAATATCGCAAATTTTCGTTCTGTCAACATTGGCGCTGGAAAAATCCAGGAGAGAGTTGGGACGGCCACGTTCGGCAGCGCTGGCGAAAACTCGGAGGGCATGCGGAGCGCGATGCGGAGAAATGAAGTATCTCGGATCTATGTCGTGGGCTCGCAAACGACGAGTGGATGCCAAAGGAAGCCACTGCTGAACTGAAGAAGCGCTTCGACTCTAATAGATTAACAAAACTCAAAATTGCTGTTGACGACGGCATCCCAAATCGTCTATCAGATGCGCCGTTCTGCGACTCTTGTTCAAAAGGTCTCCGCGGTGGGTAAAGCCGAAGGACCAAAGGCGGCAGAATAACAGCGTTACTCCGTAAACTAAACAATCCGAATCAGACCCAAGCAGAACGCCGACCAGACGGTGTTATGAGAGCCTAGCGTCGCGCTGTCCTGTCGTCCCAAAAAATTGAGTCATCTCATCGGAGATGACCGGACGACCGGCAGAAGCCGCCATCTCAAACCGCGCTCCGGCGTCCTGTCAAATCGACTCTATGAATAAGACCCAAATGTTCTCCATGACCCGCGCCCTGCTTCTGACGGGGCTGACGTGCGCCGGTGTCTTGACTATGCCGAGCTCTCGAGCGAGCACCCAGATTTATACCTCCAATGGGGATTTCGATCAGGGCACGTTGTTTAACGTCAATCACACCACTCCGGATCAACTTCAATTGAACTCCGTGATCACCGCGTTGCCGGTCATGTGGATCGCGAACGGCGGTGAAGACACGGTCTCAAAGATTGATACTAATACGGGGAGGGAAACGGCTCGGTACCGCACCGGGTTTGGGCCATCTGGTCAAGTGGGATATCTGGCCCACCTCGACAATCCATGGGCCGGACCGGCACCCTCTCGCACCGCCGTCGATGCGAGCGGCAACGTCTATGTCGCCAATCGCCACTTCGACAATAAACAGAGCGTGATCGTGAAGATCCTGGCCACCGGCGGCATCGACCGCAACGGCAACGGCCAGATCGAAACATCGTCGGACTTGAACAACGATGGCGTCATCGCAAATCCCAGCGCCGAAATCCTGCCCCTGGGCGATACAAATGGAAACGGCTACGTGGACGCGAATGAGATCCAAGACGAGCGCATCGCTTGGTTTTCCCGAGTAGGCGCCGTCAATGGAATTGCGCGTTCGCTCTCGATCGGGCCCGATGGGCACCTTTGGGTGGGGCTCTTCAATAGCAGCGCCTATTACAAGGTCAGCAGCGTTGATGGCAGCGTGCTCGCTGGACCGATCTCGGTCTCGCCGAATACCCCGTATGGTTCGCTGGTCGATGCCTCGGGGAAATTGTTTGGAGCGGATCTTGGCAATCGGTTTCTACGGATGAACACCACCTCTCCGTATAATCCGCAGGTTTTTACCCATAGCGGCAATAATTATGGAATCGCCCTTGGCAACGGCAAGGTCTATGTGGCGCTTCGGGATGTTGGAACGACCGTGGTGGGCGTATTCGATACCACCTTAGCTACTTTCAGTTACTTCTCAGTCCCCGGCATGAACGGCGTTTTAGGCATCTCCACGGAGGCCAGCGGGAACATTTTCCTCAGCGCCGCCAGCAGCACCGTCGGCGGCGCATACGCGCTCGGCGCCACCAAGTTGCGGCCCGATGGCAGCGTCATCTGGAGCAAGCCGGCGCAAACCGGGGCGACTGGGGGCGATCAACGCGGCGCTATTGTCGATTCCAACGGAGATGTCTGGACGGTCAACCGCGTGAATAACAGCGTCTCGAAATTCAGGGGAACAGACGGAACGGCTCTCGGCGTTTTCCCGGTGGGCAACCATCCCTACACCTACAGCGACGCCAGCGGCTCGGCGTTCCTCCAATCGAATCCGTCGGGCAACTGGACCGTGATTCGTGACACCGGCTATGCCGGCACTTCGGACGGCACGATCTCGTGGAATTCGACTGTTCCCAGCGGCGCGACGTTGCAGGTCGAAGTGCGCGCGGCGGACACCCAAGCTGGCTTGGCGGCGAAGACCTTCGTGGCGGTGACCAACGGCGGCAATCTCCCCGCTGGCGTGGCGGGACGCTATTGGGAAGTGAAAGCATCACTGTCGGGCACCTGGGTTGGCCAGAATCTCACGACCCCCGTTCTTTATGACCTGACCATCACGGCCAACCAACCGCCGTCCGTGACTTGCCCCGCCCCGGTCAATGCCCAATGCCCGGGTCCGGCCACTCTGAGTTTCCAGGCGGCGGATGTGGATGGCAATGCCCTCACCTACGATGTGGCGGTCGATGGCGTTTCCGTCCAATCCGGCACCATTCCCGCCGGCGGACCTCCGACCTCCGGAACCGTCAGCGTGACCCACAACTTCTCGACCGGAACGCATACGGTCATCTTCAAGGTAAACGACGGCCGGATTGGCGTTTCGTGTTCAACCACGGTGACGGTTAAGGACACTCAAGCCCCACAAATCACCTGCCCGGCCGCGATCAACGTCTCGACCGACCCCGGCCAGTGCAGCGCGGTTGTGAGTTTTGCGGCCACGGCCACGGATAACTGCTCCGCCGCGACCATCAGTTACAACCACGCCCCCGGTTCCGTCTTTCCGAAAGGCACGACCACGGTGACAGCCACAGCCACAGATGCCTCTGGCAATCAGAGCGCTTGCTCGTTCACTGTTACCGTCAACGACACGGAGAAACCCGCGATCACCTGTCCCGCGCCTATCACGGTCAACACGGCCCCTGGCACCTGTGACGCCTTGGTGACCTTCGTCGCCACCGCCACGGATAATTGCCCCGGTGTCGCCGTCAGCTACAGCCACGCCCCCGGCTCGGTCTTCCCTAAAGGCGTCACGACCGTGACCGCCACAGCCACCGACGCCGCCGGCAATCAGAGCGCCTGCTCGTTCACTGTCACCGTCAGCGACACCGAGAAACCCACGATCACCTGTCCCGCGCCTATCACGGTCAACACGGCCCCTGGCACCTGTGACGCCTTGGTGACCTTCGTCGCCACCGCCACGGATAATTGCCCCGGTGTCGCCGTCAGCTACAGCCACGCCCCCGGCTCGGTCTTCGCCAAGGGCACAACCACGGTCACAGCCACAGCGACGGATGCGTCGGCTAATATCTCCACCTGCAGCTTCACCGTCACGGTCAATGATATGGAAGCGCCCACCGTAATCGTGCCGGCCGACCTCACGGTGAGCACGGCGACCGGAGCGTGTGATGCCATGGTCACCTTCGCCGTCAGTGGATCGGACAACTGCCCGGGCGTGAACGTGGTCAGCATCCCGGCCTCGGGTTCAGTGTTCCCGAAAGGCACGACGCCAGTGACGGTCACGGCCACGGACGCCGCCGGCAACACGGCGAGCAAGTCCTTCACGGTCACGGTCACGGACACCGAAGCTCCGACCGTCACGGTCCCGGCCGACATCACCGTGAGCACCGCGACCGGCGCGTGTGACGCCGTGGTGACCTTCGCGGTCAGCGCCGCCGACAACTGCCCCGGCGTGAGCCTGGTCAGCAACCCCGCCTCGGGCTCAGTATTCGCCAAAGGCACCACCACGGTGACGGTGACCGCCACCGATGCCGCCGGCAACATCACCACCAAGACCTTCACGGTCACAGTCAACGACACCGAAGCTCCGACCGTCACGGTCCCAGCCGACATCACCGTGAGCACAGCGACCGGCGCGTGTGACGCCGTGGTGACCTTCGCGGTCAGCGCCGCCGACAACTGCCCCGGCGTGAGCGTGGTCAGCAACCCGGCCTCGGGATCCGTCTTCGCCAAAGGCATCACCACGGTGACCGTCACGGCCACCGATGCCGCCGGCAACGCGGTGAGCAAGACCTTCACGGTTACCGTCAAGGACACCGAAGCCCCGACCGTCACGGTTCCCGCCGACATCACCGTGAGCGCCGCCACCGGAGCTTGTGACGCCGTCGTGACCTTCGCCGTCAGCGGCGCGGACAACTGCCCCGGTGTGACCGTGGTCAGCAGCCCGGCCTCGGGATCCGTCTTCGCCAAAGGCATCACCACGGTGACCGTCACGGCCACCGATGCCGCCGGCAACGCGGTGAGCAAGACCTTCACGGTTACCGTCAAGGACACCGAAGCCCCGACCGTCACGGTTCCCGCCGACATCACCGTGAGCACGGCCACCGGAGCTTGTGACGCCATCGTCACCTTCGCGGTCAGCGGCGCGGACAACTGCCCTGGCGTGACCGTGGTTAGCAGCCCGGCCTCGGGTTCCGTCTTCGCCAAAGGCACCACCACCGTGACCGTCACCGCCACCGATGCCGCCGGCAACGCGGTGAGCAAGACCTTCACGGTTACCGTCAAGGACACCGAAGCCCCGACCGTCACGGTTCCCGCCGACATCACCGTGAGCACGGCCACCGGAGCTTGTGACGCCATCGTCACCTTCG
>CAYHFE010000056.1:20873-22242 GCA_964355375.1 uncultured Verrucomicrobiota bacterium
TGAGCAAGACCTTCACGGTTACCGTCAAGGACACCGAAGCCCCGACCGTCACGGTCCCGGCCGACATCACCGTGAGCACGGCCACCGGAGCTTGTGACGCCATCGTCACCTTCGCGGTCAGCGGCGCGGACAACTGCCCTGGCGTGACCGTGGTTAGCAGCCCGGCCTCGGGTTCCGTCTTCGCCAAAGGCACCACCACCGTGACCGTCACCGCCACCGATGCCGCCGGCAACGCGGTGAGCAAGACCTTCACGGTTACCGTCAAGGACACCGAAGCCCCGACCGTCACGGTCCCGGCCGACATCACCGTGAGCACCGCCGCCGGAGTCTGTGACGCCGTCGTCACCTTCGCGGTCAGCGCCGCCGACAACTGTCCCGGCGTGAGTGTGGTCAGCAACCCGGCCTCGGGTTCCGTCTTCGCCAAAGGCACCGCTGCGGTGACCGTCACCGCCACGGACGCCGCCGGCAACACGACGAGCAAGGCCTTCACGGTTACCGTCAAGGACAACGAGAAGCCCGTGATCAACTGCCCGGCCAACATCGTCGCCAGCAACAATCCTGGCGATTGCTCTCGCAGCAACGTGGTCTTCCAGGCGACGGCTTCGGACAATTGTCCAGGCGTGACGATTGCCTACAGCATCGCCTCCGGTTCCACGTTCCCGGTAGGGACGACTCCGGTGACGGTCACGGCCACTGACGCCTCGGGCAATAAGTCGAGCTGCACATTTACCGTCACGATCAACCTGACCGAGAATCCGGGTGGACTGTATCCGATTGCCCTGAGCGCGCAGACACTCGTTGGAGTGGCGCCGGGCACCATGCTGCCCGACATCTACAACGGCACCCAGCCGGGCAATTTCGGCTGGCTGACCTGGGCGGGCAGCCCCAATGAGCCCACCTTGACCAAGAGCCTGAAACCGCCAGGTGACAGCTTCACCTACAAAAACCCGAGCAATGCGAGCGACAACATCATCTCGGTTGGAGATTGGCTCCAGGGCAAGTCGGGTGTTTCAAACAGCAGCGATGTGCGTGAGGCACTGGACAAGCTCAAAACGATCGATATCAACGTGCCGATTTGGGACCAGACCACCGGCAACGGCAACAACACCAAGTATCGCGTGGTGGGTTTTGCGAAGGTGCGAATCACCAGCTACGCATTACCTGGCCAGACTCGGATCAGCGCGCGTTACCTTGGATCGGCCTGCGACAGCGGCCAGCAGGCTGCATCGAGCGAAGGTCACGACGACTCCAAGGACGACTCCAAGGACGACTCCAAGGACGACTCCAAGAGTGACTCCAAGGGTGACTCCAAGAGTGACTCCAAGAGTGACTCCAAGAGTGACTCCAAGAGTGACTCCAAGAGTGACTC
>CAYHFE010000057.1:0-22237 GCA_964355375.1 uncultured Verrucomicrobiota bacterium
GAGACTCCGTCGAGCCCGGGAATCTTGGTCGGCAAAAAAGTCAGGGTTCGACGGAGTCTCACCCCACCGCAGATTCAGGGAGAGTCGGTGGATCTGCGAGTTCAGGCAAGACGATCCCAACCCAAGGGCGGATCCAAGCTTTCCAGCCGAACAAAACGATGGTTGTCGTCGTAGGTCAGGCGGAAATTGCCGTGGATTCCATCGAGCGTGACGAATTGCTGCAAGACCGAAGCGGGGAACTGAACCGTCAATCCCTCGACGCTTCGGGCGACGACGACTCGCGCGGTTCCTTTGTACCATTCCAAGTAATGATGGGCCGAGATATTCAATGTAATCGTGACGGTCGGCATATCCGGTTTCTGGGAAAGCCCCGATCTCCGCGCTGGATGGTGGGCTTTGCCGGAAACAGATAGGCAGCCCGATGAGACAGAGCGAGCTTTTTGTCACCGCGGGGCGCAGTGGCACGCCGCGTTCATCCGCTTTTTTTATCTAAACTTGACCAAAGTCAACGCTGCTTGAGCTTCGACGTGGTGGTATCCACGCGACTGATGACAAAGGCACGGGGGCCGCGTCTCCCGCAGATTGATTAACATCCTATGAGCCAGCCTATTCAATTCGCCCTGACCCAAAAAGACATTCCCACGCATTGGTACAACATTCTTCCGGATTTTCCCGAGCCGCTCCCGCCGCCGCTGCATCCGGGGACGAAACAGCCGGTGCCGCCGGAGGCATTGCTGGCCCTTTTCCCGGAGAGTTTGGTGAAGCAGGAGGTCAGCCCCGAGCCTTGGATCGAGATTCCGGAAGAGGTGCGCGACATCTATGCTCTCTGGCGGCCGACACCCTTATTGCGGGCCGTGCGACTGGAGAAAGCGCTCCAAACTCCGGCTCACATTTACTACAAGTATGAAGGGGGCAGTCCGGCCGGCAGCCACAAAGTGAACACTGCGGTGGCGCAGGCCTATTTCAACAAAGAAGCGGGGACGAAGCGGCTCGCTTCCGAGACCGGCGCCGGTCAATGGGGTTCCTCCCTCGCGATGGCCTGCAAAATGTTTGGTCTCGAGTGCGTCGTTTACATGGTCAAGGTCAGCTATCAGCACAAACCGTATCGCCGGATGCTGATGCACACCTGGGGCGCAACCGTGCATCCCAGCCCGAGCGATCAAACCGAATACGGGCGAAAGTTGCTCCATGACGATCCTCATTGCGTGGGCAGCTTGGGCATCGCCATCAGCGAGGCCATCCAAGACACCGTCACTCATCCGGATACGAAATACTCTCTGGGCAGTGTCTTGAATCACGTCTGCCTTCACCAAACCGTCATCGGCCAGGAGGCGCTGCGGCAAATGGAATTGGCCGGGGAAGAACCCGACGTGATTTTCGGGTGCGTGGGTGGCGGGAGCAATTTTGCCGGATTGGTTTTTCCGTTCGTCCGGAAGAAGATCACCGAGAACAAACCCTACCGCATCGTGGGGGTCGAGCCTTCGGCCTGTCCTTCGATGACTCAGGGGAAGTTGCGTTACGATTTTGGCGATACGGCCCAACAAACGCCGCTCCTCATGATGTACACCTTGGGCCACGATTTCATGCCACCGCCGATTCACGCCGGTGGCTTGCGTTATCATGGCATGGCTCCGACTGTGAGCCATCTCTTGAAACTGGGGTTGATCGAGGCGGAAGCCTATCACCAGACCAAGATCTTCGAGAGCGCCACGCTTTTCGCCCGCACCGAAGGGATCGTCCCGGCCCCGGAATCGGCCCACGCCATTCATGCGGTCGTCGAGGAAGCCGTCCGAGCGCGAGAGGCCGGACAAAAACGGGTGTTGTTGTTCAATCTCTCCGGGCACGGTTTGCTCGATCTGAGCGCTTACGAAACCTATCTCGCCGGCAAATTGCAGGATGTCTGAAAACGCATCGTTCCCAACCCCAACGTCTCACTCAAAACACCAACCATGAAAACTCGAACCCTCCTCTGGATCTTTGTCGTCGGCTGGCTCCTCCTCGAACCGCGAATCTTTGCCCAAGGTCCTCCGCCGTCCTTCGGCGGGCACTATCCCGCCGGTGTCGAAGGCATCAAAGCCGGCAGTCTGCCGCCGCCGGGATTTTATTTGCGGGACTACAACTACTTCTACTGGTCGGATCAGTTGAAGAACGGTCCGCCAGACTTTGACCTCTTCGCTTATGTTCAGGCGCCGCGTCCCGTCTGGATCACCGACTTCAAAATCTTGGGCGGTTACTACGGCATGGATGTGTTGTTGCCGTTTGTCCAGACGTCCCTGACCGCCGGCGGCGCCAAGGACGACGCTTTTGAAATGGGCGACATCCATGTCGAGCCCATCACCCTCTCGTGGCACATTCCACAGGCCGATCTGGCGGTGGGCTACGCGTTTTGGGCGCCGACCGGAGACTCTGATCCCAGGCGACCCGTCAAGCCCGGCAAAGGGTTTTGGTCGAACATGTTTACGGCGGGAGCGACCTGGTATCCGGACAAAGAAAAGACTTGGTCGTTTTCCATACTGAACCGATATGAGATCCACACGGAGCATCAGGATCTTCCTATCACTCCTGGAAATACCTACACCCTGGAGTGGGGCATCAGCAAGAACCTCACGAAGACGATTGAGTTCGGATTGGCCGGCTATTACCAGCAACAGACGACGCAAGACGACGGGGCCGGCGCCAGTACCGTCCAGGATCACGTCATCGCGGCTGGCCCTGAAATCAGCATGGTTTGTCCGAAGCTCATGCTCTTCACATCGATTCGCTATTTGAAGGAATTGGAAGCCCGTGATCGTCCGCAAGGCCACACCGTCGTTCTCACTCTAACGAAACGGTGGTGAGCGGCGTCCGGCAATCCGGAGAAAGGGCGAAGATGAATGTCGAGCTTCCCGCTTGATGGGGCATCATCTCTGCGCGCACCCCGTCGTTCCAGACACCACAGCGCTTTGCCTGAGAGCCTGTTTCAAAGTAAGGAGACGACGTGAGGAGACTCACTCTTCTCCGGATGACGCCGGCATGTTCCATCGAAGATCAGAGTCTCGTCACCGACTCCTACGAGAGAACGGATTTTCCAACAGGCTCCGAGCCGTCGATTCCGTCCGGTGGGGCCTTTGCCCTCGCCCCGGCCTTCCCGGGTAACGCATGACCGGACCTCTCGTGGGAGTGAGCTAACGCCACTCCCTCGCCGCTTGGGCGGCGAGTTTCGGGAGCCAGGTCGAGGCATCCCGTTTCGCTGATTCAGCGCTCGCGAGCTGGGGAACAATTCCATAAACGCGAGTGAACCCGTGAGACGACGAGTCGTTCTGGAGCGGGAGAGCGAGATACCCCGTCAGACCGAGGCAGGGCACGTGGTGCTTTCGCGCGAGGTGCGCGATTTCGCCGACGCCTTTGCCCATCAGCGTGGATGGGTCGATGGCTCCTTCGCCGGTGATGACCAAATCTGCGGCGCGAATTCGGTCTTCCAAGCGGGCGTGAAGGGCAAACAGGTCAAAACCGGATTCAAGGCGGGCGCGGAGAAAACATCGCAAGCCAAAGCCGAGTCCGCCCGCCGCTCCATCGCCAGGCACCGACGGCTCCAGCGACGGAAAATCTCGCGCGACGGTCTGGGCCAGACGTTCCAGACTGGATTCGGCCTTGGGCGTGTCCTCGGGGCGAATCCCCTTTTGCGGACCGTAAATACGAGTGGCGCCCCGCGGGCCAAGCAGGGGGTTCTGGACATCGACGCCGACCAGAGTCTCAAGGAAGGAAGGCGATGTGTCCGGGGGCAGAATCCTTTCGAGAGACACCAAATCTGTCCACGCCACGATCGGCTCGTCGCGCTGATTGAGGAACCTCCATCCGAGAGCGTGGGCGAGGCCAAATCCTCCGTCGTTCGTGGCGCTGCCGCCGATCCCGATCAGACAGCGCTCCGCACCCCGATTCATCGCGGCTCGAATGACGGCGCCCAGCCCAAACGTGTCGAGCGCGAACGGATGGTACTGGCCCGGCGGGAGGAGAGCCAGACCGATGACTTGCGCCGACTCGATGAGGGCAGTTTTGGCGTTCGCTTCCCACCACCATTGAGCTGTTCGCGGGCGTTGGGCGGCGTCCACGGTCAAGGTCAGCAGCGGTTCGACTTTGAGCAGTTCACCGAGGACCTCACCAAATCCATCGCCGCCGTCGCTCATCGGCAGGAGTGTGAGACGATCTTCGGGACGCGCCTGAGCCCAACCGCGCGCCAGGAGCTGGGCGGCGGCGTGGGCCGTCAAAGTGCCTTTGAACTTGTCGGGAACGATGAGGACGTCGAGTGCCATGGTGCGAGAATAACCAAGGCTTCCATCGATAAGCGAGCGGCTGTTCGAGTCTCGTGCGCCTCACCCTATTTTGTCTAGGCGAAGGAAATTATTGCCAAACTGCCTCGATGTGGCAGCTTTGAACCAGTTTATTATGAACAAACCCAAAATAATTGCGTATTTGAAGCCAACCTGCGGCTGGAGCCAAGGAGTTCGGGCCGTCATGCGGAAACACGATCTGTCGTTTGAGGATCGAGACATCATCAACGATTCCGCACAACGCCAGGAGATGATTGAAAAGAGCGGGCAGATGTTGAGTCCCTGCGTCGAGGTGAACGGGCGAATGCTCGCGGATATCAGCGGCGACGAAGTGGAGGCGTATCTGTTGGCCAATGGCTTGGTCAGCCCGACAGAACGGGCCGCCGATGCTCCGACGAATGCTGCTTGCGCGCACGAAACCGTGCCTGCCCCGATGCACTTTCATCGATAATCCGGCACGGTTTCCGTCAACGGGGGAAAGCCGCGACGACCTCGTCTGCGCGGCTTTTTGCTTTCCGTGAATTGAGATCAGCTCGAGACGGTGACGGACAGCGATGTCCTGGAAAACGGGAGTTCAAATCACCAAAGACACGAGGAGGGCTGGGGCTGGTCGCCTGCCCACAATGAGATTGCCAGCTCGATCGTCCTTTCGCACGCTTGGGTCATGCGAATCGTCAGGTCAGTGGCGGGAATGCAGCGATGGGCCAGGAGTTGGCGGCGGGCCGGAATTCGGGTCGGCTTTGTCCCGACCATGGGATTTCTCCACGCCGGACATCTCAGCCTGGTTCGGGAGGCGCGGCGGCGGGTGGGGGCCGGGGGCAAGGTCGTGCTAAGCATCTACGTGAACCCAACCCAATTTGGACCGAAGGAGGATTTCTCCAAGTATCCGCGCGATCTGGCTCGTGATTCAAGATTATGCCGCGAGGCTGGGGTCGATCTTCTGTTTGTTCCGAGCGACGTCGAGCTGTATCCACAAGGGCGGGAAGACGCCTTCAGCACTTTTGTTGAGGAATCGGCACTCTCCTCAGGATGGGAAGGGAGAACTCGTCCAACTCACTTTCGAGGAGTGACGACGATCGTGGCCAAGCTGTTCAATCTGGTCTTGCCGGAAGTAGCGGTTTTTGGAGCCAAGGATTGGCAGCAAGCGGCGGTGGTGCGACGGATGGTGCGGGATTTGAATTTTCCGGTGCGGGTGATGGTCGCCCCGACTGTCCGGGAGAGCGATGGCTTAGCCCTGAGCTCGAGGAACAAGTATCTCTCCGCAGCGGAGCGCAGTCAGGCTTTGGTCTTGTGGCAGGCGATTCGCGCGGCTCGAGCGGCGGTGCTGAAGTCGCGACAGCCGTTGTCCGCGGTCCGCTTGCGGAAGACACTCTCGCGGACGATTGCCCGCCAGCCGTCCGCCCGAGTGGATTACATCGCGTTTTTTGATTCGGAAACGCTGCAAGCGGTGGCGAAAGTCTCGGCGGGAAACCATCTCGCGCTGGCTGTTTACGTGGGCCGCACCCGGTTAATTGACAACGCGCGGTTGTAAGAACTTTTTCGCGCTGACGCGGAGTGCGACCAGGTCGTGAATCCAATGAAATGGATGGTGAAGAGCAGACCTTGCGTCGAGCGCCACTTTATTTCCCCGGTGTGCTGTCCTGGATTTCGATGGTCGAGAGAGGATACCAACCCGTTTCGGTTCGACCCGGGTTGGCCAGGCGCACTCCTGGTTGACCGGTGGCCGGATCAATAACGGCCAAAGCAATCGTGTATCGACCGGGGAGGGTGTTGGGGGGCAGCGCGAGGTCGAGTGAAAGCGCATGTTCTCCAGGGATCCAGGTGCGGGGATCCCACGAAGGCTGGCGGGCCGTCAGGTCGGCCGCGAGCGCTGGTTGACCCGAGGCGCCAATCAGAGATAGGTGAACTGGCCAAGGATAATAGAACGGCGCCGCGCCCAGATTGACGACTTTTGCCTTCATCCGGATAGGCTGGCCGGAGAGCACGCTTCCGGGGTGCGACAATTCAGTGATCGCGAAACGGTAACCGAGAGTTTGATAGAGAGCTTCGGCTTGGCGGCGCAGAGCCGGCGGCGGATTGACCAGACTGCCGCCCGAGGGCCCCATCCATGACCAATGGGTCTCCCTGACAAAAGCCAGGTTTTCGTCAAACCGGGTCGTCAAGGACTCGATCAATGCCGCGGTCGGAATCGCGAATTCGCCGGTGATGACCGCGCGTCGGAAGACTTGGTCATTCAAACCGTCCTTCACCCGGGCCAAGGACTCCATGTACCATGCGTTCTCTCGGCTCGAACCAAGAAAACCATTCCGCAGGCCACCGCCGTAGTCTGTGAAATAGCGGGTCGCCAGGTCGTCGGAATAGGGGATGGCCAATTGTTTGTCGGGAAACGCCCGCAGGTAGGCGAAGAGCAGGCGGAGTCTCGAACTGGGTTGGGCGACAAGTTGATCGTTGCCGAACATCTGCCATTGTCCCCAGAGACCGTAGCTGGCCACGTCCACCCAGGCGATGCGCGGGTCGTGATTGTAGCGTTCACCGAGGGCCGTCACGAGACGATCATGTTCCTGGAGCAACAGTTCGTCATCCCAATCCGGAGCGTGCCCAGACACGCCTTGAATCAAGCACGGGCGCAGCGCGACACCGGCTTCCGACAGCCACTCGGGAATATCCGCAACAGGGGCGTTCTTGGGGTCGGCCAATCTCACGCTGAAACCGATGCGTCGCCCCATTTTCAGGTGCTGAGCCCAGCCGTCTTCCAGCGCGGCCCAATTGTAAAGGCCACGGACCGGCTCGAGCTCCCGCCAGGTCATCTCGGCGTAAACGAGACTCTGGGGAATGACCGGGTCTTCAAAGAAATCAGCCACGCGGGTGACAAACCCTTTGAACGGATTGGGCAGGAGGTCATCGGTGATGGCCGGATGCACGGTGAGGATCTCTGACCCTGAATCGGATTCTGCGTGCTGCAGTGCGGCGCCGGGCTCGGAGTTGACGCGCTCGGAGGACCGCCAAGCACCCAGGGTGGGCGTGCCTGACGTGGTCGCAGCCGTGATTCGGAAGGTCTGGGCCGGAGACCGATTCGTGCCGCCGAAGGACGTTCCGCCGGTATCCTGGAGCACCACGCTGATGACGGTCGATTCAGACGCATTGGTCGCAGTGACAAAGCTGAGCAAGCCGGCGCTGTCAAGGATCGGTTGAACTTTGAAGAACGCGGTGTTTTCCGGGGTCAGCACGAAGGTCAAACTCTGACTCGCCTCATTGGCCGGTCCCGCTTTGATCGTCGCAGCGAAATTGGTCATTTTCACGAGGCCGGAATTGCTCGTGGTCGATACGAGATTCGTGGACAAGGCGAAGCTGGGGGCGTCGTTCACGGCATTCACGATCACCGTCAGCCGGTTCGTACTTAGGGCATTCAGATGATCCGAGGCGATGAACGTGAGCACGGTCGAGCCATTGGCATTGGTCAGCGGAGTGATCGTCACGGTCAGGACGCTTTCGCGCAAGGTCAGGACCAGATTGGTGTTGGCAATCAAATTGGTCGCGGCTGAGGTTGCGGTCACCGTGACATTAGTTAGCGGATTATCATCGCTGACCGTCATGGTGATGTTCGTCGGTCCGGAGTCCTCGTCGATGCGCACGATCTGAAGAAGCGAAAGCGCCGGCGGATCATTCGTGCCGGTGACGATGACGCGAAATGTTTGCGCTTCCGATTGGTTGACTCCGCCGAACGCGGTGCCGCCGGTATCCTGAAGAACGACCCGGACGATATTGGTGCCATTGACATTGCTCGCCGGTTTCAGAGTCAACGCCCCGCCGTTGTTGATCGTTGGTGTCGTGGCGAAGAAATTCGCATCCTCCGGCGTCAGTCGGAAAACGAGACCTTGCGAGGTTTCGTTGGTTGGTCCGGCCACCAAGTTGGTGGCGAAGTTGGGAATGACGAGGGACGTATCCTCGAGGAGAATAGCGAGGTTCGTCGTGAGATTGAAACTCGGCCCGTCATTGACCCCGCTGACGAAGACCTGGAAAGAGTTCGTGGACTTGGCTTCCAGATCGTCCATGGCGACGACTTGGATGGACGCGGTGCCGAAGGCATTGGTGAGCGGAGTGAGAGCGAGAGTCCGGTTCGTTCCCGTCCCGCTGAACACGAGATTGGTGTTCGGTATCAAGGTCGGATTCGAGGAAGTGGCCGTGAGCGTGACGCGGTCGATCGCGGTGTCCTGGTCCTTGACGATGATGGTCAGGTTGGTGGTGCCGCCGTCCTCCAGAATGCTGAGGGTTCGAATCAGGGAAAGCGTCGGCGGATCGTTGGTCGCGACGACGACGACGCGAAACGTCTGGCTGGCCGCCCGGTTGGTGCCGCCGAAAGAAACGCCGCCGCTATCCTGAATGACCACGCTCACCTCCGTCGAACCAGCCGACTCCTTGGCGGGCTTCAGGATGAGCGAACCGCTGCTGCTGATCGTGGGCTGGGTGGAGAAGAATCGCTGGTCGGCCGGGGTCAGGAGAAAGCTCACCGTCTGGCTCGATTCATTGGTTGGGCCGACGGTCAGGCCGGTGGCGAAGTTCGTCAGGATGAGGGTCGTGTTCTCCAGGGTGGTCACGGTGTTGGTGGCGAGGCGGAAGCCGGGCGGATCATTGACTGGATTGACAATGAGCAGAAGCGAGTTGGTGCTGGAGGATTGGCCGTCACTCGCCACCAAAGTGATGATGATGGTGCCGAAAGCATTGGTCGAAGGCGTCAGGCTGAGCGTGCGGGCCGATCCGGTCGTCGTCACGGAAAGGCTGGTCGCGCTGACCACATTCGTATTGGAGGAACTGGCCGTGACGGTGACAGAATTAACAAGCTCAATGGTATTAAGCTCAGGATCGCTGACGGTGAAACTGAGGTTGGTCGTGCCGAAGTCTTCATTCATGACGACGGCGCGGGCGATGTTCAATGTCGGCGGATCGTTGACCGCTCCCACCACGATCCGCACGGTTTGAGATTCGCTTCGATTGGTGCCGCCGAAGAGGGCGCCGCCGCTGTCCTGAAGGACAACGGTGACCTCATTGGTGCCATTCACATCGGCCGCCGGCTTGAAACTCAGCGTTCCGCCCGAAGTGAGCGACGGTTGAGTCGCGTAGAAATTCCGATTGCTCGTCGTGAGGACAAAGGTGAGGGCCTGACTCGACTCGTTGGCGGGTCCGGCGCTCAGGCTGGCGACAAAATTGGTCCGAGTGAACAAGGCATCTTCGGTCGCCGCGATGACATTGGTGGAAAGGGTGAAACTGGGACGATCATTGACGGCGATGACCGTCAGCAGGAGCGAGTTGGTGGAGCGAGCTTCGCCGTCGGAAACCGCCAGTTGAATGGTGGTTGTGCCAAAGGCGTTGGCGAACGGGGTGATCAGAAGCGTGCGCGAACGGCCGGATCCGCTGATGATGAGGCTATCATTGGCCACCAACCCTTGATTCGAGGAAGCGAGAGTCAGTTCGAGTTTGCTGATGTCAGTGTCGGGGTCCGCCACGGTGAAAGTCACGTTGGTCGTTCCGCTGTCCTCCAGGATCGATAGCGTGCGGCCAATCGGAATTGAAATGCTCGGAGCGTCATTCACCGAGTCAATCACGACGCGGAACGTTTGGACTTCGCTGCGATTGGTCCCGCCCAGGGCGAAGCCGCCGTTGTCCAGGGCCACCACCGTAAGTTCATTGGTGCCCGTGACATTGGCGGCGGGTTTGAAGCTCAGGGTTCCGGCGGAGTTGATCAGGGGCTGGACGGCGTAAAACAATGTATTGCTGGTGCTGGCGCTGAACGTGAGCGTCTGGCTCGCCTCATTCGCCGGTCCTTTGCTGGCGCTGGCGACGAAATTCGTCAGCGTAAAGGCTGTGTCTTCGGTCGCGTGGACCACGTTGGTCAGGAGCGCGAAACTGGGCCGATCGTTGACCCCGGTGACCGTCAATGACACCGAGTTGGTCACGCGAGCTTCTCCATCTGAAGCCACCAACTGAATCGTCGCGGTGCCATAGGCGTTGGTCAAACTGGTGATGGTCAAGATTCGATTCGTGCTGTTGCCCGTGGTCACGAGGTTCTCGTTGGGCACGAGGCTGGTGTTGGACGACGTGGCCGTCACGGTGACCGAGCCGAGCTCAGTGTCCGGGTCGGTCACGCTGAACGCGATCGTGGCTGGTGCGCCGTCTTCGTTCAGCGCGGCGGACCGGGCAAGCGAAAGCGCCGGGGGATCATTTACGGGAGTGACCACCACGCGAAAGATTTGCGCTTCTGTTTTGCTAACTCCGCCAAACGCGGTGCCGCCGGTATCCTGAAGAACGACCCGGACGATATTGGTGCCATGGACATTGCTCGCCGGTTTCAGAGTCAACGCCCCACCGCTGTTGATCGTCGGCTGGATGGCGAAAAAGGCCTTGTTTTCAGGGTCAACGCTAAACGAGAGGGTTTGGCCGGACTCATTGGTCGGCCCGACGCTTGAGTCGGCGACGAAACTCGACAGGACCAAAGCCACGTCCTCAGCCACCGTCACCACGTTGGTGCTCAGGCTGAAGGTGGGAGGGTCGTTCACCGGGGAAACGACCAAGGCCACCGAATTCGTCGTGCGGGCCAGGCCATCCGAGACAACCAGTTGAATTTGCGCGGTGCCGAAGGCATTGGTCAAGGCGGTGATGGTCAAAATTCGATTCGTGCTGTTGCCCGTGGTCACGAGGTTCTCGTTGGGCACGAGGCTGGTGTTGGAAGATCTGATGGTCAGGTTCAGCGTATCCAGATCATTGTCCAGGTCGGCGAGCGAGAAAGTGATATTGGTCGCGCCTCTATCTTCGACGAGCGCGAGCGTCCGGACGATCGACAGGGTCGGAGCGTCGTTCACGGCCGTGACGACGATTCGGAACGTCTGGGGTTCGCTTTGATCGCCGCCGCCGAGCAAGGTGCCGCCATTGTCTTGAAGCGAAACTGTCACCTCATTCGTTCCCGAAATGTTGGGGGCGGGAGTGAAGCTCAGCGTTCCGGAAGCGCTGATCGCCGGTGACTTGGCGAAGAAACTTCGATTGGCCGTGCTCAACGTGTAAAGCAGCGTTTGACTGGATTCATTGGTTGGGCCTTTGCTGACGCTGGCGACGAAATTGGTGAAGGTCACGGCGGTGTCTTCCGCGACGGTCACGACGTTGGTGGCGAGGGTGAAGCTCGGGGGATCGTTGATGGGATTGACGGTGAGGACAAGGGAATTGGTCATGCTCGCCTGGCCGTCGGAGGCGATCACCTGAATAACCGCTGTGCCGAAGGCGTTGGCCAGCGGCGTGATGAGCATGGTTCGGTTGGTGCCGTTCCCACTGAGGAGGATGCTGTCGTCGGGCAGCAGCGACTGATTCGAAGAATGGCTGGTCAAAGTGATCTCCGCCGCGGCATTATCCACGTCGCTCACGGACATGGTGATGTTGGTCGTCCCGCCATCCTCGTTGAGGCTGAGTTTCGACGGAAGCGAGAGGACCGGCCGATCATTGACCGGAGTTACGGTGATGGTAAAGGTCTGGGCATCGCTCTGATTAGTGCCTCCAAATGTCACGCCTCCCGTATCGGTGGCCCCAATCCTGACTTGGCTGACGCCACTGCGGTCGGCGGCAGGCTTGAAGCTCAAGGCCCCGGACGCACTGACCGCCGGCGGATTGGCGAACAACGTCGAATTGTCCACGCTCAGCGTGAAGATCAAACCCTGACTCGACTCATTGGTTGGCCCGGCTCGCCGGTCGATCACAAAACTGGGAAACGTGAAAACGGTGTCTTCGTCCACCGCGACGATGTTAGTCGCGAGTCCAAAGGCGGGGCGGTCATTGACGGCGACGATAGTCAGCGAAATGGTGTTGGTGCTGAGGGTTTGGCCTTCGGCGGCGATCAGTCGAATCGTGGCCTTCCCGAAGGCGTTGGTTTCAGGAGTGATCGCCAAAGTGCGCGCGGCACCGGTTCCCGAGACGACCAAATTCGACACCGAAACCAGATTGGTGTTGGAGCAGATCGCGGCCACGGTAACGTCGCCCACCCCGGTCACGGTCAGGTTGATATTCGTGGTGCCACTATCCTCAAGAAGGCTCAGGCTGCTGACGACCGAGACCGACGGAGCTTGCGCGCCAAGAATGGGCTGGTTGAAACAAACGGCGCCAGTCCAGAGAAGAGCGAGCCAGGCGAAGAACTCGAAGGGGCGGCGCGCGAGGGTCAGCCGACCTAAGAATGAAAACAATCGCCGAAACCACGGACGAGTTGGCGCAGTGCGCCTATCCCAGCGTGGCTTCTCGTCTTCCCACTTCGGCTTTGGCGAAAAACTAGCGATCATTTGAAACGCCAAACGGTCGATGGATACACGGCATCGACCATTTGATCGGCTCTCTCAGTATCTCGGCAGTGTCTGAGACGGTGAACCAAAAACAAACTCTCTTACGTGGGCACGCTGTTCAATTGTGAATTGTAGTCCTTTTCGAACCCGTGGCAAGCGGTTCTTTTGGCAGCAAAACTCCCCCTATCTTGCCGACCGCTGGCCATCCGCGGTGAGTCTCGAATCGGGGAGCGCCGTTCAAAGGCAACAGAATGATTGCGAGGCCGCGGGCTCTCGTTTATGTTCCGAAGATATGGGAAAGCCGAATAAACAGACTGAAAATGTGTCAGATCCAGCCTGGACTGCCAAAATAGCGCAACGGATCGCTTTGATCGCGGGACTCAGCACCGCCTTAGGTTTGGCGTTTAACGCCTCGAACCCGATTGGCCTTCGTTGGTCGGCTCCGGCGGCGACCGATACAGCCGTGGCCCCGAACGTGACTCCTTCCGTTGTCCCCGTGCCCCAAGCATCCGTTCCCCCGCCGCCGCCGGTCCCGACCCTCGCCAAGTCGATTACGCCACCGCCTTCGATTCCGGCGGTGCAGCGGCCTCCTCTCGGCGAGGTGGTACCCGGATTCGTCAGCGAGTCATCGAAAGTCGCCATTCCGGGGATTTCCATCCAACCGCCAGCGCCTCCGACGCCGGTGGTCAACCCGACGTTGACCGCAGGACCAACCACACCGGCGAACCCGCCCGCGACCTCCACACCGACGACGTGGGTTGACTCCAAATCGTTGGTTCAATCGGGGCAAGCGATCCTCATCGATGCCCGCCCCAAGCCCAGTTATGATGCCGGGCACATCCCCGGGGCGATTTCTTTTCCGGAATCCAGCACGCCAGACGAATTCGCCGCTTTGCAGAAGAAGTACGATCCGAGCTCGCTCCTCATTGTTTACTGCTCCAGCGAGAGCTGTTCGATGTCGAAGCGGTTGGCGGATCGATTCATGAGAGATTTCGGCTTTCGAAACGCGCGCTACATCACCGGCGGGTATCAGGAGTGGCAGCGGATTGAAGGTCTGGCCTCGGCCGCGGCCAATCCGTTGGTCCCATCGGCCCCGCCGCCGGTCAGCCCGGTCCCGGCGCCAATTCCTGCTCCCGCACCCACACCGGTCGTGCCGCCGGTTGTCGCTTCGACCACGACGCCGATTTCGTGGACTGACGCCAAGCCGCTCGTGGAGGGACGTCAGGTCGTATTGATCGATGCTCGGCCCAAGGCGGTCTATGACGCCGGTCATATTCCCGGTGCTATTTCCCTGCCTGAGTCGAGCTCCGCCGAGGAATTGATCGGTTTTCAAAAGGCTCATTCACCATCGCAACAGCTCGTGGTTTATTGCGGAAGTCAAAGCTGCTCGTTGTCCAAGCGACTGGCCGATAAGCTCGCCCAGGAATACGGCTTTCGAACCGTTCGCTACATGACCGGAGGCTACCAAGAATGGCAAAGAGCCCAGCTCCCCGACACGAAACCCGGCATTTAGCATGAATCCATCGACGGCGCAGAAATGGCGGACGATCTTTCGCTGGTTCTTGGGGCTATTGTTCCTGTGGGCGGCGGTTTCCAAGCTCGCCAATCCAACCGAGTTTCTTGGATCGATTTACGCGTATCGCTTCCCGCTGCCCAAAGCGACCCTTCAATTCGCCGCCGTGGTTCTGCCCTGGATCGAGTTGCTTTGCGGATTGCTCCTATTGACCGATACTTGGACTGAATCCGCCTTGGCCTGCGCGCTCGGAATGCTCGCCATCTTCATCGTCGCGACCGGCCAGGCTTGGGCCCGCCGGCTGAGCATCTCCTGCGGATGCTTCGATCTGAAAGTGTTCGGGCTTCATGAAAGCCATCCGGACCTCGTCAAGTTCCTTGAGTCGGCGGGTTTTGCGCTGGTCCGCAATGTGGCACTGGCTTCGATCACCTTCGTTCTCTTGAAAAAACGCCTGGTCGAAATGGAACGGGCAACGGCCGTAGCCGCGGCTGCGCTCCCCGCCAAATTCTCCAAGCGGTCGCCTTCGCCATCGGGCCGGAAATAGCCGGACGGTCCGCCCCGCGGAGCCGGGAAGGCCATGGCTCAGGAAGGCATCCGGGGAGGGCTCACTTCGCGCTCTTGCGGGTGCAGTTCATCGTGATCCGATGCGGATTCCAGATGGGTGGTCACATGGGCGCGAGGATTCAGTGACGCTTCCAGCATCTGTTCAATGCGGGTCGCGACCCGATGGGCGTCGCTCAAAGCCGTGCCTTCGGGGAACACGAGGTGTACAAGCCGATCCCGAGCGAAAGGTTCATCGCCAGGTTGAGGGCACTGCGATCCGCTTCCGTATTGGCAGGGACGTTCACGAGGGTTACGACGACCGGACTATATTCGGCCCGATTGGACCGCGCAAGATGGAAGCGAAAAAGGGGGAAGCTGACCCACTTTGCAGCAGTTCTCATTTTGACTCAGGACACTGTCCGCTCCACGCAGGTAGTCCCGGCTTCAGCCGGTTTTCACGTGGCGACCGGCTGAAGCCGGGACTACATACTTGTCAAAATGAGAACTGCTGCACACTTTGCGGTTGTGCGGGATGCGGGAAGAGCTACACTGCATGGGAAGTTCCAGGAGATCTCGCGATGACGACGCGGATTTCTTTGCGAAGTAACAAACGGAAATCTTTCGCCAAGAAACATCAATCTTCCTGATTCAGGAAGCCTCACTATGAAAAACCATCTGACACGACGTGGATTCATCCAGCACGCGGCGGCCGGTTCGGCTGCGCTCACTTGGCTGGGCACCGGGCGGGCGCCGACGGCGTTCGCGGCCGAAACCGCCAAACCGGCTCTGTTGGGAGGCGTCCCGGTCCATGCTGGGGGGTGGGCGAATTGGCCCGTCTGGCGGACGGAATGGGAACCTTCCGTCTTGAAGGTCTTGCGCAGCGGCAAATGGTTTCGCGGCTCCGGCGGGCACGTGGCGGACTTTGAGGCCGGCTACGCCAAACTGCTCGGAGCCAAGCGCTGCTTGGGCACGGCCAGCGGCACGACGGCTCTGCTGGTCAGCTTGCATGTCATGGAGGTGGATGCGGGCGACGAGGTGATTGTGTCGCCTTACACATTCATCGCGACCTACAATGCGATCTTGGTCAATAAGGCGCTGCCGGTGTTTGCCGACACCGATCCCGCCACCCTCACGATGGACCCCGCTTCGATCGAGAGCCGGATCACGGACCGGACCCGCGCCATCCTCCCGGTGCATATTTACGGCATGCCCTGCGACATGGATCCGATCAACGCCATCGCCAAGAAACACAAACTGGCGGTGATTGAAGATGCCTGCCAGGCTTGGCTGGCCGAATACAAGGGCCGGAAATGTGGCGTTCTCGGCGACCTCGCCTGTTTTAGTTTTCAAGAATCGAAGCATCTGCCCTCCGGAGAAGGCGGCGCCGTGGTTGGCGACAGCGACGCTCTGCTCGATCGCTGCCATTCTTTCCACAACTGCGGCCGGGCGCACGGAGGGTTCAAGGGGGATAAATCCTACTTTACCCGCGGGAGCAATTACCGGATGCAGCAAATCCAGGCGGTCATGCTCATGCTCCAGTTCGACAAACTCGTCCAGGAGACGGCGCGCCGACGCGAGAATGCCGATTATCTGAGCGCGCATCTGAAGGATATTCCCGGCATCCAACCAGCGCGCCTGCCCGACAACAGCCGGGCCGTGTGGCATCTCTATCCGTTCCGTTATGACGCGCAACACTTCAGCGGGCTCAGCCGCGATAAGTTCATTCGCGCTCTGAACGCGGAAGGTATCCCGTGTTCCGGCGGCTACGGGGAACAGTACTTCGACGGCCTGCTCGACGAGGCCATCGCTTCGCGAGGATTCAAACGCCTCTTCAGCGCGGAGCGGCTCAAGGCTTATCGCGAGAGCTTTCAAGAATTAAAGGGGAACCGACAGGTCTGCGCGACCACGGTCGGCATGACCCAGAACATGCTCCTCGCCGAACGCCGGGATATCGATCACATCATCGAGGCCGTGCGGAGGATTCAGGCCCACAGCGCGGCTTTGGCCAAGAGTGCCACTTGACTCCGGACCAGGTTGATCGCGTGTTTGAATAGCCCATTCCAGACGTAGGAGTCGAGCAGACGAGACTCTGATTTCCGCGGAATTCGCGGCGGTCGGCGATGAGAAAGTGAGCCTCCTTACGTCGGCTCCGGCTTGCCAAACACGCTCTCAGAACTCCTCCGACCCTGCCCTGCTATGTCGTCCTCCATCCAGTCCATCGCCCTGTTGGGTTTGGCGCTCGCGGTCGTCTCACCATGCCCGGGCGCCGAATCGACATCAGCCAGACCCAACATCGTCGTCATCCTGGCCGATGATCTGGGGTATGCGGATGTCGGCTTCCACGGCAGCGATATCAAAACGCCGAATATCGATCGGCTGGCCGCGTCGGGCGCGAGGCTCGAGCAGTTCTACGTGCAACCCGTTTGCTCGCCGACGCGGGCCGCGCTCTTGACCGGGCGCTATCCGATGCGGCATGGCCTGCAGGTCGGCGTGGTGCGGCCTTGGGCCCAGTATGGTTTGCCACTGACCGAGCGCACGCTTCCGCAAGCGCTCCAGGAAGCTGGTTATGAAACGGCCCTTTGCGGCAAGTGGCACCTGGGACACTTCGAACCGTCTTATCTCCCCACGCGCCGTGGTTTTGATCATCAGTACGGACATTACAACGGCGCCCTCGATTACTTCACCCACCTCCGCGACGGCGGATTCGACTGGCACAAGGATGACAAGGTCAATCGCGACGAGGGTTACAGCACCCACTTGCTCGCGCGGGAAGCCGCGCGCTTGGTTCGCGAGCATGACCGAGGCAAGCCGCTCTTCCTCTACCTGGCCTTCAACGCCGTGCACGCCCCGCATCAGGTTCCGGAGAAATACCTCGAACCGTATCGCCATCTCCCGGAGCCGCGCCGCACTTACGCCGGCATGCTCGCGGCCATGGATGAAGGCATCGGCGAGGTGATCGGAGCGTTGGAGGCGAAGGGCCTGATACCGAGCACGCTCATCATTTTCTCGAGCGACAATGGAGGTCCCCAACCGGGGAAGGTGACGAGCAACGGACTCTTCCGGGCCGGCAAAGGGACGCTCTACGAAGGCGGCGTTCGCGTTGCGGCTTGCGTGACCTGGCCGGGTCGGATCCAGCCCGGCTCCATCGTGAACCAACCGATCCATATCGTCGATTGGTATCCGACTCTTTTGAAGCTGGCGGGGGCGTCGCTCGACCAAAAGCAGGCCCTCGACGGTCGCGACATTTGGCCGACGCTCACCGGTGGCAGACCATCACCGCATGACGAGATTCTATTGAACACCACGCCCCGCACTGGCGCGATCCGGGTCGGTGATTGGAAATGGGTCCTGAACGGTCAGGTGGGGGCGGGCGACGGCGAGAACGCGGATGCGAACGTGGCGCGACCCGGTCCGGCGCGCGCGGGGAGAGGCCGCGGAGGAGGAGCCAATGCCGCGACGACCGAGCGGATCGAGTTGTTCAATCTCGCCTCTGATCCTTACGAGAAGAAGAACCTCGCGGCCGAGATGCCGGAGAAGGTCCGGGAACTTCGAACGCGCTACGAAGCGCTGGCCCGGCAAGCCCTGGCTCCGCAAGCCCAGCCCAAGACTTCGGACTTTGTCAGCCCGAAGGTCTGGGGAGAGAAAGACTGAGAACGCGTCAGAAACGCCAGGTGACCTTGCCGTAGATCGAACGGTCCACTTCGACGTCGGCGACGCTGACGCCCGAGGGCATGGCTTCCGGGTGATGAGGATCCAGCAGATTGCGACCGATGAGGGCGACTTCGCATTTGGGGCTCACTTTCCAGGCCAACCGCGCGTCCATTTCGACATAGCTGGGAATGCCGAGCCCGGGCAGGCTGTCCACGTAGCGCAACCCGAGGCCCCATTCCACGTGTCGTCCTAGATCGACCTCAGATCGAAAGCAGACTTGGTGTCGAGGATTGGAGATTTCCGTATCTTCGGTGATGGAGCGAACCGCTCCGCGGGTGTGGAGGCTCATGGCGAAGAACGTGTAAGTGCCTTGGAGACGCCAAGCGGGAGTCGGTTGCCAAACGGCGGAGGCTTCGACACCGTAGGTCTCGCCAAAAAGATCGTTGCGGGGCGCGACTGGAATGAGCACGTAGGGCTCGCCGGAAGGAGATAATTGAATCTTTGCCGGCAGCACCGCGCCCAACCAGAGCCGATCGTAATCATGATAAAAAACCGTCGTGTCCAACGAAAGGCGGGGATGAACCTGGACGCGATACCCCAGTTCGTAGGCCAGCAACTCCTCCGATCCGAAATCTGGATTGCCTTGGGCCTGGATGAGCAGGGGCAAAGGCAACACGGGCGCGGAGAGCGGGGGAGAGACGTAATAGCGCAACCCGCGTTCCGAGCGCGCGGGGGTGCGAACGGCCCGGGAAATAGCACCCCAAATCGTGTGACGCTCGTTGGGTGTCCAAGTCACACGGCCGCTCGGCTGAATCTCGAAGCCGGTGAAATCGTTGTGCTCCAGTTTGGTGCCCAGCGTGAGGTGGAATCGTTCCGGAACGAGTGTGAGCTCGTCCTGCGCAAAGAGGCTGAAGAGCTGCAGCCCGACGTTGGGATCGGCAATCTGAAAATCTGGCGCTTGAGTGATGTCATCGACCGAATACCGGTAGCCCGCGCCCCAAACGATGTCGTTCCGGTCACCCACCGGAAAGCGATGCTGCGCGTCCAGATCCACGGTGTCCCGGATTTCTCGCCCCACCCCAAAACTTCGGTCCGTCCGATCGTAGTAGGTTTGCACGGACACCTCCGATTCCGGACCCAGATCATGGGTCCAACGGCTCAAGACATTGGCCCCTTCAACTTTGCCTCGAACGACGGTCGGCGCCAAACCCGGCGGGCTGAGCGAGAGCCGATTGATCCGTCCGCCCATGTGGCCATAGTAGTAGTCGCTCTGGAGTGTAATCCGATCGTCCGGGGTCGAGTCCCAATCCAGGCGCAGACCGCTTTGCCAGACCGACCAGGCGTCCGACGCGCCGCCGCCGCCGGCCAACGTGAATTCGTCACGATCCGAGTACTTGGTGTAAACGCGGTAATGCGCGTTGGTGCTGAGTTGGCCGCCGTAGCGCACAACGCCGAAGCCGCGTTCTTCGAGTCCGCCTCCGCCGCTCACGAGCAGGCCTTGAGTTTCTTTGGCGCTCTTGGTGATGAAGTTGATCACGCCGTTGACGGCATTCGCGCCCCAGAGCGTCGCGCCCGGCCCACGAATCACTTCGATTCGATCCAAATCTTCAAGCACGGTGTCGGCTTCTTCCCAGAACACGCCGGAGAAGAGCGGGGTGTACAAGGTCCGGCCATCCATCAGCACGAGCAGTGCGCTCGCGTAAACGCCATTGAAGCCCCGCGCGCTGATCGCCCATTGACGCGAGTTGGCTTGGGCGACTTGCACGCCGGGCGCCGTCCGCAAGGCTTCGGCCAACGTGGTTACTCCCGAGCGTCGTATCTCCTCGGCCGGAATGACGTGAATGGCAGCGGCCGCGGTTGAGAGACTTTCGCTCTTCCGGGAAACCGAGGTGACTTTGATCTGTCCCAGTTCCTCCAAACTCAATCGCAGCAGGTCCACCGAGGGCGCTGAGGATTCGGATTCGCGAACTTCGGAAGCCTTCACCGAACCGAAGACAATCGCCATGGCCAGCCCGAAAAAAGCAAATGTTTCACAGGATATTCTGGGAAGCGCACGCGCCCTGGCGCGCTGATGGCAGCGCCCCGCCGCTATCCCACGGCAGACGGATTCAGCGCGCTTGGTCGGTTGTTCCGCTCTCGAGCCCGTCGGCGGGGCATCGACGGGAACACGCGAGGGCGGGTGCGCTCTCCCAGAAGTGTGAAATCGGCTGGCGAGCGCCCGGAGAATTCCGGCGAACCACGAGGGCCAAAACCCTGACCTGGCGGCAAGTTTGCGGGGATGCCGTGCCATGTTCCGATCTTCCTATCTCCGCGATAAAAAGCAAATCTCAAGAATTTGCCTAAATCTTCGCCACTGCTATGCTCAGACCATGAACTTACTTCAAATCGGAGTCGTGGCGACAGGCCTGTTGAGTTGGGTATTGGCACCTCGAGTGTCGGCTGAAGGGTTGCAGGTGGGCCTGGCGAGGATTGAGATTACACCGGAACAACCCGTGACCCTTTCCGGCTATTCGAGCCGGACCAACCTTTCGCAGGGGGTCCATGATCCACTCGCGGCCCGCGTGGTGGCTTTCGAGCAGGACGGTCAGCGGCTTCTCCTCATGTCGCTCGACCTGATCGGATTCTACGGAGGCGTCGCCGAACCGATCCGTCAGGCCATCCTCGACGCCTGCCACCTGCGGCCCTCCGAGCTGTTCCTCTGCGCCATTCACACTCATAGCGCGCCGACCTTGTCGCTCGACCCGGCCAAGGCCCACGCCCATAACGTCGAGTACACCCGGGCGTTGACCGGCAAGCTCGTCGAAGTGGCGCGGCAAGCGATGGGGCAGTTGGGACCGGCCTGGATGGGCTTCGGCAGCGGTTCGTCGCCGGTGGGGGCGAACCGCCGAGAGACGGTGCGGGACAGCGCCGGCAATACGAAAGTCGTCCTCGGCCGCAATCCCTACGGGTTCACCGATCGGGAAGTGCAGGTATTGAAACTGACGCGCCGGGACCGCGACGAGTTGATCGGCGCGCTTTTTGCCTATGCCACTCATAGCACGGCGATGGGGCCGAGGAACTACCGGATTAGCGGCGATGTGCATGGATTGGCGGCGCAGTTTCTCGAACGACAGCTCGGTGCAACCGTGGTGACGCCGGTCTTTGCCGGAGCCTCTGGCAACATCGATCCGTGGTTTCGGGTGTTGCCCGAGTTCAACACGACCAATGGCTGGATTCCTGAGCCCGTCCTTTTGGGAACTCTTCTGGGCGAGGAGGTGGCGCATGTTTTGAAGACCGTTCAGAAGCCAGCGCCGGGCGGTCCGATGAAGTCGGCGATCCGGACGGTCCAATTGCCCGGAAAGGTCCGCGGCGACGGAACGGCCGGTGCGGTGAGTCTGACCGCGCCATTCGTGATCACGGCGGGGTGTATCGGAGAGATCGCGTTCGTGGGCCTCGGAGGCGAGGTTTTCACCGAGATCGGTCAGGCCATCAAGAAGAGCTCGCCGTTTCCGCACACGTTGGTGTTTACCCACTGCAACGATGCCGCTGGCTATGTCCCGACGCGCGCCAGTTACCCGGAAGGCGGCTACGAGGTCCAAAGCAGCCCATTTGGTCCAGGAGCGGATGAACGCCTGGCCGAAGAGGTCAAGCGAATGCTGACCGAATTGCGGTGATTAAGAAGTGCCTGCCCCAAAGGCAGGAGACGACATCAGGAGACTCCTTTCTCTCTGCGACGGAAATCGAGAAATTCCTTAGCCTGTTCTTAAAGCAGAAGACGACGTGAGAAGACTCACTTTTCTCCAGGCGCAGGCCGCGGATTTCAGCGAAAGTCAGAGTCTCGTCACCTGACTTCTGCGAGAGAAGGGATTTTCAAACACGCTCTTATTCGAATTTGCGATCAAGATGAGACTAACTGCTCCCTCACCCCGTCCCTC
>CAYHFE010000058.1:0-22074 GCA_964355375.1 uncultured Verrucomicrobiota bacterium
GCCCGTGTCTGCGGGTGCAACCGACGTGCGGTTGTTCCGGGTCGTATCCACCCAGGGTCGAGATTGCATCCGGCTGACTTGCGACTGACACAATGAATCCACAAGGGACCAATTTACAGAGGAGTCAATGGGATGGAAGACACCATGACCCTCACCCGCCCTGCGGGCACCCTCTCCCATCGGATGGGAGAGGGACGGGGTGAGGGCATCGTGTGTTCTATCCTGTGCACCCCTCAGTATATGAAGCGAATCCCATTCCTGGCTGC
Source organism: uncultured Verrucomicrobiota bacterium (assembly GCA_964355375.1). Taxonomy (GTDB): domain Bacteria; phylum Verrucomicrobiota; class Verrucomicrobiia; order Limisphaerales; family SIBE01; genus CAYHFE01. Next base: position 267 of record CAYHFE010000058.1, read on the forward strand.
GACCCTGGCGAGCCTCAGCCTCTCCGCCTTTGCCGCCAAACTCACTCCAGTTGACCCAAAGCTTGGGCCGGACTTGTTCGTCTGGACCGACACCTGCAATGTTTATGTCCTCCGGGATGGCGACGCGGCGCTCCTCATCGACCTCGGCGATGGCAGCGTGCTGGATCATCTAAAGGATATTGGCGTCAAGCGCGTCGAATGGGTTCTTTTTACCCATCATCATCGCGAGCAGTTTCAAGGCGCCGCCCGGCTCAAAGGCACCCGCGCCCAGGTGGTTGACCATTCATTGTCTGACGTTGCGCAGTGCTCCGTCGCTGATGCAAAGCCTCGAACCGCCGGTGATGTTGCCCGACGGGAGCGAGTTCAAAACCTGGGCGCAACCGTTGCGGTTCGACCGGACTTATTACGTGGACCGGGCGCAGCCGAACGCGTCCGATGCCAACCCCGGCACCAGCGATCGTCCCTTTGCCACCATCAACCACGCCGCCCAAGTCCTGCTGCCGGGCGAGCGGGTGGTCGTGGCCGCAGGCATCTACCACGAGTGGGTGCGCCCGGCGCGCGGCGGTTCGGGGCCGGACCGAATGATCAGTTACGAGGCGGCGCCGGGGGCGACCGTGGTGGTTAAAGGGTCAAGGATTTTCAAGGCCACCTGGCGGCCAAGCCCGGCTGGCGACGAGACTTGGCAAGCTCGACTCGATCCTGCGCTCTTCGACGGCTACAATCCGTTCGCCATCGACCACGTCACCCCGGAGCAATTTGTGGTCATGGATGGGGCCACGCCCTTGAAGGGAAAGGTTCCTTACCCACGCATCCAGCAATCTGGCGGTGAACATTGCTTCGTTCACATGCAGTAATCCCGGCCCGCTGAAGCTTCATTTCCAGCAACCGGTCAAAGAATTGACGGTGCGGCCGAAGCATCTCCAGATTGCCGTAAACGGCCAAGGCCGGGATTGGACCCTGGCGTTGCCCGGTCTCTGCAAGCCTCTTGACAGAAAGATTGGGGACAGAAACATGGGAACCTCTCTCATCCTCTTCCTCTCCTCAATGTTTCTGTCTCATTCCCTCTTCGCCGACGTCACCGTTCCTTACTACACCGTGCCGAAGGACGGTCGTGTGTCTCTTGCCCTTTACGACCAGGACGGGCGCATGGTTCGTCCATTACGCACGGGCAAGCCGCCCGCCGCCGGCCCGACGCACCCGCTCCCGCGGCACTTGGCCGCTCATCAACTCCTGCCGGACTCGGGCGACGGTTCCCGCATCCAGCCCGAACAACTCGGCCATGCGCCGATCGCCGCCATGACCCCATTCCAGGCTTTCCAGCCCGGCGGAGAGTCGGCGCTGTTGTTCAACCAGCGACACAAGGCCTTGAAGGTCGATGCGAGGGAATCGGACTGTTTTGCACAGCGCCTGCAGATGGGGCATGAGACGCACATGACGCTGGCCGTCCGGGAAGTTGCGCGAACCAATTGGGGAGCTGCGGCCCGGCTCAGGCGGCGGGTCGAGAGAGTGCGGCCTTCGGCAGACTCTTAAACGATCCGACCGACCCCTTTCGAGCCCTTTTCGATTCGCGCAAAGGATTCTTTGCCGGCGATTGTCTTACTGGATAGAACAGGGCTGAATGGATGCCACGGAAGAGGAAAAGACTTGGATAATGCGGAGCCAGAACGGCGATCCGGAGGCATTCGAGGCGCTCGTCAGAAAATACCAACGAATGATCGACAGTCTCGCCTGAAACCCACGTGAACAACCACGAACTCGATCGACTTCTTCGGCAGGCCCGCCCACCGGTCCGCGCGGAAGCGTTCTGGCAAGCCTTCCCGGAACAGGTGATGACCAAGCTGGCCGGTCCGGCGCAAGAACGAAAAGATCCGGATTCGCCGGGACCTTTCCGGGCCTTGCTGACCCCGCCACTTGTCTGGGGCGCGCTCGCCGCGGCGATTGTGGCCCTTCTGATTGGCTTAACACTAACTTGGGGGAGGCCGAGGAATTCTTGGGTGAGCGAGGCCCGTCTCGCCTCTCTTGAGCATTGCGTTTCCGAAATCGTGGCGCTGTTTCCGAATCAAGTGCAGGCCATTGTGTTCGACGTCGCCGGTGCTCACCTCATCCTGGCCGAAAGGTCGAACATCCCGGATTCACCAGCGCTGTATCTAAAGATCTGCGCCGCGGATGGCTGTCAGGAGATCGTCACCTTTAGCGGGAACGTGGTTCGCATCAATGGTGAGTCGTTCGAGGTCCTCGTTTCCGGCTCCGGGGTGGTCATGCTTTTGGGGCAGAGTGTGGTTTGGTCGAGTTCAGAACCCTCAAAAGGCGCCGGGCGACTTCGGATTGCGGCGCGGGCGTTGGAGGTGGCTTCATGATCCTCCTCAGCCCCCTCTGGGTGAATCGGAAATCCCGACGTCGGTCGCCCAACCGGAACGTCGCCTGGGCGCGCGGTCTCGTCTTCGGCTCGACATTGTTGTTCTGCGTTCACATCGCCGCCGCCGATCGACCCGGACTTCGTGTCGTGCCGGAGCTCGAACCAGTGCGCGTCTTCGCCGGACGGGATCGACTGATCCGGATTGTTCTCAGCAATCCGACGGACCAAGAGGTTCGAATGGACGTGGTTGCCCGGCTTTATCAACTCACTTCCGCAACCGCCGTTCGTCGGAACGACACGCCTTGGAAACGGCTTCGCATCCTCCCCGGGCAAACGGTGATCGAGACCGCGTTCCTCTCCTTTCCCTCTGTGACCGCGCCCACGAGCTTCGCGGTCCAGTGGTTGGGAGACTCAGGGCGCCGGCTCGGGAGGAGCCTGATTCTGGGCGAATGCGGCTTCCGGCTTACGGACGACCGATCGAATACTCCCGCGTCGATCGAGTTGGTGGGCGACGCCCTCAGCGAATTCGGCATGCGGAGGGGAAACCTCGTCACATGCACGGCGCGGGTCGAGATCAAAGTCCGAGCGCTGGAGGGCGGGACTATTCTCCGCGTTGACCGCCAGACGAGCGTCGCTGTGGATGTGGCGGAGCAAATCGCGGCCAAGACCGCTCTGCAAAACGCGGCTCTGGCCTTGGCGGAGCGGATCATTCCGTTGATCGTCAAGTAAACCGCCATGATCCCGAGACGTTTTCTGACGGCATTGCTCATCATCTGCGGCAACCTGCCGGTGGGTGGATCGGTGAGGGTGGCGCTGATGGATTTCGACTCCGACGAGGCGAGCTACAGCCACCAGACTGCGGCCCGGGATTATTCGGCCGCGCTTCAAGCACAAATGCCCAAGGTTGAGGGGATCGAGTGGGTGGAGCGGCAAGACCTCTCTCGGGCCGCCGTGGAACTCGAACTTTCGCTGGCCTTCGCCGCTACCGAGAGCGCGGCGGCTCGAGTCGGCAAATGGGTCAAGGCGGACTGGCTGGTGCTGGGCCATTTCCGCCGTGGCGCGATGCGCAAGCCCGCGCTCCACCTGGAGGTGCTGAGCTTGGACCACGCGGAAGTGCTGGCGGAAGGCTCGGTCGAATTTCAAGGCGACGCCCGTCCGACTTATCGAGCCTTGATGAACGAGGCGGCACTCGCCGCGCGGAGTCTGGCGACGCTCCTGCAACAGGCGGCCACCAAAGTGGAGTCTGAGAAGACTCAGACGACGGTGGCTTGGCTGTCGGTCGGCACCGCGTTCGCGTTGCCAGTCCCGGAAAACCTCCTGAACGACGGGATCCGCCGGACAATAGCGTCGCTTGCCCCAACCTTGACCCTTTCAGGCGAGCGCAGCGCCGCGAAGTCCGGTGAGATCCGACTCCTGCGTTTTGCCCGGCCGAACCGCGCGTTGGACGAGTCGGAACTCATCGTCAGTGGGTTGGTGGAGAGCGACCCGGCGTCTTGGCTGAAGGTCGCGGATTTCTATGTCTGGGGTGAAATCACGGCCGCCCCTGTGCCCGATGCTCGCGGCCAGAGGCTCGTCGATCGACCCATGATGGTCGATATCGCGCTGCATGTTTGGGACGGGCGCACGGAACCCAAAACGTTTCGGGAGCCGGAGCAGGTCGTGGAGCCCGGCGGTTGGTCCAAAGACGCCACGGAGGCCCTGTGCGACCGGCTTGTTCGCGCCGCGTTCCCGTCGAAAAAACCGTCCAGTTCTTTGGAACCTGAGCGTGGCTTTCGGCAACAGGTGGCGCAGATGCTGGTCGATCGCGCGGACAAGATGACCGATAGGCGGAGTGTCCCTCCGCTCGTTCACGTGCCGAACTCGCCCGAGAACCGGCGCTGGTTGAGCGAGGTGGTTCAGACTCTGGAGATGGCCTGTTTTTTTGATCCACAGAATCAAGCCGCGAGGGGCAGGCTCGTTTCCATCCGCTGGAACGAGTTGGCGAAGTGGTCAGCCAGAGACCGTTTCCGTTATGAGTGGCAAGCGAGCGAGGCTTGGGGAAGGTATGTCGAGCGATTCGGTTTGGAGACGCCTCCGGTAGTCCGTCCGCCCCTGGCGAGTATGTTCGAATGGGGCGGAAACGTTCCTTGGCGCTATGTCCAGTCGGCCATGACCGTCGCCCAGTGGTTCGGCTTCTCTGGCGCCGTCCAGGTTGATATGCCGAAAGACGTTCGCGATCACTGGCACGGGAAGATGGCTGCGGAGTTGGTCAAGCGCGTCATCGCCGCGAAGGACCGTCCGGAGATGTCGAACTTCTGGGGGTCAGTGCTTTCTCAATCTTTGGCGCAGGGCATCCGTGGCCCGATCCCAGACCCGCAATTGCGGCTGCGTTTGATCGAAGCGGTCTGGCCGCGCTACGTCGATTACATCAATCGGACCAAAGATCATGATCATTCCGCGCTGCCGACCATCCGATCTGGCGTGTCCCAAACCCTCGCCGAAACCGGTCGAGCCGGGACCGAGAAGACCTGGTTCGATCGAATCGATTGGATTGATCGGACGGGGACGCCTTCTCGACCGAGTAGGGCTTCTTCGCCGTTTGATCGATCACGTTTAGACGGGTCCGCCCTGCTCCGCGCACCTGGATTCGCCGTTCTCCCGCCGGAGTTCGCGCTCGAACCGTCTGTCATCCACCTGCCGACCGACCCGGACGACCGGAGGTATCGAGGACCGATGCCCGTCAGTTCACTGAGCTTTTTTCGCGGCAAACTCTGGATTGTCGCTTCTGGCGAAGAGACCGTGGCTACTCCCGGGATCAGTCCGGAACTGGAACGTGACCTGACCGAAGTGCGCGCCCGAAAAGGAAGGCTCTGGACGTTCGATCCGGGAACCCAGCAAGTGCGAAATGCTCCGGGCGGCCTTGGGACAATTGAAGTCGCCGCAATCTGCGCCGCCGGAGACCGACTTTGGCTGGCCGGTGACGGGGTCGCATCTCACGATCCGGACACCGGTCAGACGAAACGTTTTGGCGTGGCCGATGGACTTGAAGTGTTCGACACTTTGGCGTTGGCTTCGACCCGAGGAATGCTCTTTGTCGAGGGCACTCGATTCGAGATTGCCTGCCATGATCTGAACGAGGGTCGTTGGAAGACGTTGAAGTTGCCCGTGCCCCCGTCGCGCGCGGCTTCGAGCAGCGGCCCACTGCTCAGCGGTGCGGCCGGCAAGATGTTCTGTTCGGCCGGGAGAGTCTGGCTTTACGACACCGTGGACCGGTCCTGGACGAATCTTCCGGAAGTGTCAGGAATCCGAGCTGCGTCCGGCGATCACTCCGGCGTCTGGGCCGGAGGCAAGGATGGTTTGTATTTTCTGGATATCACCGACGGCACCCGGCATTCCTGGAAACCACGGCTCTACCCGTCATGGCGCGATTCAGCCCTGAAGGGTGTTCCGTACCATCCCGGCGCCGACATGATCGGCCCGTCACTGGCCGGTTCGAAATGGGATGAGGACGAGCGCGTGTTCTGGTCTTTTCAACGCTTTCAACGTGAGCGGAATCACGCCCACATCCAAAGAAGGCTCGGCAACCGCTCGGTGGATGAGGCCAAACCAGGAACGCGGGTTCCACCAGGAGCCATCACCGCTCTGCTGCGCGACGGTGAGTTTCTCTGGATCGGTTGCAGCATGGAAGCCGAGCATTGCCTGCTCTTGGTCCACCAGCCAACCTTTTCATGGGTCGGTCACTTGAAACTCCGCGATGCCGTCGCCAGCTTGGCCACCTCGAATGATCGTCTCTGGATCGGCCTGCGCGGCGGAAACGAACGGCTGCTCCAGGTGGACAAGCGGGTTTTGATCGCCACGCCGCGCCCGCTGTGGCGATCCGATGAAGTGTCGGAGGCCGAAATGACCTCGGCGATCGAACGACGGTCGGTGCGTGAACAGGCCCGCCACGCCTTCTTTCGCGGCGATTATTCCCGGACGGCCCAACTCCTCGAAGGATTGGGGTCGTCCGTCTCCGATGTGGAAACTCTCTTTCTCTTGGCCTACAGCCACGACTCGCTTGGGCTGGCCAAACCCCAAGCCGCCTCCCGCTATTTCATGGAGATCATCTCCCGGCATCCGGACACGGCCTGGGCCCGAGTCGCGGAGGACGCGCTCGCCCATTCGGGGATGGCGAATCGCTTGGTTGTCGAGACCCCGCCGCGGGCCATTGACGCCGGGGAGACCGACCACGACTCCGACCCCCAACTGCCGGCTCAAATCGATCGGCTGATGAAGGACCTGGACCGCGACGGTGACGGCCAACTGACCGCGGCCGACCTACATTTCGTCTTCTCGGTGATAACAACTCAACTCAAAGCCAAGCCATTCGGGATGATGATGCCAGCACCGATGGCCGCTTGGGCACCCTTGATTTCGGAACGTCTTCCCAACCCCGACGTCCTGCTCCTCCAGTATGACACGAACTGTGACGACGGACTTGACTCGGCGGAATTGCTCGCCCTGGCGAAGGCCCTGCGAAGTACGACAAAGTGAAGGTGACGGCCAGATACTTGTTAGGTAAGTCGTTGAAAAATCACGCCAAATGAAGGCAAACATCTCGTGGACGGCTGCCGCGCTGATCTCGTTCGGCATCGCTTTCGGACAGGCAAGAGATGTAGAGCCTCCCGACGAACCTGGGAGTATCATGACCGAGCGTTTCAATCGACTGCGTGTGAGTACCAATCTCACCATCACCAACGGAGTCTGGATCTACACGAAAGTCACCAACATTGATAACGGTCCCAAGACGATTCTCGTCTATCCTGGGAAGATGAAAAAGGCGCGGGGGGAGCAAATCGAAAAGGAGAGAAAGCTTGGCGTCAATACGGACATCAGGGAGCGGTGGGAGGTGCTAAAGAAGAAAGCTGAGAGTCTAAGGAAAGGGATGACTGTGGTTCAGGCGGCCGAACTTATGGGAAAGCCAATGCGCTCCGAGGAGTATGTTGAACTTCAAAAGGACCTGTCTGGCTTTAGGCCGGTCGCGCACGAGACCGCTGTACGTTCGCCGGCCAAATCCAGGTTGCTGTATTCTCCCGATGAACGGGAGAATCTTCTTAAGTCGCGGATGGGTCCCGACGAGAGGCTTTGGCTGAAGTTCGACGACCACGGTGCTTTAGAACGATGGGATTGGGATTAGAAAGTTGAATAAACTAGGAACTGACACCTTTTCGCGAAGAGCTCTCTCTGGCTTCGCCCCCCTCCATCGGCACCAAACCGTTCCAGTGCTTAGATATTGTTCCCAGAGTGAGGAAGACGGGAATCGTGCGATGACCCATGAATGGTTTTGCTCGGCGGACCAGTTTGGAACAATCTGTCCGGATGACGGAAATGAAAGATTCGGCTCCGAAGTCGCCGGCTTCTTCGGCTCGACGGATTCGCTGGTGGCCGGTCCTTTTGATTGGGATGGTGGCGGCGGGTTCCTGGGTTTGGACTTGGGGGACGGAAGGGCTGACCCGCCAACACCGCAACCTCGGCCTCGCCAAGGTCGTGCTGGTGACCTTTCTTTCGCTCGCTCTTTGGCTGCTGGCTTTCTCGCGAGCTCGCTGGGTCGTGCGTTGGCTCGGACTGGGCGCGGCCGTGGGCTTGATTGTCCTGACGGCGTCGCTCGTGCGGATCCGGGGTGTCACGGGCGATCTCGTGCCGATCTTGGAATGGCGTTGGCGCGAAAACGTGGTCCCGCAGATCGAGACGATGGCTTCGATTCCGACCGTTTCGCCAGCACCCGTGCCCCCCCAGGACTATCCCCAGTTCCTCGGGCCCAACCGGACGGGCGTTTTGCCGGGGCCGATATTGGCTCGCGATTGGAAAGAGCGCGTTCCCGAACCGCTCTGGCGCCGGACCGTCGGAGCCGCGTGGTCTGGTTTTGCCGTCGCCGGCTGGTTCGCCGTGACCCAGGAGCAACGGGGGGAAGAGGAATCGGTCGTGGGCTATGATTTGCGGAGCGGCCAACCTCTCTGGTTTCATGCCGATCCGGCCCATTATCGAACAACCATCGCGGGCGAAGGTCCGAGGGCGACGCCGACCCTTTCGAGCAACCGGGTCTTTGCGTTGGGCGCAACGGGAATTCTCAACTGTCTCGATCTTGCGACCGGCCAGCGGATCTGGACATTAAACATCATCCAGGACAACAAGAGCCGGCTCAGTGAGTGGGGCGCGAGCAGTTCGCCCCTGGTGACGGACGGCCTCGTGATCGTGAGCGCGGGCGGCAAGAACGGGCGGTCGCTGGTCGCGTATCGCGAGGCGACGGGAGAGTTTGCCTGGGGTGCCGGTCATGACGGCGCCGGCTACAGTTCACCGGCCGTCGGCACTCTGGCGGGAGTTCGGCAAATCCTGATTTTCAACGACGGCGGCGTCGCGGCCCACGCCTTGGACACGGGGCAACTCCTCTGGGAATATCCCTGGCCAAAAGGTCATCCGCACGTGACGCAGCCTTTGATCTTGCCGGGCGACCAGGTCCTCGTCGCGAGCGGGTATGGAATCGGCGCTGAACTGCTTCGAATCACGCAGACCGATCCGTGGTCGGCGCAGCGCGTCTGGAAATCAAACCGTTTGAAACCCAAGTTCGCCAATGTCTTTCATCGGGACGGGTTCATCTACGGGTTGGACGACGGCATTCTCGTTTGCCTGGATGCGGCCCACGGGAGCCTCAAATGGAAGGAAGGTCGCTACGGTCATGGCCAGGCCATTTTCGTGGGCCCGTTGCTCTTGTTGATGGCGGAGCAGGGCGACGTCGTGCTGATCGAACCCAAGCCGGACGCACCCCTGGAATTGACCCGGTTCTCTGTGTTCAAGGACAAAACGTGGAATCCCCCCGCCCTGGCGGGCGAGTATCTGCTCGTGCGCAACGATAAGGAGGCGGCGTGCTTTCGATTGCCGATCGTGAAATGACCGAAGACATCCGCAACGCGCCCCGTCCGACAAGCCCCGTTCCCCCCGATCGGTCCGCGGCGGATCGGGCCGCGTCGGGCGGGCTGGAATTTATTTACTTCAAAAGCTCGTCGATTCATGGGCTCGGGGCGTTTGCCCGACGGCCCATTTTGCCGGGAACGCAAGTGATCGAATACGTGGGCCAGAAGATCACCAAAGAGGAATCGAATCGACGGTGCGGCCTGAACAACGAGTACATTTTTTCGCTCGACGATGACTTTGACCTGGATGGGAATATGGGCTGGAATCCCGCCAAGTTCATCAATCACAGTTGCACGCCGAATTGCGAAGCCGAGTGGATCGACGGGCGGATCTGGATCATCGCGACGCGCCCCATCGCCGAGCACGAAGAGATCGCGTTCAATTACGGATATGATCTGGAGGATTATCGCAAACACCCGTGCCGCTGCGGATCACCCGGATGTGTTGGCTACATGGTCGCCGAAGATTTCTTTGGTGACCTGAGGAAATGACTCAGGGCCGCGGCCCGAGCAAGAAGCCGCCATCGCAGACCACCGTTTGCCCGGTGACCAGGTCGGAGCCCGTGATCAAACTCAGGATGGCCGCCGCGACATCGGCCGGCGCACAGATCTTTCCCAGGACCGCGCGCTCGGCGGCGGCTTGCTTGACGGTCTCATAGTTCGCTCCCAGTCCCTGCTGCAGCCAATCGCCGGCGATGAATCCGGGGGCGACGGCATTGACTCGAATCTTGGGGCCCAAGACTCGGGCGAGGGAAAGCGTGAGGTTGATGACCGCGGCCTTCGAGGCGCAGTAGGGAATCGAACTGCCGGAGCCGGTCAAGCCAGCGATGCTGGCGACGTTGACCACGGCGCCTTGGCCGGTGGCTTCCAGATACGGTCGCGCGGCGCGCGCGCATTGAAACGGGCCTTTCAGATTCACTCCGAGAATTCGATCCCAATCCTCATCGGTCACAGTGTCCAAGTCCGCGTGGGCGATGAACCGCGTCGTGCCCGCGTTGTTGACCAAGATATCGAGCCGGCCCAATTCGCGCGCCGCGCAGGCCATCATTGCCCGACAGACGCGATCGTCGGCGACGTCGCCTTGAAAACAGACGGCGGGAACGCCCAGACTGCGGGCCTCCGCCGCGACCTGTTCAGCCTCGGCACTCGCCCGGGCGTAATTGATCAGGACGGAGCAACCGCCTTGGGCCAGGGCCAAGGCGGTGGCGCGGCCCACGCCGCGGCTCGCTCCGGTGATGACGGCGGCTTTTCCTTCAATCTTCATGGGTCGGAGTATCGACGGATGGCACGGCCTTGGGCAATCCCGGACTGACGTGGGGGACGTGTCCAATTGTCACTCGCCATCGGGCTGGCGGCGCGATACCTTCAGGGGACGTTTATGGCTGCGAAGAAAACCTCTTTGGATCCGGCGCACTTCATCAATCGAGAGTTGAGCTGGCTCGAGTTCAACCAGCGAGTTCTCGACGAAGCGTTGGATGAACGAACGGCGTTGCTCGAGCGGGTGAAGTTTTTTTGCATTGTCAGCTCGAACTTGGACGAGTTTTTCGAAGTGCGAGTGGCCGGGATCAAGCAGCAGATGGAGAGCAACGTGGTCGAGCGCGGGGTCGATGGCCGGACGGCCACTGAGTCCTTCCAGGCCGTTCAACAGCGCGCGCGGCGCCTGGTGGAAGATCAGTTCGTCTGTTGGCGGGAGCAGCTTTTGCCCGGGTTGGCGGCGGCGGGGATTCGCTTCTGGCGCTTTGAGGATTTGGACGAAGCGGACCGGCGCTGGATCGAATCCTACTATCGCGGCGAGGTCCGCCCGGTCTTGACGCCGCTGGGCATCGATCCGGCCCACCCGTTTCCCCAACTGTTAAACAAGTCGCTGAATTACATCGTGGAACTGGAGATGGAGCAGGACGGCGAGATTCGGCCGCGGTTGGCCGTCGTCCAGTTGCCCCGGATTCTCCCGCGCCTCGTGCGGTTGCCGCGCGCCGATGCGCGGCGGGATTACATCTTTCTAGGCAAAATCATCGGTCATTACCTGGCCGATCTGTTTCCCGGCGTGCGCATTCGGGGCCATTGGCTGTTTCGTCTGACTCGGAACAGCGAGCTCTACATTGACGTCGAGGAAGACGCGAGTTTGCTCAAGGCGGTGGAGAACGAACTGCACAATCGCCGCAAAGGGGATGCCGTCCGCTTGGAGGTGGAAAAGGACTGTCCGGGACCGATCCGAACCCAGTTGCTCGAAACGCTCTGTCTCTCCGAGGATGATCTTTACGCCATCGCAGGGCCGCTCGATCCGACCAAGCTCATGGCCGTTTATGAAGGGGACCACTCGCCGGAGCTGCGTGATCCTCCCTACGTGGCGCCGACGGCCGCCGCGCTCGAGGGGCAGCCGGATTTGTTCGAGGCGATTCGCGAGCGCGATATTCTCCTGCATCATCCCTACGAGAGTTTCAATAGCGTCATCGAATTCCTGCAACAGGCCGCGCAAGATCCCCAGGTGCTGGCGATCAAGCAAACTCTCTACCGCACGGGCGGAGATCCCCGGATTGTCGGCGCGTTGATGAGCGCGGTGCGCAATGGCAAACAGGTCACGGCCGTGGTCGAGCTCAAGGCGCGCTTCGACGAAGCGAATAACATTCTCTGGGCGCGCCGTCTCGAGGAGGCCGGGGTGCACGTGGTCTATGGGCTGGTCGGCTACAAGATTCACTGCAAAGTGGCGCTGGTCGTGCGTCGCGACCCCGATGGCATTCGGCGTTACGTGCATCTCAGCACCGGCAATTACAACGCCACGACCGCCCGGCTCTACACGGACATTGGCCTGCTGACCTGTCGAGAGGACTTTGGCGAAGACGCGACCAATCTGTTCAACCTGCTCACGGGCATCTGTCAGTTTCAGGGCATGCGCAAATTCCTGGTCGCGCCTTTCACTCTGCACTCTCGCATCGTGGCGCTGATTCAACGGGAACAGGAGCACGCCGCCAAGCGATTGCCCGCCCGGATCGTGGCCAAGATGAACGCCTTGGTCGATGAGCAGGTCATTGAAGCCCTCTATCGAGCCTCGCAGGCCGGAGTGAAGATCGACTTGATCGTGCGCGGCATCTGCTGCCTGCGCCCGCAGGTCAAGGGCTTGAGCGAAAACATCACCGTGCGCAGCATTGTGGACCGCTTCCTCGAGCACAGCCGGGTGTTTTATTTTGAGAATGCCTGCCAGCCGGAGGTGTTTGTCGGCAGCGCCGATTGGATGTCGCGCAATTTCTTCGGGCGCATCGAGGTGGTCTTTCCGATTGAAGACGGCAATCTGCGCGAGCGGATCTCGAGCGAACTCCTCGCCTTGTCGCTGGCCGACAACACCAAGGCGCGCCTGCTTCAGCCCGACGGGTCCTATCGCATCCCGCCCTTGAAGCGCGGCATCCGCGCCCTCCGGAGTCAGGCGGATTTTAGCGCCCGAGCCGGCGGCTTGCCTCAGCCGCCGGACAGGCCCCAAAAATCCAAGACCGCCTATCCGAGGATCCGGTTGGCCCGGCGGCCGTTCGATGAGACCGAGGCTTGACGCCGTCCAGCGGAAGCCATCCCGGGCGGTGACACTTGCGGGACGAGGAGAACGCGAGGCTCGCCGCGCCGATCTGCGCCGTCTGCGAGCCAGCCGCGGTGAGTCTGGGCACGAGCTCTGGTTTGGAAATGTTTTGGCCGGTTGGCTCCGAGCGGTGCCGGCGACGGCGACGGCGACGGCGCGTTCGTTCGATGGGACCATCAGCCCAGCACCGCTTGCCGGATGACTTGATACACTTCCGTGGAGGTGACCGTCGCCTTGGGGAGCAAAGCCGGCTGATCCGCGATCAGAACCGGACCCTCGGCAGGATTGTCTGGAGGCCGGCCGTGCGACCCTTTGACCAGGGCGGCGTCGAGCGGGATCACATCCATAAGCATGCGAAAACCGAGTTTCTTCTGCAAAAGCCGCCACGCCACCTTCAGCTTGATGAACCGTTGGGCAGGGTCGAGAAAGAGCTCCACCGGATCGTAACCGGGTTTGCGATGAATATCGACGCAGCGAGCGAAGTCCGGGGCCAGGCGATCTTCCAACCAGTAGTAGTAGGTGAACCAGGCGTCGGGGGCGGACACGGCGATCAAGTCGCCGGAGCGGGCGTGACGGATTCCGATCGCCGCCTGTTCGGCGGGGCCCAGGACCCGTTCGACGCCCGGCTGCTGTTCGAGCAACTCCCGCACGGCCCGCTCCAGAGAACGGTCGTTCAAATAGACGTGGGCGATTTGATGGTCGGCGACGGCGAAGGCCCGGCTGGCCCCACCATCGAGCAGTTCCAATCCCAGCTCATCCTTGATCGCGATCCAGCCGCGTTCACGAAAAGCCCGGTTCAAGTGAATCGGTCTTTCGACCGGCGTGATTCCGTATTCCGAGAGCACGACGATCTGGATCGAGCGGTCTCGAAAAAACTGGATCAGATCACCGACGATGGCGTCGATCTGGTTCAGATCTTGGGCAATCCGAGGATGAGCGGGTCCCAGGCGTTGCAGGTTGTAGTCGAGATGCGGCAAGTAAATCAGCGACAGGGTTGGATGATATTTCTCCTCGATCCATTTCGCCGATGCGGCGATCCAACGGGATACGGCGTCGGCCGGGCCTTGGGGGGAATCGACGCCCGCGGCCGGACCCCAGAAGGCCGGAAAGGGGAATTCGCCCAAAGCGCTCTTGATTGCGGCGCGAATCGAAAACGGGGCGGTATAAATGTCGAACACCTTGCGGCCGTCGGCGGGGTAAACCGGACGGGGAGTGATCGAGTAGTCCACCGAGGAATACATGTTGTACCACCAAAAAAGCTTGGCGCAGGTAAATCCTGGATCGTGGGCGCGGAGTTCTTCCCAGAGTTTGCGCCCATGCACCAGGTGGTTCGACTGTTTCCAAAACTGGACTTCGGCTAATGCGCGGTCGTACCAGCCGTTGGCCACGATGCCGTGTTGCGAAGGCAACGCGCCGGTCAGGTAATTCGATTGGGCGGTGCAGGTGACGGCGGGAAAGGCGGGGAGGATGTTGGCGATGGCGCCCTTCGCGGCCAGGGTCTGCAGATGGGGCGTGGCGGACCCGAGGAGAGAGCGAGTCAGACCGACGACATTGAGGACTGCGGTTCGCTTCATCCGAAAAAGGCTTTGGCCACGGGCGTTGAACTGAGAAATTAGGAGTTTCTCCGCTTCGCTCCCCCGATCTTCAGGTCACTGAGCCGTGAGCAGGCAGTCACGACTGGGGAGCCTACGCGCCCTCGCGTGGGCCGACCGGCGCCCCGCCAGTCGGAACGAAGGCTCAATACAGTCACCAAACGGTGACTGGTTCGCAGGCGGCAGTGTGGTCGGCGAGGGCACCGACCACCGCACGCGAGGGCGCGCGCGCTCCCCATCTCAACTGCATCGCCACGGCTTAGCCGTAAGTGTTCAGGAGAAATGGGTGGAACGGCCAACCTGGCCGTGCTCGACGGCAACTTGCCGCCGAGTCTGGCATGACAACAGATCTCACTATTTGCTGGAACTTCCGGCAGCATGACCGGTGGGCTGGTAGCCCACCGGAACGGGCAAGTTGCCCGTTCCACCCTGACCCCAACTGAGTAGTTACGGCTCAGCGTTGCCATGATGCCGGTTCGAGAGCGGATTTCTGGGATCGGTGGAGGGCGCGCTGGTGTAGTTCTCGAATCGCCTCCATGACCTCGGGGATTATCATCTCATGCACTTCCAGACCCCGGCCGATCTCCTCAAGCAAAGTGATGGTGAGTTCGCCCCCCAGATGTTCCCGGAATTCCTCGAGGCCCGTCAGGATCATCAAGCTTCCCTTGGCCTCGACGTGCATGAGCTCGTTGGAGAACAGCTCAAATCCGAGCTTCTCCAAAAGCGCGAGGATGCGCTCGGAGGCCGCGCCGTGAATCAGTCCGACCCGTTTGGAGTAGGTCACATCGAGGGCGATGCCGATGGCGACCGCTTCCCCGTGCCGGATTCGGTACTCGGAGAGCTGTTCGAGTTTGTGCGCGGCCCAATGCCCAAAATCCAGCGGCCGGGCGGACCCGAATTCGAACGGATCACCCGAAGTGGCGATGTGATTCAAATGGAGCTCGGCGCAGCGATAGATGAGGCGTTGCATGGCCAGCGGCTCGAATTCCCGCAAAGCCTCGGCGTCGCGCTCGATCGTCTCGAAGAAGGCCCGGTCTCGAATCAGGGCGACCTTGACGGCTTCGACATAGCCGGCGCGCTTGTCGCGCGGCGAAAGCGAGTCGAGCAAGTGAGAATCATTGATGACGGCGAAGGGCGGCGCAAACGTCCCGATGAAATTCTTTTTGCCGAAAGCGTTGATCCCATTCTTGACGCCGACGCCGGAGTCATCCTGGCTGAGGGTGGTGGTGGGAATTCGCACCAGGCGCAGGCCGCGATGAGCGGTCGCCGCCGCCAGGCCCACCATGTCCAACAAAGCGCCGCCCCCGACCGCGAGGACATAGGAGTGGCGGTCAATGTGGTAACGGTCCACGTGCGATTGAATCTCGGATACGTGAAAATAGGAATTCTTCGTCCGTTCTCCGCCTTCGATGATGAGAGGTGGGCAGACGAGTTTCAGGCGTTCCTGATGAGCGCCAAAGTAGGCCTCGATCTCATGAGTCAGCTCGGGACGGGCGTTGGCCAGGCTTTCGTCGAGGATCACCAGCACCTTGTGCGATTCCCGAACCTCTCCATTGATCAGGATATTCTGGAGGACGTCATTGGCCACCTGGAAGACGTCGCTCGTGAAATGCACCTGGTGCCGAAAGCTGACTTGAATTGTGCGTTCGATAACGGACATCAATCCAATGTGAAACGTCCCCCCGCAGATTTCGAGCTTTTACTGCGGGGAGCTCTTCCCGGCTCTCCTCGTCAGCGGTTGAACAACTGTGGGAACTGTATCAGGTGGCGAGACTCTGATGGCCATGGAATTCCCGGCCGTCGGCGATTAGAAAAGGGAGCCTCCTGACGTCGGCTCCTCCTTTCCCAACCGGCGCTAAATGGTCACGGCGCTTTCCGAATCTTGGATCTGGAGGTATTCGATGATCTGGGCCACCGATTCCGCGACCGTCAGTTGATCGGTGCGGAGCTCGATCTCCGGGTGAACCGGAACTTCGTAAGGCGCGGAGATGCCGGTGAATTCCTTGATCTCGTTGTTGCGGGCTTTGGCGTAGAGCCCTTTTGGATCGCGCTGCTCGCAGACTTCCAATGGCGCGTTGACCCAGACTTCGATGAACTTTCCGGCCGGGACGATCTTCCGGACCAATTCTCGATCCGATCGATACGGTGAAATGAAGGCGGTGATGACAATCACGCCGGCGTCGGCAAAGAGCTTGGCCACTTCCCCGACCCGGCGAATATTCTCTCGTCGATCTTCGGGCGAGAAACCAAGGTCGGAGCAGAGGCCGTGGCGCACGTTATCTCCGTCAAGGACGTAGGTATGCTGGTGGCGGTTGAACATTTCCCGCTCCAATTCCGCGGCCACGGTGGATTTGCCGGCGCCCGAGAGCCCGGTCAACCAGAGGACACATCCGGAATGTCCGTTGCGCAGCGAGCGTTGTTCGGCCGTGACTTTGCCCCGGCTCCAGAAAATGTTGCCGCTCTTCTGCAGCGCATCCGAGGTCTTGCGCGGATAATTGTCTGCCAGAATGATTCCGCCGCCGCAAACATCAAAGCCATCCACGATCACGAATCGTCCGGTGGCGATCATCTCGGAATGAGCATCGAAGGCCAGCGGGCGTTTCGTGCGCAGGCTCAGCTCGGCCACTTCATGCCGCTCCACGCCGGCGTTCTCGCCCGTCCGCAGGACCGTCTGCAAGGTCGAGGCGTCGATGATCTTCTCGATCGAGTCGATCTCGCACTCCAGCTCTTGGGTAGCCAGCTTGAGCTTGTAGGGACGCCCTTTGCGAAAGGGCGCGCGCCCCAGCCAGAAGAGGCGCGCCTTGAACCGTGACAATTCGTAGGGCGGAGCCGTTTCCAGGGCGGCGACGGCGCCGCGTTCGACGAAAATCTGTTCGGTCAAGGTCACGCCGATGGACTCGCCGGCGCTCGCGACGTCGCCCGGCGCCGCGTTCCAGCGTTCGATCGATTTCACGGTGCTCGCCTTGCCGCCGGGGCAAAAAAGCAAGCGATCGCCCACGCGCAATGTGCCGGATTCGATCCGACCGGCCAGAATGCGACGATCGTCGAATCGATAGACATCCTGGATGGGAAAGCGGAGAGGCTGATCCTTCGGCATTTGCGACGTGTGGAACTGATCGAGGCATTCCAGGACGGTCGCGCCGGTCCACCATGGCATGTTCGTGCTCCGGCTGGCGATATTGTCTCCATGCTTGGCGGCAATCGGAATAAACAATTTCGGCTCGATGCCGACGGTCGCGAGGAATTGACGGTACTCCGTTTCAATCGCTTGAAAACGCTCCTGCGAGTAACCCGGCAAATCCATCTTGTTGACGAGGACGACGATCTGCCGAATGCCCATGAGATGGAGGAGGTAGCCGTGGCGGCGCGACTGTTCCTGGACGCCTTCGTTCGCGTCGATCAAGAGCAAGGCCGCCTCGGCGTTGGCCGCGCCGGTGACCATGTTCTTGAGGAACTCCTTGTGGCCCGGGGCGTCGATGATCACATACTGACGCTTCGGGGTGCGGAACCAGATTTGGGCGGTGTCGATGGTGATGTTCTGATCGCGCTCGGACTGGAGCGCATCCATCAGGTTGGCCCATTCGAACGGGACGCCGCGGCGTTCCGCGATCATCTGCAATTGCTCGAACTTGCCTTCGGGGAGGGAGCCGGTGTCATAGAACAGGCGGCCGACAAAGGTGGATTTGCCGTGGTCCACGTGGCCGACGATGACGATTTTGAGTTGTTCGGTGGGGGCGGCGGAGGGGGAGTTCATGAGTTTGGAGAATCGATCAGTGGCGTCAACCGCAGGTTACATGTATCCATCCCGGCGCAACTTTTCAAAAGCATCCTCGCTTTCCTTGTCTTGGGCGCGCCCGGAGCGTTCCGAGGTCTTGGTCTGCCGCAATTCCGTGATGATTTCCTGAACCGTCCGGGCGTTCGACTTGATGGGAAAGGTGCAAGGCGCGCAACCCAGACTGCGAAAGCGTTCGCCTTGTTCGTTGGCGAAGTAGAGCGGGATGACGGGAATCGTCTCCCGTTCGATATACTCCCAGATATTCAATTCCGTCCAATGCAAGAGGGGATGGATGCGAATGTGGCTGCCCTTTTCGTAATCGGTCTTGAACTGATCCCAGAGCTCGGGGGGCTGGTCTTCGACGTTCCACTCCATGTTCTTGTCGCGGGGGCTGAAATAACGCTCCTTGGCCCGGGTCGGTTCTTCATCCCGGCGCACGCCGACAATGACTCCGGTGAAATGGTGCTCGTCGAGGACTTTTTTCAGTCCGTCTTTTTTCAGCGTGCCGCAACATTCGACCCGCGTGGCCCGACCGTTGGGATAGGTGACGCCGGTCCGGAGCACTTCCTCGTTTTTGCCCACAACCAGCTCAAGATCCCATTCCTTGATCAGGCGATCGCGGTATTCGATCATCGAGGCGATCTTGTAGGTCGTGTCCACATGCACCAGGGGGAAGGGCACATGGCCAAAGAAGGCCTTGCGCGCCAGCCAGAGCAGCACCGTCGAGTCTTTGCCGATGCTCCACAGCATGGCCAGATGGTCGAACTTGTTGAAGGCTTCGCGCAGGATGTAGATGCTTTGGTTCTCCAACTTTGAAAGGTAATCCATAGTAAACGCTAAATCTGAAAGTCGATTTTCTTTTCCATGAAAGTGTGAATGCCGCATTCGACCTTGCTGAAGCCGGTCCAACGCCCGGCCCGTTCGCTGTCGCCGGCGGACTTGGCCGTGCAGGGCTGGCAGCCGACCGAGCGGTAACCCTGATCATGAAGCGGGTTGTAGGGAATTTTGTGGTCGTGGATGTATTGCCAGACCGCCTCGCGGGTCCAGTTGGCCAAGGGATTCAATTTGACGATGTCTTTGTCGTCCACGAACGCGTAAAGCTCGACGACGTCGGTATTGGACCGGGAGTCGGATTGCTGGCGCCGCAGGCCGGTGATCCAGCAATCGAGTTCGGCCAACTTGCTCTGCAAGGGAACGACCTTCCGCGTCGTGCAACAGAGATCTGGATCCCGTTTCCAGAGCTCGGGGCCGAGGATTTCAGCCTGGGCCGGGATGGACAGGTCGGGTTCGAGCGCCGCAATGGGATGGCCGAGAAAATCCTCCAAACGCTTCCGGAGATCCAGCGTTTCGGGAAAGAGCAAGCCGGTGTCGATCGTGAACACGGGGAAGGGAAGCTCATGGACCTTGGCCAAATGCATGATCACCAGTCCGGCTCCCTGAAAACTGGTGCCGATGGCGCCGCGCCGGCCAAATCGTTCCCAGGCCCACCGCAGGGCCTTCTCCGTGGACTCGTCCGCAAAACGGCGGTTGAGCTCCTGGATTTCCGCGGCGGCGATCATGAAATCAAAGGGGAATCTTTCGCGAAGGAGCGAATCGTCCGGGGTGGGCTCTTTCCGGCGGTCAGTTGGAGATGCCGGAAACCGCGGTTTCTTGCCAAAGGACCCGCGCACACCAATCGCCGAACCGCTCGCCGGGCTGGCGTTGGCTCAGATATCGCGTCAGCACCGGGCGCAGCTCGGCCACGATTTCGGCGTCCTTGACGACATCCTTCCAGAGGCGATTCAAGCGTGTTCCGGCGGGACTGCCGCCGAGCCAGACTTGGTAGCGGCCGGGCGCTTTGCCGACGAATCCAATTTCGGCCATGTAGGGCCGCGCACAACCGTTCGGACATCCGGTCGAGCGGATCATAATTTCCTCGCCCGCCAGTCCGACTTCCGCGCAGAGGGTTTCGATTCGGCTGATCAATTCCGGCAGCATCCGTTCCGACTCCGCGAGGGCCAGACCGCACGTGGGCAAGGCCGGACAGGCCAGCGCTGCGGCGCGGAGCACGCTGGCTTGGCTCTCGGTCTTCACGCCGTGGTCGGTGAGGACGGCATCGAGGGCGCCTTTTTCCGCGTCCCCGATGTTGGCGAGAATGACATTCTGATTGGCGGTCAGACGAAATTCAATGGTGTCGAAACGCTCGGCAATCCTTCGGAGCGCCGTCTTGAGCCGGACCGGTTCGGAGTCCTTGACGCGACCGGCCTCGACAAACAGCCCCAGAAACCAGCGGCCATCCACCTGCCGTCTCCAACCGTAGAGGTCGCCGGTGGTCGTGAAGTGGTAGGGCCGAACCGGTTCGAGGTGGACGCCCGATCGCCGCTCTATTTCCGCCCGTGTCCATTCCACTCCCCGCTCCTGCACCACGTATTTGAGACGCGCATGCTTGCGGTCGGTGCGATCGCCGAAATCGCGATGCAGGGTCAGGACCGCCTTGGCCAAATCAATCACGTGCGCTGGATTCGCGAAGCCGAGCACATCCGCCAGCCGGGGGTAGGTCTGTTCGTTGCCGTGGCTGCGGCCCATCCCTCCGCCGACCGCGATGTTGTATCCGACCAACTGATTGTTCTCGACGACGGCGATGAAGCCAAGGTCATTGGTGAGGACGTCGGTGTCGTTTAATGGCGGAATAACGAAAGCGACCTTGAATTTCCGGGGCAGGTACTGCTTCCCATAGAGCGGATCGACAAATTCTTTGTTGGCGGGATCTTGGAGATCCAATTGGACACCTTCCAGCCAGATGGCGTGATAAGCCCGGGTGCGCGGCGCCAGAGCCATCGCGATGCGCTCGCAATCCTCAAAGACCTGCTCGCGAGCCGCCGTGAAGGCGGGTGTGGGCGGCGCCATCACGTTGCGATTCACATCGCCGCACGCCGCCAAAGTGGAGAGCAGCGAATCGTTAATGCCCTTGACCAACGGCCCGAGGTGGGTCTTGACAACCCCGTGAAATTGGATGCTCTGTCGGGTCGTGATGCGGAGGGTGTTGTTTCCGTGCTGCGCGGCCAGATCATCAAACGCGCACCATTGCTTTGAGGTCATCACGCCGCCCGGAATGCGGCCTCGAACCATCATCTGGAATTTCTTGCCCACCTTCCGAAGGTCCCGATCGTCTTGCTGATAAATTCCGTGAAACTTCAGGAAATGAGTGTCGTCCTCTGAAAACCGGTCCGTCGCCGCATCCGTCAACGTCGCCGCGATCGTTCCCGCCAAAGTCGGAATAGCCTCTTTGATCAGCTCGTTGTGCGATCCTTTCGCGGGTGTCGGTGATGCTATCATAAGTTACCTAGTAATAATACGTATATTTCCAGTGTCGCGCGGACTTGTCAATCGCGTTCCGCGGTCAATTCCATGAGAAACTTCCCGGAAGAGCAAATAAATTCTCCAACCCCAGCGGATTTGCAGATCCGCGACTCACGAAAACTGGCTGCGCAATTCTGGCCGCAGGCCGTAACACGAGGACCTCGTCATCGTCCAGTTTCATATTTGGCCTCATCCGAATGAACCGCAGCAGTTCTCATTTTGACAAGTATGTAGTCCCGGCTTCAGCCGGTCGCCACA
>CAYHFE010000059.1:0-3995 GCA_964355375.1 uncultured Verrucomicrobiota bacterium
AGAGGGACGGGGTGAGGGAGCAGTTAGTCTCATCTTGATCGCAAATTCGAATTACTGAGGCCGACCTGACCGAGATTCTTCGGTTGCGAGCGGATCATCCAGGTTGGCCACGCTCCCGGCTTTCGGTCGCCCTGGCGGAGCGTTGGCCGTGGCGCAATGAAGCGGGCCGGTTTAAGGACATGGCCGCACGCACTTTGCTCTCCAAGCTGGCGGCCCGCGGTCTCCTTGATTTGCCCCCGCCCTGGTGGAGCGCGGCTCGGCGACGCCCTCCCGACAACGGCCCCGCGCTTGGAGCGGGCACGGGCGGTCGATCAGGTGGTCGCGGGGCGGTTGTTGGCCTTGGGCCAAGCGGCGCGCGATCAGCCTGACGAGGCGGTCAGTGCCTGGCTCAGCCCGCGGTCCGCAGGGACTGCCTTCGAAGCCCCGCCAACTCCGGGATGCACGGGATTCGAACATTCGAACCGGCGTTCGAACCGTGGCTTGCATTGGCTCGCCGGCGACGGTATGAGTCCTTTATGCCCTTCCTGGGAAAGACTTCAAATTTTCACCGTGGGTATTTCTGGCATCCCGGGCATTTGGTCCGCTGTCACGAGTGCAGGAAGCTGATTCTGAGTTCGACTCCAAAGTGTCCGCAGTGCGCGGCGTGGCAACCTGACGCCAGAGCTTTTTCAATCGGTTTTGTTCTGCTCCTGTCCGTGTGCGCAATGGGAATTCTCTTCCTCGGCTTTGACTCCATCGTTCGATTCGAACAGCGGCGGTCGGCGGAGAGGGAATTGATTCTTCTAGAACAGCTCCAGCAGGCCCACCCGCCATCTAAAGCAGCACGCTGACGATCGGACGTAGGCTTCATGAGATCGCATCGGAGGACTCAACGACAATATCCCTCGCTGCCTTCCCTGCTCCCATCTGAACTTTGGCCAGTCTCGCGGGTCTGAAAGATCTTCCGGGGGACAATTTCATGCACAAGCCGGTTATTTGCGGCGGCAGGACAAATTCCCCACACGGCTTGTGAGCCCGTCGTCTGTCAGAACTCGCTGTTGTTTATTGGGTCAAAGCCGATAAAGCGAATGATTCCCGTCCTCTGGAAATCGTCAGGTCGGTTCTGGTTCTTCTCCCCTTTGAGAAATTCCCAACCGGGCCGACCGCATCGGTGGGGAAATCGCCTCGTCCGAACCGGTCAACTCGGTGGGCTGGCGCAACGTCGCTGCAACACGCTCCGGAAGCGGGCCAAATACCACCAGAGCCATCCGGTGGCCGCGCTCCAGGCCAACAGCGCTCCCCAGAACAACATTGGCGGCACGGTCATGGCCTCGTCCCCAATCGTGGAGACACAGATCCCGAGTGGGCTTAACAGCAGGAACGCCGGCCCTCCGGACGCGCCGGACGCCGCCACGTTCCAGGCTCGGAGGAGGAGTCCTCCGATCACCGGGACCACGACCCAGAGGAACATTCCGCCGATATAAAGTTTCAATCCATGATCGGGCGCGACTAACCGGCAGAACTGCGCTCCCGTCGTGTAGGTCATGCCGCACACCACCAACGGAGCGAGAATGCAGACCAGCGGGAACCACGACGTTCCCAGGGTGAGGCCCGGGCCTTTGGTCAGGGCGATCGCCGCGAGCAGTCCAACGCTGGCCACGCTGAGCAAGAGCACGAGTGGAAAGGCCATCATCTTCTCATCGAGCAGGGCGGATCGCCACGGCGCTCGGCTCGTTCCGCGGCGCAGTCCCAGGCGAAAGCAGTACAACCCGGGGGAGGCGGCGGCGGCCACGATCATGAGGAGGACGTGGGCGGCGATGGCACCGGCGGCCAATGGAAGCCAAGGGTTCGCGGAGGAAGTCATCGCCTCCGAGACGTGGCTGCCTAACAGGATCAAGATTACCGCCGAGCCTCCCAGCAGTTGCGGCTTGGTCCAGAGCGCTTGCGAGTCGCTCTGCAAGCGCCGCGCGGTGCCCGCCCAACCGGCCAGAAACAGAAGCCCATTCATGATCAGGGTCATGAGCACGCCGTTGATGGAGAGTCCGAAAAGCGACACCTGAAAGCTCTCGAGACGGCCTTGTCCAACCGCTCCGAGCGCGTGGAAGGGCAGGAGACAGGCCCACAAACCCGGGCTGGAGGAGAATCCGAAACCCGGCGCCCGGAAGCCCCCAAAGAGCAAGGTGGGGACGAACGACACGAGGATGATGAGAAGGACGGCCGGTGAGGTTCGTTGCCCGGTTTTCCCTCGGCGCAGGGCCGAGGCCAAGGTGGAGGCGGAGCAGTAAGAAAGGCCAAAGACGATGAGCAGAAGGTAGGTCGTCAGATAGCCCGGGAGCGTGAGGCCGCCGCAGGCCACGGAGAGCATCGTCACGGGCAAGCCGAGGATCGCCAAGTAGTAATAGACGATCGGCACCCCGAGGATTTTGCCGAGGGCCAGGGTGTAGGGATTCATCCCGGTGATTCTTTGGAACTCGAGCGTGTTGGCTTGCCGCTCCGCCGTCACCGATTCCCCGCAGGCGTGCCCACCCAAACCCAGCAGCAGGAAAAAATTCGCGCCGATGATCTGGAAAAAAATGCTTTGGAAACAGGCCGGAAAGCTGTCAAAGGCCTGCCTCCGGTAATAGAGCAGGAGATTGACGGCGAGGCAGACGCCGCAGGCGGCCAGGAAAACAACATGCGGAGTGGCGGCTCGGCCTTTGCGGGTGTGACTCCGAAAATGCCGCATGAATTCGGGGTTTTCGAGAAGCGATATCATCATGAAACCTGGTGGGCGCCGACCCGCAGAAAGACGTCTTCGAGGTTGTCCCGCTTTTCGGAGAATCCCTTCAGACTGACCCCAGCCATCACGACCGATTTCAGCAATGCGGCGATGTCGGTGCCGCGGCCGTCAAACTCGACCTCCAGGATCCCATCCCGCAGCCGGTGGGAGCGAACCAAGGGGTGAGCCTCGAGAATCCGCACGAGCTCTTCCATTCCCGACAAAACGTCCAGGTGCAAGGTGGTGGTGCCTTTCAATCGGCGCATGAGTTCATCGATCCGGCCCGCCACGACCAACCGGCCCTGCTCGAGAATCGCCACCGACGTGCAAAAATCCGAGAGCTCGGTCAGGATGTGAGAGGAGATGAGGATGGTCTTGCCCAGCTTGACCAGTTCCTTCATCAACTCGCGAAATTCGATGCGAGCCAGTGGATCCAACCCGGACGCGGGCTCGTCGAGCAAGAGGACCGCGGGATCATGGATCAGGGTCTTGGCCAAACAGAGGCGCTGTTTCATGCCGCGGGACAGGGCTTCGACAAACTGATCTTCCTTGACCTTCAGATCGACCAGCTCGATGACCTCCTGGGCTCGTTGACGCCGGTGGCGTTTGGGGACGCCAGAGGCCATGGCGAAGTAATCGAGGTACTCCCAGACCTTCAAATCGTTGTAGATCCCAAAATCGTCGGGCATGAAGCCGATGCTCCGCCGGACTTGAGTCACTTCTTCCTCGGCGTCATGGCCGCAGATCTGGATCCGGCCGTCGCTCGGCTCCAGCAGGGTCGCGAGCATGCGCAGGGCGGTGGTCTTGCCCGCGCCATTGGGGCCGATCAACCCGAAGCACTCCCCCGCCGGGATGGTCAGCGTCAGTCCGGCCACGGCGACAGCGTCGCCATAAACCTTGCGCAAATTGTCCGTCTGAATGACCGCCTTCATTGCAGGATCCAAGGGAAAAGACTCACCGCCACGACCGCGCGTCTTGCGAGATCGCGCCTCGCCGGCGTCCGCGGCCGACTTATAGCCCGCGAGCTTCTCCGATGTCAAACGCCGAACCCGATCCCGCAGCAATCCTCAATTTGGCCCAGGACACCTACTGTTCGACGTTTGTCTTTCCTGCTGGAGCCGGTTTTCGCGTGGCCATTGGCTGGAGTTGCGACTCCAAACGCGCCAAAATGAGAAGGGCGGCCGATCCTGGTGAAAATCTGCTTGATCCAAGGTGTCGCAGATGAATAATGCCCGGGCAGATACCCGAACGTTTAACA
>CAYHFE010000059.1:4095-10132 GCA_964355375.1 uncultured Verrucomicrobiota bacterium
CTAACCGGTTTGTATGAAAATCGCATCAAATCCCAACAAATCACGTCATCGTTTCGTCGCGGCAACAATCCTCGTTGCGGCCGCAACACTACTCACTCCGGCTGGCCACGCCGCCTTGTCCGATGGACTCGTCTCGCATTGGCCCATGGAAGTGGTTCAGGGAACCAAAACACCGGATGTCGTGAGCGGTTACGACATGGACCTGAGCAATCTGACCGCCGCGGATTTGGTGAGCGGAAAAATCGGGAAGACGTTTTCTTTTTCGTTTGCCAAGCAGACCCTCTTGAGCCGAGTCCACCAACCGGGTGAAAAACTTCCGATTAACCAGCACCCGTCATTCACGATTTCGATGTGGGCGAAGGTCAATGGCCCCGGCCAAACCGATCTGCGGCTGTTTTCGGAAGCCACGCCCTCCAACACCGATCCGCTCTTCAATATTGGCACCCATAGCGGTGGATCGAGCGGTCAGATTGATTTGCTAATTCGCCAATCGGGCTGGACCACGGTCGATCACATTAGAACGACCGCGGAACCATTCGACGACACATGGCATCATATCGCCTTTGTCCAGAACAACGGAGAGCGAGCCTTCTATGTCGATGGCCAGTTGGATGATCTCGCGATTCCGGCCAAGGCGGCCGGCGCCTGGCGGGCCACCGACACGTCGATTGGCGGCATTCTAAGGGCTTCGAAGACGCATTGGGTCACCGGCCTGATCGACGAAGTGGCTCTCTGGTCGCGCGCGCTCAGTCCGGCGGAGCTTGCCACCGTGATCGCCAGTGGCGTTCCGACCGTCGGCGCCGCAGTGCTTCCTCTCGAGATCCGGTACTTCACCTCCGACTTCGCGTCCGCGGCCCAAGGCGACAAGGTGATGCTGCGTTGGGATGCGACCAAGGACGCCGCGCTCGCCATCGATAACGGGGTCGGCAGCGTGACCGCGAATTCCATTGCCGGCGTCGGGAACCTGGAAGTGACGGTCAATGCCACCGCCACCTACACGCTGACTGCGAGCCGCGGAACCGAATCAAAAACCGCCAAAATCACCGTCCGGTCCGTCAGCGGAGTGGCGGCGGGGTGGCGGGTGCTGGAGGATTTTGAAAACTATGCCGCCGGTCCGATCCTCGGGAAAGGCAGTTGGAAGAATCCGGAAGGCGTTGGGACGGTGATTGATCTCGGCATTAACAAGACTCTCGGTTATGACGCCGGCGCGGACATCATGGCTTTGGATCTGAAGTCACAGACGCTCAAACAGGGCCAGAAAGCGACCCTGTTCTTCCGGATCTACGGGGTGGCGGATAACAAAGCCCCTGCTGTGACGCTTCATGTGGGAATGACCGATGCCCCGATTCGATCGTCCGGTGACCTGAATACCAGCGTGGGGCCATACGTCCGGTTCGAGAAGTTCGTGGACGAGGAAACCATCGCCGTGCAAGCGCGCAATGGCGTTGGCGCATCTTTTGACCCCGCCCCTCTCACCCTGGATTATGGAACCGCCTATAACGTGTGGTTGGACATTCAAAACGATCCCATTGACACCGGCGATATCTTCACGGTTTACATCCAGAAACAGGGCGCTAGTACCAGGACGCTTCTCTTCGACAAGTATATCAGCGACCGCGCTCCGCAAGGGAATGACCAGGCTTTGGGCGCGGCCACGCCGGATTTAACGTCGGTATTCGTTTCAGCCCCCGGGACAGGTCAAGGCGTGAACGCCGTGCTCTTCGATGATTTTTACCTCAGCCGGGGCGCCTTTGTCAGCACGGTCCCCGTCCCAGTTTCCACCTTCGTGAAAGTCGATGCTCCGAAGGAAATCAAGATCAGCTCTTCGGCCTTTGATCGGGCGAGCAGTTCATTCACCCTGGCGTGGAGTTCGACTGCCGGAACCAAGTACTCGGTGCAGAAGGCGACTGCCGTGACCGGTCCGTGGATCGACGCGGCCAACGTCACCGGAACCGGCACGACCACGAGCTACACGGACAAGGCTCCTGGAAGCACCACGAGCTTTTACACGATCCGGTTCGTTCCGTAGATGAACCAAGTCCGGCTGCAACACGACGGTGCCGCGCGCCTTCGGTGGCACGACGCCGGTCGTCGCCACGCCACCGCCGCTGCTGATTCGAATTTGCGATTAAGATGAGACTGACTGCTCCCTCACCCCGTCCCTCTCCCATCGGATGGGAGAGGGTGTCCGAAGGACGGGTGAGGGCTAATTGCGCTCAACTTGAAAGCAAAGTGGAATGAGCATCAAGGCCACGGCGGGCGAGGTCGAGATCACTTGGACCAACGGGACGCTGGAATCGGCCGCGGCGATGAGCGGGACTTGGGCACCGGTGCCCAGTGCGACCGCGTCGCCGGACAAGGCCAAACCGGACGCGGCCATGCGGTTCTACCCCGTTAAACCGTAGCCGCCAGGACGAATTGCGCGGACCCGGCATCGCTCGGAAGAGTGGTGCCGGGTTTTTGTTTTCATCGAGCGCCGCTCCGGTGAGATCTCAGAATCTCACCGCGCCGATTTGAAGAGCAGGGGACTCACTTGTCCCTCGGCCGATCGGTGTGAATTCCTCAAAAATCAGAGTTTCGTCACCTCGGTTTCTGCGATTGGAACGGACCTCTCAAACACGCTCTCAGCGTTTGGTCCCGGGGGGCGGGAAGTGCTTCGACGCGTCATCCAGAACCAAGACCCAGTCGTTGAATTCTCCCAGGTCCGGCGGGGAGAATTCACGCTCACCTTGGGTGGGAAACTCGCCGATCATCTTGGCCTGACCGTTGCGAGGATCGTACCACCATGCCTGAGCCTGGGTTCCGCTGATCTTGTCCATCTGAACTTTGAACTTCCGGCCCACCGGCGCATAGACCAGGGCGTAGCTGCCCGATTCGTCGCGGGTGGCGGCGAATCGATAGCGACCGGCGCCAGGTACGGACGTCGCTACTCGGTCCGTCACGATGATGGAATCGTCCGGAACCCGGCTCAGAAACGGCCGAGATTCGAGGAGTCGCCGGCCGAATTGCATTTGCGCCGCCCCGGGTTGATCGATGGCTTCGAACCACGGCTGCAGCGGGTTGTTGATCGGCTTCCGATTCGGCGTCCACATTTGCCAGACGGAATGATGTCCATAGGTGTGACCGAAAGCGCCGCCAAACAGATCCCAATAAAGCGGGCGACGCACATCCGCGGCCAGAGAATGCCCCAGGCTTTTGGCATTAAACGACACCGGGTGATCCTCGTAAATCGGCTCGCCATCGAGGACCGGCTTCCGTGGTGTGCGGTCGTAATCGACGCGCGTTTGAGCGTAGCGATCGGTGAATTCCGGCCCATGCCCATTCTGTCGCATGTTGAAATCCAGCCAATCGTCTTCGTGGAACCACTTCGACGAGCCGGAACCGCCCGGCGGATGCAGCGTCATCAGGTGTTGACCTCCATCGCCGGCGCGGAGTCCCTGAGCCATGGCGCGGACGATGGCCTTTTGTTCGTCGCTATCGATGCTGCGGTCTCCGCCCAGAATCCAAATGACTGGCTTCTCCCGATAACGCCGCCCGATCCATTCGCCGTAGGAGCGGGCGTTGGTTTCGGTGAAGAGCGGTTTGCCGTTGTTGATCTTGTCATGCCAATAGCGCCCCCAGGTGGGCAGAAATCCGATGACCAATCCCAGCGACTCCGCCTTGGCGACGATGTAGTCCACGTGATCCCAGTAATCGTTGTTGGGTCCATCGTTCACCGCCGGACGGGCCGGATCCAAATCAAGCAGCGGCAGATGGCCGTAGGGATTCGGATCGGAATGTCCATCCAACTCGGCCAGAGCGACCGCTTGAATGACGGTGAATCCCTTGCTCGCACGGTTCTCGAGGTAGCGATCCGCTTCCTCCCGATTCAGGCGGTGGAACAATTCCCAGGCGGTGTCGCCAAGGTAGAAAAACGGGGAACCGTTCTCTTGAACCAGGAAACGTTGATTCGCGCTCACTTTGAGACGCGGCCCGGCGGCGAGAGTCCAATGGATCATCGTCACGGCGATGATCATGAGCCCCGTGACGTAGAGGAGAGATCGCGCCTCCGATGGCCGTCGGGTCATGTAAGATGGGTGAGTAGCCGGTATTTTCATAGATTTGGATCAGGCCAAGGACAGCATCGTGCTCGTCATCATTTCCAGTTTGATTTGCGTTAGAGTTACTTCCCAGCCGTCCCGTCGTATAGAACTGTCTGATCAAATTGGTGGACGATTTCAACAGTTACGCGGATTCAAGAACCGAGTCGCCGAAATTGGCGATTTCTCCAGTCCGACCCTCATGCGCCTTTTCCCAGCCCAAAGTCTGAGAACCTGTTTCAAAAGTTGGAGACGACGTGAGGAGACTCACTTTTCTCCCGGTGAAGGCAGCGGATTTCATCGAAAATCAGAGTCTCGACTCGACTCCTCCGAGAGAAAGGACTTTCCATCAGGCTCGGAGCAATAAAGGTCTGGTAAATGGCAAAATCGGCCCAGCGAAACAGAACGGCTTCTCCTATACGTTGAAGTGGCGGGAAGGCGTTGTGGACTGGCGGCGAGCGACGCCCCGCCAGCGTTTTTACAGAGTGTCTGCAGTGTCCAACTTTGCTCAACTTTTACTGATCGCGCCGCGACCACCAACGCCGACGGCAGGCCCTAATCGTATTAACCCTATGAATGCTAGAATCCACAGGCTTCCCTTTCATCCGACCGGGCTAACCCTAGCGGTCCTGCTCTTGAGTCTCGCATCGGTCAACCATCGCGCTTCGACACCACTGAGCGGCGCTCAGTCAGGAACATTGACCTTGGCCAATAGTCCTTACCTTGCAACCTCCGACGTCTCCGTAAATGGAGGTCAGACGCTCACGATCGAGCCTGGAGTCATCGTGCAATTTCAGAATGCGAACACTCAGATCGTGGTCGATGGAACCTTGATCGCGCAGGGCACGGCCGCGGCGCCGATTCTGTTCACTTCGGACGACCTCCAGAAGGCTCCCGGACAGTGGGGGGCCATGGTCTTCCGGGGTGCGAACACGAATTCGATTCTGGAGAACTGTACCGTGGAATATGGCGCCGGCGCGGGTCTGGCTGATGAAAGTATCCGCTGCGAGTCAGCCGCGCCCACGATTCGCAATTGCACGATCAGCCAAAGTCGCTTCCACGGCATCAGGCTGTTTGCCTCCGATCCGAAGATCGAGAACTGCCGGTTTGCGAATAACGGTTCAACGAACAAGGACGCGTTCGCTCTTATGATGCGCACCGACTCGCTGCCCCGGCTCAAGAACAACACGGCCACGGGCAATGTCCACGATGCCATCGGGATCTTCGACTACCACTTTGGTCGGAATGGCACCTGGCTGAAGGATAATCTGCCCTACACCTTGCTCGATGATGTCTATGTGGACGGCGGCAAGACGCTCACTATTGAACCGGGAGTGGTGGTGCAGTTTCAGAATCCCTACGCCGCCTTGATCGTCGATGGGACACTCATCGCGCGCGGCGCGACTGCCACCCCCATTGTCTTCACGTCGGACAAGGTGCAGAAAGCGCCCGGCCAGTGGGAGGCCTTGGTTTTTCGCGCCTCGAACACCAACTCCATTCTCGAAAACTGCATAATCGAGTGCGGAGCGGCGGCTGGGTACAGCGATGAGATGATTCGATTTGAGGGTGCCACCGCGACGATCCGGAACTGCACGATCCGAAACAGCCGGATGCATGCCATGAAACTTTTTGCCGCGGATCCGCTGATTGAAAACTGCCAGTTTCTCAACAACGGTTCGACGAACAAGGACGCGTTTGCTGTCTTCATGCAGGCGAACGCGTTGCCGCAGCTCAAGAACAATACGGCCGCAGGCAATGTCCACGATGCCATTGGGATTTTTGACTACCACTTTGGGCGGAATGGCACCTGGCCGAAGGATAATCTGCCCTACACCTTGCTCGATGATGTCTATGTGGACGGCGGCAAAACACTCACCCTCGAACCCGGAGTGATCGTGCAGTTTCAGAATCCCTACGCCGCCTTGATCGTCGATGGGACACTCATCGCGCGCGGCGCG
>CAYHFE010000059.1:10232-21990 GCA_964355375.1 uncultured Verrucomicrobiota bacterium
TTCTCGAAAACTGCATAATCGAGTGTGGAGCGGCGGCCGGGTACAGCGATGAGATGATCCGGTTTGAGGGCGCCACCGCCACTCTCCGCAACTGCACCATCCGCAATAGCCGGATGCATGGCCTGAAGCTGCTGGCCTCGGATCCGCTGCTGGATCATTGTCAGTTTCTGAATAACGGCTCGACCAACAAAGACGCATTTGCCATCGCCATGCGGGTCGATTCCCTGCCGCAGCTCAAGAACAACACCGCCACCGGCAACATGCACGATGCCATTGTCGTCTTTGACTACCACTTTGTTCGGAACGGAACCTGGCTGAAGGACAATCTGCCCTACACCTTGCTGGATGACGTGTACGTGGACGGTGGCAAGAAGCTCACCCTCGAACCGGGAGTGATCGTGCAGTTTCAGAACCCCTACGCGACCTTCTTCGTTGATGGGACACTCGTCGCTCGCGGAACTTCAACTGCGCCCATCGTGTTCACGTCGGACAATGTGCAGAAGGCGCCCGGTCTGTGGGATGCCCTGATTTTCCGCGCCTCGAACACCAATTCCATTCTCGAAAACTGCATAATCGAGTGTGGAGCGGCGGCCGGGTACAGCGATGAGATGATCCGGTTTGAGGGCGCCACCGCCACTCTCCGCAACTGCACCATCCGCAATAGCCGGATGCATGGCATGACCTTTCTCGGCTCCAACCCGATCATCGAAGACTGCCAATTCCTGAACAACGGTTCCACGAATGCCAATGCCTTCGCCATGGCCATGCGGACCGATTCCTGGCCCCGGCTGTGGAACAATACGGCCACCGGCAATCGGAACGATGCCATCAGTGTGTTTGATTACCACGTCGGCCGGAGTGGAACTTGGCTGAAGGACAATCTGCCTTACACCTTGGTCAACGATGTGTACGTCGATGGCGGTGCGACGCTCACTCTGGAGCCCGGATTGCTGGTGCAATTCCAGAATCCGGACACGGCCTTGATCGTCGATGGCACGCTCATCGCCCGGGGCGCAGTGAGCGCGCCTATTCGCTTCACCTCGGATGACGTTCAGAAGGCTCCGGGCCAATGGGAGGCGATTGTTTTCCGCGCCTCGAACATCAATTCGATTCTTGAAAACTGCCTTGTCGAGTACGGGGCGGCGGCGGGTCTGAGCGATGAGAACATCCGGTTTGAGAACGCCACCGCCACGATTCGGAACTGCACCATCCGGAACAGCCGGCTCGATGGGATCAGATTCCAGGCATCCGACCCGGTGATTGAGAATTGTCAGTTCGTGAACAACGGGGCCACGAACGGCGGTTTCGCCATGGCCATGCGCGTCGATTCCCTCCCCAAATTGAAGAACAATCTTGCGTTGGGGAACGGGCGAGACGCGATCAAAGTCTTCGAGTTCAACTTCGGTCGCAACGGCACCTGGGTGAAGGACAACCTGCCCTACACCCTGGTGAATGATGTCTATGTGAACGGAGGCAAAACCCTCACCCTCGACGCCGGAGTTACGGTTCAATTTCAAGATCCGAACGCCGGACTGTGGGTGGACGGCGTGTTGATCGCCCGAGGCACGGCGGCAGCGCCCATCAACTTCACCTCGGATAAAGCCGTGAAGAAACCCGGACAATGGAGAGCTCTCACGTTTCGCGCGCCGGATGGCAATTCCATTCTGGAGAATTGCACTATCGAGTTCGGCGGCGCCAACGCGGAGGGGAACGTTGCCCTCTTCGGCTCTTCGCCCCGCCTCAACAACTGCGCTATCCGGAACAGCGTCAGCGATGGCCTTCACTGCAACAATTCGGCTTCGCTCATCACGGCCTGCCGCATCATCAATAACGGCCGAGACGGCGTGCGCACGGTCAATGGCGCTTCGCCCGTCATCAACAACAGCACGATGGCGGGTCAGGCCGAATTCGGCGTGCGCAATTTCGACACCGCCCGAATCATCAACGCTAAGTCCAACTATTGGGGCGATCCGAGCGGGCCGCTCGACAACACCAACACCGACGGCCGGAATCAGCTCAACCCGAGCGGCAAAGGCGACAAGGTCAGTGAATATGTGGATTGGAGTTCGTTTTTGCAGACCGACCCCATCGCGCCCCGGCTCGCGCAGAAAATCGAAGTTGCGCCCGCCAGCATGGATTTCGGCAACGTGATCGTGGGCCAGAGCCAAGAGATGTTTTTGGCTGTGCGCAACGCCGGCGGTCTGGAGTTGACGGTCACTTCAATCGCCAGCGATAGCTCGCGCTTCCGAGTCGTCTCACCCGCCCTACCGTTCACGGTCGCCCCCGGATTGCAGCAGGCGATTAGCGTCACTTTCAGCGCCGACGCCACCAGCTCCGCGACGGGAACATTGACCTTGAAGAGCACCGATGCCGGCCAGCCCAGCGTCAGCGTCTCGCTCAAGGCGAACGGGCTGGTCGCGAGCGAGTGCCTGGCCGCACCCTCGGGTTTGGTCGGTTGGTGGCCGGGCGATGGAAGCTTCCTCAACCTGGCCGGCACGAATCACGGTCAGCCGTTGGGCGGCGTGACTTTCTCTTCCGGCAAAGTCGGCCAGGCCTTCAGCTTCGCCAACGACAGCGATCGGATTACCATCCCGCACGATCCCTTGCTGGACGTCCAAGCGCCTGGTTTCGCTGTGGAATTCTGGATGCGGGGCAGCAAAAATCAGCCGCACGATCAATACCTAGTCGTGGACAAGTCGCATGGCTGGGCGGATTCCTCCGGCTGGATGTGCCAAGGTTTCAGCAGTAATGGAAAACTTTACTTCGGCATCGGCGCCGGAGGAGGTGGCATCGTCAATTTCCCTGGCGTCACTTCCACGACGGACCTCCTGGACGGCCTCTTCCATCATGTGGCCGGCACCTGGGACGGCAGCACGGTGCGATTGTATGTGGACAGTGTGCTCCAAGGGGAAGCAGCGCATTCCGCGCCGGTCAATAACACACGCCCCGTCAATCTCGGCTATTCGTGGGGTGGCGGTTCGCCGAACCGTTTCTTCCGTGGACAGGTCGATGAACTGTCCATTTACCGTCGCGCCCTGACGACCAACGAAATCCAAGCCGTCGTGGCGTCGGGCCGCGCGGGCAAGTGCAAGCAGGCGAGTGCGGCGCCCGTTCTCGCGCTCTCCCCAACCAGTCTCGACTATTCCGGCGTGGCGCTTGGCCAGACCAAGGATTTGACATTCACCATTCGCAACTCTGGCAACGCCACGTTGCTGCTGAACTCGATCGTCAGCGACAACCCGCGCTTCACCGTCCTCGCGTCAGCGACCCCCTTTAACGTCGCCAACGGGGCGGAGCAAGTAGTGCTCGTCCTTTTCACTCCAACCGACCTGGAGCCTCAAGGTGGCTTGGTCACGATCAACAGCAATGATCCCATCCGGCCCAAAGTCGCCGTCAAGGTTTCCGGCAACGGCTTCGCCCCGCCGCCAGGGAATTGCGCCGTGGTACCGGCGGGTTTGGTGAGTTGGTGGCCCGGCGAAGGCAACGCCACCGATGTTCGAACCAATCACTCTGGCACAATTCATGGCGCGACCTTCGCTGTGGGAAAGGTGGGACAAGCATTTCGATTCAACGGTGTCGATGATTATGTGGATTTGGGCAATTGGAATCCCGGCAGCGCCTGGACGGTCGAAGCTTGGGTCAATCCATCGAGCATTCCACCGAGCCTCCCGAATTCTCGGCGGACCATTGCCGGCGGTGTCAGCGATTGCCTCGATTGGGGCATTGCGATGCAAGAAGGGGTATTTGGCGTCGTGATCCGGCAGCCCGGGGGTTGCACGGACACGATTCGTTCGCCGATCCCTGCGGTGACCAACACTTGGTACCACATCGCCGGCACTTGCGATGGCGTGACGGCCACTATCTACGTCAACGGCGAGAAGAAAGGCTCCGGGCCCGTCGAGCGCGGCTATCTCGGTACGTTGAGCGGCACGCGGATCGGCGGGGAGGTCTGCTGCGGCGGCAATAATTTTCCCGGTCTCATCGACGAGGTTTCGATCTACAGCCGGGCGCTTTCGGAAACGGAGATTCAAACCATCTTCACGGCGGGCAGCGCGGGCAAGTGCCAGAAGGCGGCACCCGGCGGCTTGATCGCCTACCTGCCGTTCAACGGCAATGCGATTGACGAAAGTGGCAATGGGCACAACGGCATTGTGACTGGCGCGACTTTGACGAGTGACCGCTTCGGCCAGCCGAACCGGGCTTACCAGTTCGACGGCGCAAGCCAATTCGTTGCGTTGACGGGAACGACGAATCTGAATTTCACAAGCGGTGGCTTCACGCTCAGCGCCTGGGTTTCCTACGACAGCGTCCCGGGTGAGGGTATGATCGTCGCGAAACACTACGGCGGATCGTGGAACGGATTCTTTCTGCAGATCAGCGGCAACGCGCCGGCCTTTTTCTTAAACGGGGAACCGCGGCTGGTCTCCGGCCAAACCGCCAACGACGGTACGTGGCATCACCTTGTTGGTGTCTTTGACGGAACCACTCAGTTGCTGTATTTGGACGGAGGATTGAAAGGAAGTCGCGCCATGCCCTACACCGTTCCCAACGCGGCCAGCATTGAGATTGGCCGGGCCACGGTCGCTTCCTATTTCAAAGGCAAGATTGATGACGTGCGGGTTTACAGCCGGCCTCTCTCTGTGGCAGAGGTGACGGTGCTCTATGCCAGTGAGTCGGGCGCGGCCCCCCAAGCGAGCGTCTCACCTGCCAGTTTGAATTTCGGCAGCGTGGTGCTGGGCCAAACCAAGGATCTGGCTTTTGCCGTTCGCAATTCCGGCGCCGGTGCGTTGACGGTGAATTCGATCACGAGCGACAACGCACGCTTTGCCGTGATTTCCCCGGCGATTCCCTTCAACGTGAGCACCGGGGCTCAGCAAGTGGTTCTGGTGCGTTTCACACCGAGCGCGGTCGGCAACGTGAGCGGCACTCTTTCCGTCGGGAGCAACGATCCCGCGCAAGCCGTCGTAACGGTTTCCGCAACTGGCATTGGTCCCGTGACTCCCCCCGGGACGGTTTTGTTCTCGGACAGGTTCTACCGCGCGGATGCGGATCGCTGTGCGCTGGGCCAAGCGGATTTGGCGTTGGGCGGCAGCGGGAAGCACTTTTATCTTCCCCTATTTCCCACCGGCGGAACGGATGCCAGCAGGCCGATTGGCGCGAGCATTGTGTCCGGCGCGCTGCAAAACAATGGCCTGGACTATGGCGGGATTCAGTTTGCCGCGAGCGATGGCGCGTGCGCCAATCGCGGCGTTCGAGGTCAGAACCTGGGACAGGACCTGAACATAGAAATGGACTTGCAGGTTCTGTCCGACGCGGCCGGGGACATTTCGCAAGCGGGTCCATATTTGCGCAGCCGGCTCGCTCCGGCGGGCGACGGGATCATCGGCGGTGCGGACGTTGATCCGAGCGGCGGCTATTGGGTGCAACTGCACAGCACGGGAGAGGTCAAAGTGAAACGACTGAACTCCGGAGCAACCGTGGCGTTCACGGGCCGGCCCGTTTTGTTCAATGCCAACATTTTTCATGCGCTCGAGATCGCAGCTCAGGGTGACAATTTGCAGGTGGCCTTGGACGGACGGCTACAAACTTTCAACCAAGACGGGAAACTCAGCACCACCGTGACAATCCCAAACACGGGCCTGGGCAACCAAGGAGCGGCCGGCCTTGCCTTTGGCGCGGAAGACAACCGTGGCAAGATCGGCGGCCAACGCGCGGACAACCTGATCGTTTCTCCATTCAGTTCGCTGAGTGGGCTCCCGGTCCAGAACAACTTCGCACAAGTCCGCGCGCTCGTGTTGAACGTCCGACTGGATGGCCAAAACAATGTCCTGGTGTTGTGGCCTGCGGACACGGGCAAAGTGCGGATTGACATGACATCCAGTCTGTCTCCGCCGATTCAGTGGACGGTTTTGACCAACCAGCCCGTCGTCGCGAACGGTCAGAACACGATCACGGTTCCGGGCGCATTGCGGGGCCTTGCCGCGCTGTTTTTCCGCGGCGTGCTGGAGGGCGCCATCCCGACGCCAGCAGACGGAGGCGGAAACGCGGCCAGTCCGCTGGCTGTCGCGGCCGGGAGCATCTCCGAGGCTTTGAACGGATTGAACCAAATCCCCATCACGGGCACACCCCAAGATTTTCAAGCGCGAGTTAACCAACAACTGAGCCTCCTGCAAAACGCTGCCTCAATGTTCGATGCGAGCCTGGCTCGCATCGTGGCTCAAGCCGACGCGGCGATGGCCGCGCTTCTGAAAAGTCCTTTGCTCAACGCAATCCCCTCCGATCCGAATTCGGGAGGCGTGAGCCTGGCCGGCTATCTTGGCAAATCCAATCCGGCCTCGGGGAGCAGCCCGTTTGCGGACATTATCAATCAATACAAAGAAATCAAAGAGGCGGTGGACGATTTGAAGCTGAGCGAGAAACTCAAAGACGGATCGGACGTCCTCAACCTGATTACGCAGAACAAATCGCTCGAGGAAGTGCTCGCCGAGCGGTCGGATTTCATTAAACAGATTTCAGCGGTCTTCAATAAAATGCGGGACGATGTCGAAGCGCCGCTCGGGGAGATCATCAACGGCAAGAACCGCGGATTGGATGAGGACGTGCGGGATTTCGGCTGGATTCTGGATTTTGTTCAGAAGAACGATGCGCGGCTTGGTGAGCTAATGGCGGCACCGGGCTTCACCCTGGACAGTTATCGCAGGCTCAATCTGACGGATAAACAGAAGAACCTCGTCGCCCAGGCGTTTCGCAGCTCGACGCTCCGTGGCCGTCTCTATCTGCGCGACAATCTCGTCGGTTTCTTGAAGACCGTGGCGTCCGCGGGTGTGGAGACCTACGTCAATTTCATTATCGACGCTGCAGGCAAAGCGGGCGAAGTCGCCGGCCAGGTGATAACGGCGGCGGAATACGCGCAAAAGATTTACGACTTCTTAACCCAGGGCGCTTCCGTGCCACAAACGACGCTCAAGTTTGCCTCGCGTCGGCGATTCCTACGGACAGACGACGGGTTGAGCGACGTGACCGCGGACTTGTTTCTGCTCGCCAAACTGCCCGACGGCAGCACGCGTCTGGCGACCTTCCTGGTCAAGGGCAAGGATGTCATCAATGAGCGTGGCGACACCCTCCTGTACGGCAAGGACCTATTCAACGAGCGGGGCGACATCCTCCGCGTCGGTGGATTGCAGGTACCCGCGCTGAGTTACGATGTCCTGGTGGTGCCACGGGACCAGGAGAATGAGCCTATTAAGCTGCTCCCATCGGCTACAACAGTGAACACAACGGTCACGACCTTTGTCGATTTGCCTTTGGTCTATGCAACCAAAGTGACCTTGAATCTGGGCGCCAAGCAAAGAAACTCGAGCGGCGGTCTGACCGCTGCCGCCCTGACTTATGATCAGGCCAAGAGTCTGACCGTGCGTGTCGATGGCTTTCCGCAAGCCGCGGATGGCCCGATGGGCGGCGTGTTCGATTCGGAAATCCGACCAGATGGAACGACCCGCGGCTTTTTCGTGATTCCGTTTCTCCCTCCAGACAGGCCTCTCAAGTTGAACATCACCGGCACGCCGATCGAAGACTTTGCGGAAGCATTCACGGTGACTAGCGCCCAGTCTGAGCGGCCCGTGACCCTCGTCCTCAAGGCTCCGCCCCCGGTCTCTGTTTCGGTTTACGTGCCCACCATTTCCTGGCGGCTCAGGAATTATGCCGATAACACGGTGATTGCGACCGGCAGCGGATCCAATTTCACCAAAACCGTTGCCGCGACCGTTTTCAATTCGCGAGGACCCAATGTTGTCTCCAACACGATCTCGGGAACACTGGTCGCTCCGGCAGTTTCTCTGGGACAGCCCTTCGATCTGACGTGCACGCTCACGCGCGGCGTGCAAAGCGCCATCGTCGGATTGAGCTCATCCTCCGATATCAGTCTCGCCACTGCCGCCGGGACCCAGTCGGTGAGCTCTCTGGTCGTGCCCACCAACCCGGCGTCCATTTCCGAAACATTGAGTTTCCGTCCGATGGCCACTGCCGGCGGCCTCTACAAGATCGACCTCACCGGAGCCCCCGGGTTTACCGGCGGCGGACCCTTGCGCACTTTTATTACGGCCGACACTTTTGGCGGTTTTTCCGGGAATTTTTCGATGAGTGGCGACAATTCCGGAATCGCAACCGGCAATGGCAAAGTCACGATCACCGGCAATGTCTATGTGGGCAGTGAACTCAGCACTTCCAATCCCCGTTACCGCCTGGACGTCACCGTGGTTTACCAGTGGCAGTAACGTGGGTTGGGTGTTGAATGGCCCTACTCCGCAACGGGCGCGAATTATCCTGGGAGCGACCTCGCTGAGCGACCGCTCTTCGGCTCGCCGAAGCGAGCCTGCCAGTTTGATGGTGCGACCCAGTCTATTGCGGTGATAGGTTCGACGAGGGAGGGCAAATCGCCCGGCGTCGAAGATTCTACCGGCGGGCACTTTTGTGGACGAAAATACTGATGGTTTAATCTGGAGATGTTATGCAGCAAGCGAAGATACGAATATTCCTGGAAATCCGGCGAACGCGAGATGCGTTTACGCTGATCGAACTTCTGGTGGTGATTGCCATCATTGCCATCCTGGCCGCGATGTTGTTGCCCGCGCTGGCGGCGGCCAAGGATAAGGCGCAACGGATGAAGTGCGTCAACAACAGCAAACAGCTCGGCCTGGCCACCCACATGTACGCGGGTGAGAACCGCGATTTCATGGCCTTCCCCAATTGGAATCCGCCCTGGGTGCCCGGCTGGCTCTATAGCCCGGTCAACAACAGTCAGCCGCCCAATCTCTTTGCCGCACCCTACACGACCAATGCCAGCCTGGCCTATCAGGGCGGTCAGCTTTGGCCTTTCATGGGCACCGTCGCCAGCTACCGATGCCCGTTCGATAAGACCAATACCGCGACCTTTCGAGCGCGTCCCAACAAGCTGTCCACCTATGTCCAGAACGGAGCGGTGTGCGGCTTCGGCGGCCTCACTCCCGCGGGGAAGACCTACAAGCTGACCGATTTCGCCCAAGACGCCTTCATGATGTGGGAACCCGACGATTCCAATCCGACCTTGGGTTACGGCTACAACGATGGCAGCAGTTATCCGGATCCGGCCGTGGACGGCGGGTTAGGGAGACGCCACGGCAAGCAAGGCGGCATTGTCCTGGCCTTGGACGGACACGTCGAGTACATCAAATACGAAGCTTGGCGCAAGGAATCGCAATTGCCGGGCCGCAACCGGATGTACTGCAATCCCGGGACCAGCAACGGTCGATGAGGCTGGCCGTTACCGGTCCGGGAATTCGTCGCCCGACTCCAAGCGGTCGATCTCGCCCGGTCGAATTCTAATCGGCCCAGGACACGGTCCGTTCGACGTTTGTTGTCCAGGCTTGAGCCGGTTTTCACCTCTCGATTGGCCGGAGCCGGGACTCCATCCGCGCCAAAATGAGAATGGCTGGAATCTCGCCGCGCGCGCGAAATCAGGTCTTTCCAAGACCCGGTCCAGGCTCGTAAGGTGAACGCCACTGTTTACAAAACATCATGCAAACCTTGCCCACTGTCTTACTTCGTCCCGGGGAAGCCGACCGCGTGCTCGCGGGCCATCCCTGGGTTTACGCCGGGTCAATCCTGCGCCTCACCCAAGCGACTGCCGATGGCGACGTCGTCCAGGTCAAAGACCATCGCCAGCGATTTCTCGGAATCGGCTTCTTCAATGCCCAGTCCAAGATCAACGTGCGACTGCTCGAAACCGAGCGGGTCGAGATTGACCAGGCCTTTTTCGAACAGCGGATTCGGCTGGCGCTGGCCATTCGCCAACGGCACCTCCCCCAAGCCACGTCCTTCCGCGTGGTCAATGCCGAGAGCGATTTCCTGAGCGGCCTGATCGTTGATAAGTATGAGGATGTCCTCGTTCTTCAAACCTCGGCGCTGGGAATGGATCAGCGCAAGCCGATGATCGTGGGGGCGTTGAAAGCGATTTTTTCCCCGCGCGCCATCGTGGAGCGCAACGAAATGGCCTCGCGCAAATTCGAAGGGCTCCCCAATGCCAACGGACTCTTGGAGGGAACGCTGGCCACCGGGAGCTCCCTCGGGCCGATCGCCCGCATCAACGGACTCGAATTCGGCATCGATCTTCTGGGCGGCCACAAGACAGGTTTTTACCTCGATCAACAGGCCAACTACGAGCGAGTCGCCGCCCTGGCCAAGGGCGCCCACGTTCTGGATTGCTTCACCTATCTGGGCGGATTCGCGGTCCATGCCCTCCGGGCGGGCGCGGCCCATGTTCACGGCCTGGATCAGAGCGCCGAGGCGGTTGCGGCCGCCGCGCGCCACACCGGAGCCAATGGGTTCCGGGAACGGAGCTCGTTTGAGGCGGTCAACGTGTTCGATTGGTTGAAGGCGCACACCACGACGGCCAACCCGCACGAGAAAGTGATCCCGCGTTTTGATCTGATCATTCTCGATCCGCCCTCCTTCACTCGCAACCGGGCCGCCATTCCGGATGCCCTGCGGGGTTACAAAGAGATCCATCTGCGCGCCCTCAAGCTCCTGAAACGCGGCGGCACGCTGGCCACATTCTGCTGCTCGCACCACATTGACGCGGAAACTTTCCAGCAAGTGATTCTCGAGGCGGCGTTCGATGCCCACCGGATTCTCCGCCGGGTGGCGACCTTTGCCCAATCGCCGGATCACCCGATCATCCCGACCATTCCGGAAACGGAATACCTGAAGGGCTTCGCCTTCGAAGTGGCGCGTTGACGCCGAAACGCGGGATCGAATCGCGGAGAGCCGCCGGAGTTCATTTGGTTTTGCGGGTGGATCGGTCCATCATCCAGAGCATGTCCTGATTGTTGGGCGAACTGACGTTCAGGTTGAGCAATTGCCCTTTCCGCAGCGCGGGCATGGTGCGCCCGTCTTTCCATTTCTTGATCTCGGAATGGCCATCGGCGAACGAGAGGCCGCCGGCTCCCCCATGGTAGCTGGCCGGGAAATCGACGATCTTCCATTGCTGGGGTTTGTCCGGGTATCCATCCATGCCCACGACCATCTCCCCGTCGTTGATGCTGTCTTCGCGTTCGTCCAAGATCACCCAAGTCTGACTCGGCCCCGGATCGATCAGATCCGACATTTTCATGTAAACCCGAAATCCACTCCCGAACGAAAGCACGTCCGTGGAGTTGAACCACGCATTCATCGCCAGGCTGCGAACTCGCCGATAGGAAACGCCTGCCACTTTGACGATGCTCTGGTCAGCCGGACACTTCCAGATGTTGGCGGCATTTCCGCAATACTGCCAGAGCAGGCTCTTGGCGATGTCTTGGTTGATGTCCCAGTTGCTGCGATTCGACCCGTTGAAATCCAGCGAACCGTGGACCCATTCATTCGGGCCGTAGGACTGCGGGACCTTATCCTCGTGTTCATCGACGTAGAGCCGCCACGCCAGCATCATCTGCCGGCCACTGTTCATGCACATGATGCCATGGGCCTTGGCTTTCGACTTGGCAAGCGCGGGTAACAACATGCCCGCGAGGATCGCAATGATCGCGATCACGACGAGAAGTTCAATCAGGGTGAAGCCGTCGGCATGATTCAGTTTTGTTTCCGAGGAGCGTTGTTCGTAGGGGTTCATAATGGCTTCTCCAAAGTACTGCTTGAAACCATCGATGCAAGTTCTCTCTTGACCAGCCATGCTCATCGGGCGCACGACAGAATTCTTCGGTTAGGCAGTTAGCGCCAAGCAATCGTT
>CAYHFE010000060.1:0-21695 GCA_964355375.1 uncultured Verrucomicrobiota bacterium
ACATGAAATCATTACGCCAGGCTGTCAGGTTACTGTTATAGTTTGACCCCTACGCGCGGCCGGATTCGGATCGCTACTCCAAGATGAGCCGGTAGAATGCGGCGTTGGTTTGAGTGGGAGGCGCGGTCTTGAATTCCGCGGCTTGCCCATCGCCTTTGATGCTCTCCGAAAGATTCTGCCAAGCGCTGCTCGCGCCCAGAGCAGTGCTCGTTTGAACGCGGTAGCTCTTTCCGTTGACCGTGGCCCAACGGAAGCGCAAGCCCCCGTCCGCCAGCGCCAGGGTCTCGACCGCGAAGCGGGAGCGAGCGTCCAGAGGATTAGTGCCGGTCTTGCTGGACTCTGTCGCATCGTCGAGGCCATCCCCGTCGCTGTCTTTGCTCTTGGGGTTCGTACCGAGCTGATATTCCAATGCATTGTTCAAACCATCGGCGTCGTCGTCGCTATTGGCCCGCGAAACCCAACCGTTCGTCTCATCCAGGTTTCCGAAATGGAGCCGCTCCCAATCGTCGCCCAGCCTATCCTGGTCTGAATCCTCCTCAAATCGGCTGGTGTGGTAGGTCAGTTCGCCGATCCACGGATTCACCGTAAACTCGGTGAGCACGGTTTTCAGGTCGTCGGAAGCGTCCACCAGCCTGGATCCCCAATTGATGCGAATGCCGAGTTCGGACTCGCGAGGACGATACTGGTCGCCTCCCCAGCTCCCAAAGATGAGTTCCTTCGCGTCATCCCCTGGCAAGAACGGGCCCGTGTAAAAGGAATTAGGTTCGACCTTGCGATCGATGAGCACGCGTTCCGCAGTTCCCTCGAAACTGTTGACATAGGTGGCGGCATCATCTTCC
This sequence comes from uncultured Verrucomicrobiota bacterium, assembly GCA_964355375.1. Classification (GTDB taxonomy): domain Bacteria; phylum Verrucomicrobiota; class Verrucomicrobiia; order Limisphaerales; family SIBE01; genus CAYHFE01. Next base: position 840 of record CAYHFE010000060.1, read on the forward strand.
GGTGAACTTGCGCCCCAGAATGAATAAACGACATGCTCTCCGTCGCGAGTCAGGCCTACGAAAGGCACGTCTGTTTTCGTTGAAATCACGTGCCGCCCCGTGCCGTCGAAGTTGACGCCGATCACTTGTTTGGGGTCGGCGTAGGTGAAAACGACTCGCTGGCCCGCGCGATCCAGGTCAAAGGCGAAGGCCATCCGATCGAGACTATCCGAGTAGATCAGGGGCGCCTTGGTTCCATCCCCTTCCGAAAGCTGCGTGGGCAGCGCGTTGCCCGAAAGAGCGAGCGAGTAAAGTTGAACCGGAGCATCAATGAAGTAATCCACACCCCAGGTGTTTCTGGCTTCGCCCCGCCCGTGGTGGCGAAAGACCGTCCGGCTGCCGTCGTCGCTTATTTTGATCGGGTCGGTCGGCTGGTCGATACCTCCGGTCGGAAGGCGGCTCTTTGACAAAACTTGGCCGGTCCCCGTGTCAATCAACTGGAGGATTCGATCCGCCAAGAGGTTGGTGGCGAAGCCCTCGGACGACACCCCCACGCGTTGATCGGAGTGAAAAACGACGACGCGGCTGCCGTCGTAATTGATATCCGCGGTGAGGTTGGCGTCTCTCTGGGTCAGGAACCATCCGCCGCTTTTAGCCGCGGTCTGCGCCTGAGTTCCGGTGAAAACCGTCTTCATTTCACCCGTGGCCAGATCATACAGAAGAACCCGGGCCAGGTCGGCCTCGGTCAAGCTGTTCGTGGAGGTGGACACCCAATTCACCAGAGCGACACCCGCGATGGAATGCTGTCGCACCAGGACCAACTTTCTGCCGTCGCCGGAGATCCTGGCGGTGCCATTGAATCGGCGGTTGTGGTTGTTCACAAACAACGGGACTTCGGTGGAACGGGAGGTGAAGTGGGTGGGGGTGGCCGCGGGTTGATCTGGGGTGACCACGTTAAGACTGGTGCTGGCCAGGATCGAGTAGCCATCGTCGCGCAACAGGTGCACGTCAAACGTGCCGGTCTTGGACAAGCCATTAGTGAACGCAACGGAGCCTGCCGCCATTCCGGCGCCCGCGGTCTGAGTGCCGTTCACATAAAGCCAGAGAGTGGACGCCGTGGACCCGGGGGTGACACCTCTTGGGTAGATGCCGATCCAGTCCTTGGGATTGGCCGGCCCGCCGCTGAACGTGACCGTGATGGTTTCGCCGGGAGCGTAGGCCGGCTTGCTCGCAAGGACTTGAGGAGTTTGCGCCTGGGCCAGCCAGGTGCCCAACACCATGACAAGTCCCGAGGTCAGGCAAAGACCGGGACGACGGCTGAAATCAAGAAGGGACGAAGAGGTTGGCATAGCTATCGCGCGACTCTGTGGCCTGGTCGCCCTCAGCACTCCCCCTTTCTTGCCAAATACAAACCCAGAGTTGCTTCTAACACAATCCCCGCTCGTCCAGATCGATTTCCTCCAAGCCGAGATAATGGCCCAGCTCGTGCAAATAGGTCGTGCGAACTTCTTGGCGATAGACGGGTTCGTCGCCTTCCGCGAATTCCCAGATGTTGGTCGGGAATAGGATAATCTGCGCCGGCACATCGCCGCCGGCTTCGCCCGATTCGAGACGCGATTGACCGACGAACAATCCCAGCGTGTCATCGAGGTCCAGGTGGCGCAAGTCGCGCTCGGGACGGGGATCGTAAGTGATGGGCAAGGCGGCGGCCTCTTCCTGCAAATCCGCGGGCAGCGACGCGATCACGGCCCGGACTTCGTCCTGCGCGACCGACAATAGATATTTCCAATCGGCAGACATATCAGGTGGCTCGATCGGGACAAAGGCCGACGCCCCGAGCCGTAAGTAACGCAGTTGAAATGGGGGCACGGCCATCGAACTCACGTCAGTGAGACTTCTGGCCGCAATGCCGGTGGGCTGGTAGCCCACAGGAACAGGCCAGCGGCCCATTCCACCCTCAAACCACCGCATCGATACGGCTGAGCACCGTCGCCGGCGCATTGCTTCAACGTCGGGGCCTCAAGACGACCCGAGCAGGCGCACCATCGCTATTATGCACCTTCAAGGGCAAACAGACCAGGTCGAATCTCCCCGGGTTCACTGGCTGCAGGTTCAACCCCTCGATCACCCAGATGCCGGCGCCGAGGAGAATCAAGTGCGTTTCTCGGCCGTCCTTTTTGAATCCGCCCACCGACAGATAATCCACACCCACCGTCCGAATCTGGCGGTCCACGAGGAATTGCGCCGCCGCTTGGGAAATGTAAACGAAATCTTCGTCAAATCGATCCGTCTTCCAGGAGCGTTGAGAATTGCGCGTTTTGAACAGGATGCGTTCGCCGCGTCGAATCCGATAGGGTTCAAGAGTCTTAGGTTTGATCGATTCCCGATCGGAGATCTCGATGACTCGAGCTGGACCAATCGTCGCCTCGATCGGCATGGTTTCCAGGCCTCGCCCGTTGCGAAGGAAATGGAGCGGCGCATCCAGGTGTGTGCCGGTATGAGCGACCATCGAGAGGTGGGTGACGTTGCAGGGCGCTCCCCGGTCCATGTCCAACTGGCGCGTGACCAGCACTTCGCGATCGCCCGGCCAATGGACCATCCCGCTGCGGAGGGTCACGGAGACGTCAATCCAGGGGCGGCTCATGGCCTAATCCAGAGCGATCACGTTCTTGATGCCGGTCCGTTCGCCGAGGAGAAGCTCTTGGTACGATTCGATCTTGTACCGCCCGGTGATGAGGGCATGCAATTCGCGAGGCCACCGTTGGATGAAGACACCGAGATCGCGAATGGCCGCGTGAAACGCCTCGCGGTCGGCGTTGACCGTTCCGACGATGACCTGGTTTTTCAGGACGATGTTGCGCATGAGGAGATCGGCATCGATCTCAATGGGAGGATGGGGCGCGGGAATGCCGGTGAAGACAAAGATGCCATTCAAGCCGAGAGTCTGCAGAACTTGAAAGGAAACTCGCGAGACGCCCGCCGCTTCGTAAACCAGATCGATTCGCCCGACGCGTTCGGCGAAACGCTCGGGTGTTTCGGTTTGGGTGGAGAAATACTTCGCGCCCATTGATTCGACCAATTCGGACTTCACGTTGGGCGCCAGGGAACGGGAATAGACAAAGGTTTCAAAACCGTTCGCGAGCAGAGCCATGGTCCCGAGAATGCCCACGGGGCCGGCGCCGAGGACGACCGCGCGAAGCCCATGTCCACGGCCCAATTTCGGATCCGTGGATCCGATCCAGGGCAGGCGCTGCTGGATTTGCCAGACTTGGGCGAGGGCCTTCTCCGCCACGGTCAAGGGCTCGACCAAGACGGCCACATCCCGAAGTTCGGGCGGGACGAGGGTGAGATATTTCTCCGATTCAACGTAATACTCCGTCATGAACCCGTGCGTCATCTTGATGCCGCGTTCGGTGAAATCGCCGGTCTCGCAAAAATCCTGGAGATCCACCTGGCACGGCCGGCAATGAGAATGGGGGCAAGGACGCCGGACCGACGGCACGACCAGATCGCCCGGGCGGAAGATGGAGACGGCGGAGCCGACTTCAATCACCTCACCAAGACACTCATGGCCGAGGACCAGGTAATCGAATCCTGGGGGTGGCGATCCATAGACGAACGTGCAGATCTCTTTGTCCGTGCCGCAGATTCCGACCTCCAAGGTTCGAATTTTAATGTCGTAGGGGCCGCTGATTTCGGGCCGCTCATGTTCGATCAACCGAACTTCCCGTTTTCCCGGCACGACGCCCACCGCGCGCATAGTTGTTCTGTTCATGTCGCTGTTCGTTTCGTTGCTTTTGGATGACACGGAGCAATACCGGCGCGGGCCTCGAAAGTCGAGCCAAATGGTTTCGCTCAGGCGGTCGAAGACGCGGCGGGAGCCAACCTGGATGGAAGCGTTCGCCTTGAGCTAACGAGACCATCGGCGCAGCCGAAGCGCGTTGCCAATGACGATCAAATCCGATGCCCCCATCGCAAACGCCGAGAGAATCGGACTCAAGAAACCGAAGACGGCCAGAGGCACGCCGAGCGCATTGTAAAAGAAGGCCCAGAAGAGATTCTGTTTGATGGTCCGGAGGGTGGCTTGCGCCAGACCCAAGGCCTCGGGAATCGCCTGAATGTCCGAGTTCAAGAGGATGATGTCGGCGGCTTCCCGGGCCACGTCGCTCGCGCGGCTGACGGCGATTCCCAAATCGGCTTGCTCGAGCGCGGGGCCGTCATTGATGCCGTCGCCAACAAAGGCGATCCGGTGGCCCTGCTTCTGCAATTGGGCGACGAGCCGAGCCTTGGCTTCCGGCCGAACTTCCGCAAAAACACGGGTCCGGTCGATGCCCACGGCGGCGGCGATGGCGGCGGCGGTCAGCGAGTTGTCACCCGTGACCAAAAAAGCCGGGAGTCGGCGTTTCTGGAGTTGGCGGATCAAGGCGGCGGCACCGGGCTTGATCTCATCCTGCAGGGCGAACACACCCAACAACCGGGTATCGGCGGCCAGACCGAGAACGGTGGCGCCGCGCGCGGTCCACTCCGCGGTGAACGAGGCTGCCGATCGCAGATCCGCCCCGGATTCTTTCAGCCAACTCAAGGAGCCGAGCCGAAAGAGCGCGTCGTGAATGGGCGCGCCATGGCGGGTGAGTTTGGCTTCGACTCCCGCCCCGCGTCGTTCGTGCCAGTCGGTGATCGCATAAGCCGATTCGATCGTGGCGGCGCGGGCCACGGCTTGGCTCAGCGGGTGCAGAGAGAGACGGGCGAGAGCCGCGGCGATCGGGGTGACACCGAGGGAGAGACCTTTGGGCATGGCGAACTCTTGCACCGCGGCCACTGCGGCCTGGCCTTTGGTCAGGGTGCCCGTCTTGTCGAACAGAACCGCGGTGATGCGTCCCGCTTTTTCCAGAGCGATGCCGTCGCGAATCAGGATGCCGCGTTCGGCGGCGGCGTTGGCGCCGGCCATGATCGCCACCGGCGTGGCCAATCCCATGGCGCATGGGCAAGCGATGATCAGGACCGCGGCCGCGTGGTAAATGGCGGCGGCCAGCGCGCCGGCGGGATGATACGCGGGCCAGAGGAACCCCTCCAGCCACTGCGTCACCGCGTGCGCCGAATCCGGCGCGAATCCCCACCACAATCCCGTGCCTAACGCCACCAGGACGACGGCGGGAACAAAGACGCTGCTGACGCGGTCGCCCAGGCGCTGGATTTGGGCGCGGCTGTTCTGGGCGCGGCGGACGGCCGCGATGATCTGAGCGAGGGCGGTGGATTCGCCAGTGGCGGTGACCCGGACAGTCAGCCAGCCCGGCCCATTGGCGGTGCCGCCGAAGACGAGGGAACCCGGCGTTTTCTCGAGAGGCGCAGACTCGCCCGTCAGCATCGACTCGTCCACGGTCGAACCGCCATCGAGCACCGTGCCGTCGATCGGAATGCGTTCGCTGGCCTTGACCAAGACCGTGTCGCCGATGCGCAAGCGGGTGATCAGGACTGGCGTTTCCCCGCCGCCCTTGGAAACCACCCGAGCGGTCGGAGGCGTCAGGTTGAGCAAGGCTCGGAGCGATTTCTCCGCTTGGGCACTGGCTTTGGATTCGATCCAATGGCCCACACTGATCAAGGTGATGATGGACGCCGATTCCATGAAGAACAGATGACCCGACCAGCCGGCGAACAGACCCCACACGCTGTAGAGAAACGCGGTGGTTGAACCGAGTGCGACCAAGGTGTCCATGTTCGAGGCGCCGACCTTGAGCTGATTCCAGGCTCCGCGATAGAACCGCGCGCCGCCGAGCGTCTGGAGCGGCAGGACCAGGAGAAAGGACAGCCAATGATACCAGCGCTCCATCCCGGTGTGGAAAACCCATTCCGCCAGCCAGAGCGGGAGCGTCAGAGCGGAGCCCACCACGACGTTGAAACGCCAGCCGGAAAGAGGCGACCAAACCGGAGGGACCGCCCGAGCCGCTTTCGCATTGACCTGGGTCGCGCCGTAGCCGGCCGCCGTCACCGCGTCGATCAGCGCCTCAAGGTTGGAGCTGGCCCCGCCCTGCCAATGGATGGTGGCGAGGTTTTTCTCCAATTCCACCTCCACTCGCGCGACTCCGGGGACCATCTGAAGGGCCTCGGAGGCGCGGCGGGCGCACCCGCTGCAAGTCATCCCGCGGATGGAGAGCGCGCTGGCGACTTCGGGCAAGGACGGCCGGAAACCCGCTCGCTCGACCGCACGGACGATCTCTTGGAGATTCGGAATGATGCCGGGTTGCCAGACGACTCGGGCTTGGGCGTCTTCCAGGCTGACCTCGACGCTGGCCACTCCCAGTTGGCCTTGGATGGCTTCGGTGACCTGGCGCACACAGTTCCGGCAATTCATGCCGGCGACCGAGAGTTCGGTCACCCCAGTCTGAGTGGGCGGCGGCGAGGAGCGGCGAGGGTCTGTTCTTTCCGGGGCCATGACTTCGAATGGCATTACGTTTTGATTTGCATTGACTGGGGTCAAATTCACATTGACCCACCAAAGCACTTTCCTATACTCCGCCGGTCAAATCCAAACATAACTGAAGAAAATCTATGAATACAATTGTTCCATTGATCAGTTCGGGTGTTTCCGGTCCTCTGGGAGTGCGGCATCTGCCGCGGCTCTGGCTCAAGGCTTCGTTGGAGGCGCGAGGCAAATTGGCGTCGGGCTACCCGGGCGCCGGCAAGGGCTATGATCAGATGGTGATCGATGGCTTGGGGCTGAACCGCGACGCCGTCCTGAATCACCTCAAAAACGACCGGCCGACCTATCCGCAGTTCGAGGCCTGGATCAAGAAGCAGCCGGGTGTCAAATTGGACCGGGCCTCGATCCACGCGTTGAACAGCGCGATCGTCGGCTACATCCATGACGAGGGCACTCGCAAATCGATTCTCAGCGCCAACGGCCTGGCCGATGACTGCACGGCCCCGGTGGATGCCATCAATCTGAACAATCTGGACGATTGGAAGGAATTCCACGACGCCGTCTTGAAATAGGGAATCGGAGTTCACACCTCCGAGTCGCTTTTTTGCGTTCGCCGCAGTCATCGCGGGAGATTCCCGAGGGACTGCGGCGAATTGTTTTTGACACCACCTCAAGGATGATCACCGGAGTTCTCCCAAAGCCGTAGATATGCGGTCGGAATTGGGGAGCACACGCTCGCGTGTTCCGACCGGCGCCTCGCCGGTCGGAACGGAGACCCAGTTCAGTCACTGAACGGTGGCTCGTGCAAACACGCCAATGTGGTCGGCGAGGGCGCCGACCACGGCACGCGAGGGCGCGTGCGCTCCCCATTTCAATTGAATGATCACGGCTAAGTTCGTGGCAAGTCCAGGAATGCGAAACCGTGAAGCCACTCTGTCGGTGGTCATCCCGGCGTGGAATGAGGCTGCGGAATTGCCCGAAACGGTGCGCCGAGCTCGGCTGGTTCCGGAGGTCTGCGAGATCCTCGTCGTGGATGGAGAGAGCACGGATGCGACCCTTCAGGTGGGCGGCGAGTTGGGATGTCGGGTTCTGCGATCCCCGCGCGGTCGTGGGGCTCAAATGCGCTTGGGCGCCGAAGCCGCGTCCGGCGAGGTCATCCTGCTCTTGCATGCCGACACCTGGCTGGCTCCCGAAGCCGGGCGGGCGATATTCCATTGCCTGCAAGACAACGCGGTGGTGGGAGGAGGGTTCTGGAAGAGGTTTCGGGAGCGCCGTTTCTTTATGCTCGGTTCGCGCCTCCGCTGCGCGGTGCACTTCTACGGCGCCGGATTGATTCTGGGTGATCAGGGGCTTTTTGTTCGCCGCGAGGTTTTGGCGGCGGTCGGGGGCGTTCCGGACATGCCGATCATGGAGGAGTTCGAGCTCTGCCGTCGCTTGCGGAAGGTGGGGCGTCTGGCATTAGCCAACTCCACCGTGGTGACGTCCGCGCGCCGATTCTTGAGAGGAGGAGTGTGGCGCACGTACTGGCTCATGGGGCGCATCACGGCGCTCTACTTTCTCGGGGTGCCCGTGAAACGACTCCATAAGCTGTATGAGAGACGGCGCGGGTGATGCGGCGACGGGCCGAGGCGAGATTCCCCTGGGAGAAAAGTCCGCGCCGGGCAGCCATGAACCCATTTTTCGGTGGAGCGAAACTCCGTCGAGCCGTGGAATCCTTGCCGACAAGAAAGTCAGGGCTCGACGGCGTCTCGCCCCACCCCCGATTCATCGGGAAGCTCATCGGACATTTCTTCCACCTGGACTGGTTTGAGTCGCCTTTTTTGGTACCAGGCCATCGCCAGCAGATCGTGGATTCCCCGGCCGAGACGATTCCAGATTCCGTATTTGGAGACGCCGGCCACGCGGGGACGGTGGTGGATGGCGACTTCCCGGGTGGTGGCGCCGCCGGCATGCACCAACACGGGAAGAAAGCGGTGCAGGCCATTGAACGGAAAAACGCCATTGAGCGCCGTCCGCCGAAACACCCGGAACGCGCAGCCGGTATCGGAGAAATCGACGCCGAGCACCCACCGGCGGGCGGATCGAGCCACTCGGGAGGAAACGCGGCGCACGAAAGAATCCTGGCGTTGAGTCCGAACGCCGCAGACAAAATCAACGGCCACCAACTCCGCCAAAAGCCTCGGCAAGTCCGCCGGATCGTTCTGCAAATCTCCGTCCAACGTCGCGAGAATGAGTCCGGTGGCGGCCTGCAATCCCGTCCACAAGGCCGCACTCTGTCCGCAGTTACGAGCGTGTTTCAGTCCCCGAATCCGCCCGTCCCGGGAGCGAGCTTCCCGGATCTTGGACCAGGTGTCGTCGCGGCTGGCGTCGTCCACGAAGATCAATTCGTAAGATCGTTTCTCCGGGCGCAGGGCCTGGGCGATCTGCTGGACGAGGGGAAGAATGTTCTCCGCCTCGTCGAAGACCGGAACAACGATCGAGATCTCGCAAGCCACGGACGAAGATTAGTCGTCGCTGGCAGATTGGGAAATCCAATTTCACGCCTTCCGCGCGAGGCATGTGACGTACTCGTGGCGAACCTCATAGGGAGTTCCGCGAGCGTGGCGTTGCTCCAGCCTTTGCAGGAAACGGCGGGTGAGAGTCGCGCGGCGCGCGGGATCGAGCGCGTCATGGAAGGCCGTTCCGGCCCCGGACTTCAAGAGATGCTCCAGCACTTGATCCGCGCGATCGTAGCGAAAGACGATGCTGCTTTCGGCGACGGTTTCGGTCTCGAAGCCGGCGTGCTGCAGGAGCGATCGCACCTGTTCCTGGTCCCGGGGAAAATCGAACGAGACTTGTTTTTGCAGGACGGAGGGATCTTCGGCCACGAGTTCGGAAAAGATTTCCAGGGGTTCGCGCGGCGAGTTGTCCCGGTGAACGATAAACGCCAGGAACCCGCCTTCCACCAAGGCGTCGGCCGTGGCGGCGAAAAACGGTGGCAGCGCGATGTAGCCCAAGACCCAACTGGAAAACACGCCATCCAGACGGTGCAGTTGGCGCAGTTCGGCGAGAGCGTCGGCGACGCGAAACCGCACGTTGGTGAAGCCTTGCGACTGAAGCCGTCGGCGGGCCAGGTTGAGCATCGCCTCCGAAAGATCGACGGCCAGCACCTGCTCGGATCGGGCGGCCAGCCAGGCGGTGGCCAACCCCGTGCCACAGCCGGCTTCAAAAACGGTTTCGGAGCCGTTCCAACGTATGCTTTCGACGAGCGCCTCCACCGGCCGGCTCGCTTCGGTCAGCCAGAATTGTTCGTAATCCTCGTGGATGTGATTGTAGGCCTCCCGCAGTTCGGTGGCGCCAACCACGCGCTGGGTCGCGGGACCGAGTCGAAAGAACGCGGGCACGTCGTGGGAGCGGGGCAAGTGCTGTTCGCAGATTCGAATCGAGAGGTCGGGCGAGGCCGGGGAACGGATTCCGACGAACTGGCGGGCCAGAGAGCGGCCGACGCAGCCGGTCCGAGGACGACAAAACTGAGTGCCCATGCGATCCAGAATCTGGCGAAATGGTTCGCGGGCCAGATTGCCGAAGGAGAGCGGAACCAGGTTGCACGGGCAGACTTCGCCACTTCCATCGATGTAGAGATGCGTCAAGCCCGCGCCGCAGCCGAAGGCGTCAGGCGATTCCAGATAGGCGAAGGAGGAGACGATCGGCAGGTCGTCCCGCTGCGCCATTTCCTCTTGATAAGCGAAGATTTGGCGGCGTTCCTCGGCGGTCAGCAGAATCTTCGTCTGACCGGCGAGCTTGCCGCTGGCGCTGGGCTCGAGCAGGTGGACCTCGAGGGCGCCGGCGGAACCGGCCCGGGTCAGAAAGCGAAGAAAGTGCTCGCGCCGGAGAAATTCGCGCGTCGCGACCGCGACCACGTAGGGATAGAGACCGCCAGCCCGGGCGGTGCTCAAAGCTTGGAGAGCGGACCGAAACGCCCCGTTTCGCCCTCGCATTCGATCATGCTCGGCTTCGTCTTCCGAATCGAGGCTGATTCCGACCGCGAAGAGGCCCCGGTCTCGCAACTGGTGGGCGCAGTCCAGAGTCAGCCCGTCGCCCGTCGTTCCCAGCACGAGACAGGAGCGCTCGTCAAACGAGCCGAGGATGTCCGGCAAATCGGCCCGGAGCAGCGGTTCGCCGCCGGTCAGAGTGACGATGACCGCGCCGAGGTCTTGCAGTTCTCGAGCCAGGCCTCGGAGCACTTCGAGCGGGAGGTCGATCTGGCTTCGCCCGGCGTTGTAACAATGCCAGCAATTGAAGTCGCATCGGTTGGTCACGGCGAGGGTGACAGAGTAAAGGCGCCGCTTCGCGGTGTCGCCCAACTGACCGAATTGAGCGGCCAACTGATCAAAAGCCGGGCTGGGGTAGGGAGGGAAGTTGGTATTAACGACAGACCGTCCGGCAAAGGAAACCACTTTTTCGTTCGCGAAGTATCGCTTGAGAAAGGCCGCCACCGCCGGATGAAGTTTCGTGAAAGGAGGCCGTGATGCCACCCGGGTAAAGAACTCGTCGCCGCGCATAGGATGAAGCTAATCTCGCATGCGAAGCTGTTTCCGGCAAAGGCGATTTGGCGAAGGAGTGGATCTCGACTTTCCGAAAAAACGGGCGAGCTCGGCGGTGAGAATCGAGAGGGCGACGACCGCGGCTTTGTTCAACTCGGGCACGGTGGCACCGGCGGAGATGGTGGGACTGGAAGTAAGGAGCAAGCCACCCTCAAATCATCTTTGACCGAGAGGGGAAGATTGCAAACACGGCTCGGGCTATTTGCGCCCGGCCAGCCTTTTCATGGTGGCCTTGGCGCCCGCGAGGAGTCTGAGTCCGTCGTTCTGCCGCTTCGAGTTGATCATCTCTTCCACCTGAAACAGGGCTTCGAGCAGCGATTCGATGATTTTCTGGTTGGCATCACGTTTGAGAAGGACACACTGCAACAACATGGACGCGCCCGTCAGGAAAACATTGTTGTTCTTCATCTCCAGCACTTGGAGCGAAGGCTTGACCATGAACTCTCTTCCTTGCCACGCGAATGTGACCGCGTCCATCGCTTCCCGAACCTGCAAATGGGTGATGCCTTTCGATTGCGGGACCGTCTCGCGCAGGTACTGCGGCAATTCCTGTAAAGGTACGTTCATAACGGTGTCTAAGGGGCCAATTCCCAAGCCAGTTTGAAACCCGCACTCCGCATCTCGCCTTGCGAGTTGGTGTTCGGCAACATCTGGGTCAGGCGCAAAACAGAACCATGCCGTCGTCCGAGCGCACTCGATTGTTCGTCTTCAAATTCCGCGTCTTTTGCTCAGATCGATTTGCCACCTTAATTCTTTGGGCCCGTCGCGTTTCTATTACTCAAGTGTTCCTCTTATGCGGGAGCGAGGCCGATTTGTCAATTGAGGACTCGGGACGCCCAGCAATTCTCATTTTGCGGAGTGCGGCCGTGTGCGGAGCACCAGCCGCAGCGCGTGGAAATGCCGGCCCGCTTGGGGTTGTGCGGACGCGCTGCGACTGCTCGGGACGCCCCAGCCGCGCTCCAGGATTACTCGACGTCCAGACTCAGCAAGTAGTCGTTCAACTCTTGTTGCTGTTTACGTTCCGTCTTCTGAAGAGATTCGATCTCTTGGCGCAGATTCTCCAATTCCGTTTCTTGTTGATCGAACTTCTTGACGTAGCGGGTATAGAGCTCCGAATTCTGGCTGAGCTTGGCCATGTTTTCTCGGATGCGCGACTGCTCTTGCGAGATTTCGTTGATGCGCTGTTCGCGTCGTCCGCGTTCCGCCGCAGTCTGGCTCAAGTGGTCCCGCAAACTCACGGAGCGCTGCAAGGCGTCCCGGATCCTTGCGTTGACCTTGGGCGATTTGAGGTAGAAGGCTATGGCCTCGGTGCTGTAGCTGAGTAGCTGCACTTGTTCGCTGAACTGCTTTTCTTCGCGCACCACGAGTTTGGCCGGTTGGTTGGGCTCGGTCTTGACGAGAAAGCGATAGACCTCCCTGGTTCGCTCGGTGGCTTGTTTGGGCTCGACCAGACGCCAGTCTGATCGAAAGGGGCGTTCGATGAGGATGCTCTTCGGTTTCTGATCGCGATTCTTGATGTTGTAAGTCGTCTCTTCGCTGGCTTTGCGCACTGTGATGAGGAGGCCTTTCTTGATCTGGGAGGTGACAAGTTCCTGGCCGCCGGGGTTGGATTGGGTTTCGACCTCGGTTTTCAAGTCGAGCGCGTAACTGATCAGCCGCTCCTGGCCGGGGGCGAGGTCATCAATGCGCGCGTCGCCAGCGTAGGCGCCGCCGTCAAACACGGTGATCGGCCCCTGCATCAAATGGAACGATGTGTTGTTCTTCAGACGAAATCCGTTGAGCGGACGTTGGGATTGCACGGCTGGGTTATAGATGGAGACCTTTTCACCCGCCACCTTCTGGCTGACGACTGGGAGCATGGCGGATTTTTGGCGGGCCAGATTCACCGGAGTGGTGATCGTGTACTGGAAAAGCTCGCCCGCCTGGCTTCCCTGGGCGGCGGCGGCGACGCTTTGCGCGGCCATGGCTCGTCGGTCCGCGACGTCGGCGGCGGCGAGCGCCTCCACTCCCGCCATGCGCATCGCCGGAGCCGCGGCGGCGGGCGGGCCAGCCGGAGCCGCCAGGCCGTATCGCCGAAGCCCCGCGTTGGACGCGCCGCTGGCCTTGGCGAGCAGCTCGGTGCCGGGAGCAGACCCGCCTTGGGCGCCGCCTTCCCGAGCTCGATTGCTTTCGAGGGCGTCTCCGTATAACTGCGGGCGCAGGGACGAATAGAGCTCGGGTTGAATCTCCGGCCGGGTGGTGTAGAGAGGTTGATACAAGTCCATCGTGAACGAGATCGGGCGTCCGGAGACCAAGGATAACCGGACTTGGTTCCAGTCCTCGTCGCTGGTATTTTCGACGATGGCCCATCCTTGGAGGAACGGCCCCTCTTTCTCGTCGAGGACTAGCCGATAGCTGGTCTTCCAGACCGGGGTTTGCGCAATGTAGGCGACGCTGACCTTTCGTTTCCCTTCGCCTTCAAAAATGACTTCAACGGTTTTTTTCTGAGTGTCATGACCGGCGGCTAGGACGTCCAGGGCTTGTCGCAATTCGGCGTCGAGACGGTCGTTGAGCAGTCGAATCCGCTGGATTTGGGCCATGGGGAAGCTCTGCAGGCCTTCGTCGGTCAGGAGGTTGAGATATTCGGTTTCCACGTGCTTGTTCTCCCCGACCGGCACTTCTTTTTTTTCCAGGCCCAGGATCGTGCCGGCGGTGCGGCTGGGGCGAAAGACTTCGACGCGCTCACCGCGGGCTTGGCCGAGCAACTGACCCAAGGTGGGGTTCTCTGTGAGGTCGAGGCCGAAGCTCTTGAGGGTTTTGGTCAGGGGATCCCTTGATCCGTAAGTGACGGCGCCGATTCGCCCGCCAGTGAAATCCTGCACAACCATGCTTTTGAGAAGATCGTTGATGTCGTCGGCTTTGAAGCGCAGATCGACCCGGGCTCGGCCTTCGACTTCACCGTCCCTTTGGAAGTAGCCGACGCCACTGGAATAGAGAATGACCTCCGAAAGCGGAAGCGCGGCGTTTTGCGGAATGGATCCGTCGCGCTCGGGTTTGGATTCGGCTGCTGGGTTGCTTTGACGGTATGGCCCAAATACGGCCAGGGCGATGAGGATTGGGGCGATCGATTTCATATTGAATTCCGTTCCACGGACATTGGCTGCGAGTTCACCGTGAATTGGACGGAGGCGCAACGGAAATGCTCCCGAGAATAGCGAGGAGTTCCGGTGAAAGCGCAGCAGTTCTTGCCTGAACACGGATCTGAGCCCGACGGCAGCGGGCGGGAGCGAGGGAGGCCCGATCAAATTGTCGGCGCCTCTTTCAGTTGTTCCCGCCATCGCTCCACGGACTCCGCTCGGCCCGTCTTGGCCAGATAAAGGAGGTCGACCTGCGGAGAAACAACCCCTCCGACGGAACGCCGCTGGGTTTGGACCAGGACGTTGGAGGCGTGGACGGCGGTCAGGGCGGTGAAGCTTGTTCGCTCGCTCTTGGTGGGAAAGTGGTGGAAGGCAACAGCCTCGACGACGCCGGGAGGCAATCCCCAGAGGCCGAGGAGGTACCCACCCACATCCGCGTGGTCAAAGCCAAAAATCTCTCTTTCTTGGGTCAGCCATTCCACATTCTTGGCCTGGGCGTTCCGGCCCACCTCCTCGTATTCCTCCGGAAAATTCGACGCCAGGACCAGCTTGCCGATGTCGTGGAGCATCCCGGCGGCAAAAGCTTCGTCCACAACCTGGCGAGGCGCCCCTTCGGTTTTGGCGAGCAGCCGCGCCCCGTCGGCGGTCCGCGAGCTGTGTTGCCAGAGTGTTTCGATCGAGATGCCGCCCATTTTGCGGGATTCGAATTGGGAGAAGATCCCGACGCCGAGGACCAGGAATTTGATCGTTTCAAACCCGAGAAAACTGATGCCATCTGCCACACTTGAAACCGGCTGCGACCGTCCGTAAAAGGCGGAGTTCACGATTTTCAAGATCTGGGCCGTCATCGTCACATCGATGGAAACGGTCCTGGCCACCTCTTCGATCGTGGAGTTCGGAGACTGCAGTTGGCGAACCAGCTCCAGATAAAGGCTGGGCAAACTGGGAAGACCCTTCATTTTGGAAACCTTCTCCCGGATCAATGGGCTGGGGAGGAGGTTCGGGATCATCGCGGCGCGCTGGATGGTCGCCTTGAGCAGTTCGATGGGGCACGGTTTCGGTAGAAACTGATGAATGACCCCAATGCATTCGAGGATGGATCTCTGGTCCGAACAGCTCGAGTAAATGATTCGGGCGCTTAACGGATAGCGCTCCCGGACTTCCTTGAGGAACTCATGACCGTTCATCCCGGGCATGTTGAGGTCCGACACGACGACGTCGAACTGACTCGTTGCCATCAACTCGAGGGCCTCTTCCGCTCCGTTGACAAAGCTCATCCTCCAATGATCGCGCATGCCCGCGAGCAATCGCGGGAGGAGATCGAGGATAGCTGGTTCGTCATCGACAAACAGGACGCCTAGCTTGGGCGGGGTTTCCATAGGAATCTAGTGCAACACAAATGAATCGCGACAAACGATTGTTCAGTTCAAGTCAATCTACACCAGGATAGGGTCGAGAGACAACAGCAAATCCAAACAAAAAACGCGACAGCTTGACCCGGTTTCGAGGCGTCGCCGGTCTGTTCAGGCCGGTTCAAGTTATTGGCATCAAAGGCGCTCGAGACAGGCCAGAATGTTCAGTCCGGCATCTTCACTCTCATGCATTTTGAGAAAACGGAGCAACTTGACCTCGTCGGGAGGGGAGAAGCCGCTTTGCTCGTCGTAGAGCGCGCAGACGCGACCGTCGTCATCCAGGGCCCATCCACGGAGCACCGCGTTTCCCAAGTAGGCGAATCCCGCTCCGTTCTCACAGACCTCAACTTTCGCCGGAGTGAATCGAACAAAATCGCTTCCGTCGCGGAACTCGATCCCGTAAGGCGGCGCGCGGCGGAATCCCAGGAATTCGGAAGCGCCTGGATCGAGAATGATGGCGTCGGACTCGACGGGCAATCCGTAGGTTTCAGCGGCGCCGACCAACCGTTGGAAGATCTGCTCTTCCCGACTTTGGGGCCAGATCACCGCATGCTTCGGGCGGACCTCGGAAATCGGAACGACCCAACCCGAGAATTGAGCCTTGAATTCCTTGATCGGAGCCTCGCTCAGAAACCTCATGAATTCTGTCGTGACCACGAAGGCGAAGGCGGCGGAATCCGGATCCTTCAGCGCCCCGCGCAGGGCGTTGTGCTCAAACGCCACGAAGTCATCGAGACGCTTGAGAAATACCCGGGTTTCGGGGCCAAACCGCAGGTACCCGAACGGATAGCTGCACAAGAGATGATGACCGAGCAAAACAATTTCGAGTTCGGCGGAGCTTCCGTCCTTGTTTCGAAACGGCACCGTGAAGGACGGACAGCCGTGATCATTGGTCACAAGCGAGCGCGCCGCGGCTCTTCGCACGGCATGGAAGACCTGATCATTGACGGTCTCGACCGGCATCTCCTCGACCGCTCGCCACGCCTCGATCAACCACTCCGGGTGGATGAGCTCCGCCTCGGCTTTCGCCGGTTCAGTCGGAGGCGGAGACGGCGATGGCGCAGGAGCCGGTTCCGTTTGGAGGGTTTCGGCCAACGGTTGCTTGAGCGGTGTCGTCGGTCGCAGTACTTCCGGGGTGTCCGCGTGCTCGATGGGCTTTTTCTCCGGTGCCGAAGGTGCACGAGATGGCCCCGTCGGCGGCTGCGGCGCGGGGGCACCGGAAGTGGGCGGTGGACAAGTTCGGTTTGGATCGAGTGACGGCTCGCCGGATGGTTTCGCGGGAGTTCCCCGCAGGCAACCGGTCAGGAGGATCTCCACCGGTTTGACATCTTCCATCGTCTGGAGTGGGAGAATCTCGATCCGATTCGAGCGTTTGCCAGCGTTGTCTTCGCCACGCTCCACGATGACCTTGTCGTTCATGACGGTCATCGAAACGAAGATCCCCGGTTCAAAGAGCCCGTCGGCCTGGAGCTTCGCCAGGTTCGTGCGAACGAGAAGTGGACCATCTTCGCTCGTTCCGTCCGGGTAGTGGAACACGAGATGAAAGCGAAATTCATTGGACTTCTTGACAATTTCCAGCCGGATCACGCGCCGTTTGAGACCCGGGGCGGACGGTGTGGCCGCAACCGAGGCTGGGCCGGAGGTTCCCTGCAGGAAGCGGTTGATGAGAGCGTGGACGTCTTCTGGCGTGGCCGCTTCGAGGTCGGCGAGGCCCGGTTCCTCGACCAAGCTTTCGCCATCCCATCGCGTGACCGAGAGGCGAATGCCGATCTTCTGGAGGTTGAGATGCGGTTTGAGCAACCCCAGATTCTGGAAGACCTCCAGGGCAGTTTCCAGTTTCTCGGTTTTGATTTCGCCAAACTTTGTTCGAAAAATGACGTGAAAATCAATGCCTTCCCGCGTGACGATGAATCGCTCGGCCGTGGTCTCCAGGTCGTTGATTCTGGCCAGCGCTTCGCCCGGGTTGTGATGATGCGAGGGGTGGCGACCCATCCGCGGCTCCGGCGGCGCGGGTGGGGCTTGGTGAGAGGCATTGAAGATGTGCCCAAGCTCGGCCACGGCTTGCGGATCGCTGAAATGAACGGTCTTGCCGTCAATCGTGACTCCGTCGGCGGAGACGATGAGATTGTGACGTTCCGTCAGGCCGATGGCGGCCCACCGATTGAGCGCTCCGCTGTCTCGCAGAACGAGAGTCTCACCCCGGCAAACCAGACGGAAATGCTTCTGCCCGCCTTCCTCATGCAAGGAGGCCGTAATCCTCCGATTCTCGCCGTGATCTCCGGTCGAACCTGCTGAAGGGGCATCCGCGGTCATAAGACTCGAAACCCAGGGCCATCCCGGGCGTTGCGTCTTCCAACCTAATTCGAAACAGCGGAGAGTCAAACCGCGCTCGACGGCTGCGCCGGCGGACGGGACTTTCGAGGGGAATTCAAATCCCTTCGCCCAGGAGCGGTGCGGCCTTGCTCGGCGCAGTAATCTCGGGCGAGAGCGCGGCCTGTTCCCCTTGGAGAATGCGATAGTTCCGGATCAAGAATGAGATGTCTTGATCCTCCTTGAGTCCGAGGTGGGAGTATTCCTCCTTGGTCATGCGGCAGCGGACGATCATGCCCGAGGGGAGTTCGAGCTCGAGACGCAGCATGACCCCGAGGAAGAAGGTGTGACGGAGAACAGCGCGGTACGGGTATTGGCGCGGGTCGGGCGAGACGTGAACGGCGAAGGGACGAAAACCGATGCGCAGGCGGCTGCCATCCGGACGCCCGGGCGCGGGAAACTGGAGTTCTCCGGCCCGGCCTAATCCGTCTTTCACGTGCAGATCGAGCACGTTCATCACTCCAATAAACTGGGCGACAAATTCATTGGTGGGCTCTTCATACACCTCTCGCGGCGTGCCGATCTGTTCCAGGTTCCCTCGCGAGAAAATCACGATCCGGTTGGAGACCTCCATGGCTTCTTCCTGGTCGTGGGTGACGAAGAGCGTGGTGACATTCAAGTCATGGTGCAGGCGGACCAACCATTCCCGAAGCTCCTGGCGAATCTTGGCATCGACGGCCCCGAAAGGTTCGTCGAGCAGAAGCACGGACGGCTGCGGAGCCAAGGCCCGGGCGATGGCCACGCGCTGGCGCTGTCCGCCGGAGAGTTGATGCGGATACCGCCGATCGAGGCCCTCGAGGCCGAGCAATTGAAGCAGTTCGCCGACTCGAGCCTCGATATCGGACTTGGGCCATTTTTTGATCTTTAGTCCGAAGGCGATGTTCTTGAACACCGACATGTTTTTGAAGAGCGCGTAATTCTGGAAAACAAACCCGATGTTGCGACGTTGGACCGGAATATCATTGACCCTCTGCCCTTTGATGTAGATGTCGCCCTCCGATGGAATCTCCAGGCCCGCGATCATCCGCAACACGGTGGTCTTTCCTCCGCCGCTCGGGCCGAGCAAGGCCAGAAGCTCGCCCTCGTGGACCGAGAAGCTGACTCCTTTGACGGCGGCGACCGCGCCGAACATCTTGCTCACGCTGCGTAATTCAATACTCATGGGTTGCCGGCCGGTCGCGCATTTTCGGCGCTGGCGGGGTTGTGAGCGGTGGGCGCCTGAGCCAGTTGATGCTCCCGTTGGGTGCGCCATTCGAGAAACGTCTTAATCCCGAGCGTGAAAAGCGCCAGCAGCGCGAGCAGGCTGGCCACCGCGAAGGCCCCGGCGCTGTTGTATTCGTTGTAAAGCTTCTCCACGCGCAAGGGCATGGTATCCGTGAGGCCCGTGATATGTCCGGAGACGACCGAGACGGCCCCGAACTCGCCCATGGCGCGGGCGTTGCATAGGATCACGCCGTAAATCAACCCCCATTTGACCGACGGGAGTGTGACATGCCAAAACGTTTGCCATCCCGACGCACCCAGAGTGAGCGCAGCCTGTTCCTGCTCCGAGCCGGTCGCCTGCATGACCGGAATCAATTCGCGCGCGACAAAGGGAAAGGTCACGAAGACCGTCGCCAACACAATGCCTGGGATGGCAAAGATGATTTTGAGATCGTGCTCTTGCAGCCAGGAGCCGAAGAACCCTTGCAGTCCGAAAAGAATGATGAACATCAAGCCCGCGACGACGGGCGAAACCGAGAACGGCAGGTCGATCAGCGTGATCAGAATCGACTTTCCGCGAAACTCGAACTTGGCGATGGCCCAGGACGCCGCCAAGCCGAACACCACATTCAACGGCACCGTAATGGCGGCCACGGTGAGGGTCAGCCAAATCGCCGATTGCGCATCGGGGTCAGTCAACGACTTCCAATAGACCGAGAATCCTTTGCCGAAGGCTTGGACAAAGACGTTGATCAAAGGGAGGAGCAAAAAGACCAGAGAGAAGGCCAGGGCGACCGCCACCAAGGTCCACTTGACCAACGGGGTTTCCTCGGTGCCTCGCTGCGACTTGTGCGCGTGCTGATGTTTGTTGACGAATCCGGTCATGGACTATTTCTCGTATTGGCTGGCCCATTGCTCCAGCCAGTTGATGATGCCCAGGAGCCCGAAAGAAATCACCAGGAGCACCACGGCGATGGCCATGGCTCCGGAATAGTTGTACTCTTCCAAGCGCATGACAATGAGGTAGGGAGCGATTTCCGTTTTGAACGGCAGGTTCCCGGAAATGAAGACGATCGAACCGTACTCACCGATGGCCCGGGCGAACGCGAGCGCAAATCCAGTCACGATGGTCGGCAACAGGGTCGGAGCGAGGATGCTCACGAAAGTCCGCAGCCGACCGGCGCCCAGGGTCGCGGCCGCCTCTTCGACTTCGCGTTCAAGCTGCTCCAGGACCGGTTGGAGAGTGCGCACCACGAACGGCATGCCGACGAACGTCAACGCGATGATCACGCCCACTGGAGTGAAGGCTCCTTTGATTCCGAGGGGCACCAGAAACCGGCCCAACCAGCCCCCCTCGGAGAACAGGTCGGCGAGGGTCAGTCCAGCGACGGCGGTGGGCAGGGCGAACGGGAAATCGACGAGGGCGTCAATGATGCGCCGCCCCGGAAACTCATACCGGACGAGCACCCAAGCCAGCAGGGTCCCGAAGACCGCGTTCGCCAGGGCGGCGACGAGCGACGCGCCAAAGGTCAGTTCATAGGCGGCGAGGGCGCGTTCGGTGGTGGCGAGACGCCAAAAATCGGCCCACGTCAGTTCAAACGTCTTGATGAATAAGCCGGCGATCGGAATGAGCACAATCGCGCTCAAATAAAAGAGCGTGAAACCCATCGTCAGGCCGAAGCCCGGCAAAACGTTAAATCTCTTTTCAGCCATGCGGGATTGCGGAAATGGGCCGAAGCTTATCCAAAATCAAGGTCATCGCAAAAGAATTCTTT